>CAJUOD010000275.1 GCA_910587875.1 uncultured Oscillibacter sp. | reverse complement strand
CGGCCCTTTTCGCCATGGCCCAGGGGGCGCCACCGGCCGTTGTGGCCACTGCGGACGCTTTGATGGCCCGGACGCTGTCTCCGGCGCTTCTAAAGGATCTGTCGCTCACCTTACGGGTGGGGCAGCGGCAGGAGCTGCCGGAATTGACGGACCGGCTTCTCTCCGCCGGGTACTTCCGTTGCCAGCAGGTGGAGGGCGTGGGCCAGTTCGCCCTCCGGGGCGGCATTCTGGACGTGTACTCCCCGCTGATGGACCGTCCGGTCCGCTGCGAGTTCTTCGACGACGAAATCGACTCCATGGGGGCCTTCGACCCCGGCACCCAGCGGCGGACGGAGAATCTGGATTCCGCCCTGATTCTTCCCGCCGCCGAGGTCCTGCCCCGGCAGGCGGAGGGGGGGCTGGAGGGCCTGGCGGCAAAGCTCCTGGCTCTGGCGGCAAAGCTGGAGAAAAAGGGCGCCCCCGCCGCCGCCCGCCTCCGGGAGGACGGCGAGCGCCTGAAAAACGGCTCCGTCCCCGAGGGGATGGACCGCTACCTGGCCGCCGTCTATCCCAAGGCCGCCGCCGGAGTCCACTACCTGCCCGGGGACGCTGTGGTCTTCCTCTGCGAGGCGGGCCGGGTGGACGAGCGGGTGAAAGGGGCCCTGCTCCAAAACCGCCAGGACCTGGAGGCCCTGATGGAGGCGGGGATTCTGGCGGGGGACTACGCCAAGCTCCTCCTCTCCGCCGAGGAGCTCTACGCCGCCCTGTCGGATTTCCCGGTGGTCATGGCGAACGCCCTGCCCACCTCACGCTATCCCTACCCGCCCAAGGGGCTTTTGAGCGTCAACGCCCGGCAGCTCAGCTCCTACGGCGGCAGCCTGGAGACCGCTGTCACGGACCTGGAACAGTACCGGGCCAGCGGCAGCGCCGTGCTGCTGCTCTGCGGCGGGGAGACCAGGGCGAAGAACCTCCACAGCCTTCTCGCGGAGCGGGGCATCCCCGCCGCCCTGGATATCCGGGGGACCGCCATGCCGGCGCTGGGG
>CAJUOD010000274.1 GCA_910587875.1 uncultured Oscillibacter sp. | reverse complement strand
GCTGGAGGAGATCATCATGGACCAGGCGGACCGCATCATCGCCGCCCAGGGCCCCGCCCTCTCCCTGGCGGACTGCCTGGAGACCGCCTCCCGCTTCGCCCTGGAGCACCGCCAGGCGGTGCTGCACATCAACCAGTCCGCCCACCGGGATCTCTTTGAGCTGTGCCTGATGGACGTGTGCCGCCGGGTGGTGGAGGACTACGCCGCCGCGGCCATCGGCAGCGTCCCCATCCCGGCGGAGGACCGGACGGTCATCGTCCGCTTCTACCAGTGCGAGTGCTTCGGGCAGATCACGGCCTGGCTGAACGACGGCATGCGCTATGACGTGGGGAAGCAGTTCCGCCGCCTCTGTTACCTGGCCGAGGGCCTGACGGAGCGGATGCTCCGGCGGGCCATGGAGGCGGATACATAAAGAAAAGAGGAGCGAGGACTTGCTGTCCCCTCTCCTCTTTTTTTGACCCTACTTCTTTCCTTTTTTATCAGGCAGAAAAACTATCACGGTCCCAACGATGCCAACCGCTGCAAACACGTGCTGCCAGCTGATACTTAAGTCGAAAAAGTATCTCCACCCATCCCCCAGAGCGCCGAGCATCAGCGCGATGCTGAGCAGAATGAGGGCGATTCCCCGCAGTTGATTTTTCATTGATCCCTCCCGACGTTCTCGTTCTTAAAATAAGGTAATCTGGCTGGTCTCCGCCATGCCCGCGAAGGCCCCCAGGGCCTTCAGCTGTTCAATGTGGGTTTTCGAGAGCTTGTTGCAGCACAGGGCGAACTCCTCAATGGAGATGAACTCCTTCCCCTTCCGCTTCTCCACCGTGTCCAGGGCCGCCGCCTCTCCTAGGCCGTGGACCGTGGTGAAGGGCGGCAGCAGCCCGCCGTCCGTAATCACAAATTTGGTGGCGTCGGAGCGGTAGATGTCGATGGTGTCAAAGTGGAAGCCCCGGAGGTAGAACTCATAGCAGACCTCCAGGGTGGTCAGCAGGTTCTGCTCCACCGCCGTGGCGTCCTTGTTGTTTTCAATCTCCCGGATCTTTTTTTTCACCGCCTCTTTTCCGGCGCAGCAGAACTCCGCGTCGAAGGCCTTGGCCCGGACGGAGAAAAAGGTGGCGTAGAAGGCCAGGGGCTCGTGGACCTTGTACCAGGCGATGCGGAAGGCCATCATGACATAGGCCACGGCGTGGGCCTTGGGGAACAGGTAGCCGATCTTCGCCAGGGAGTCGATGTACCATCCGGGCACGTCATGCTCCCGCATGGCCTCCTCCCAACCGGGCTCAAAGCCCCCCTTCTTCACCTTCCCCTTCCGGACGGACTCCATGATTTTAAAGCTCATCTTGGGGTCCAGGCCCTTGGAAATGAGGTACAGCATGATGTCGTCCCGGCAGCCCACGGTCTCCAGAACCGTCGCCGTCTTGCTGACGATGAGCTCCCGGGCGTTGCCCAGCCACACGTCAGTGCCGTGGGAGAAGCCGGAGAGGCGTACCAGAGTATTGAAGTCCTTGGGCTGGGTGTCT
>CAJUOD010000273.1 GCA_910587875.1 uncultured Oscillibacter sp. | reverse complement strand
AAAGAGGAAACCGTTTCATGCTCCGCCCCCCTCATGGGTCACAGACCGGGTAAGCGGGTCAATCACGATAATCTCCCGCCCCAACTTCCGGGCATAGTTGACCGTTGCGCCGGTGCCGCTGCGCCGCACTCCGCTGAAAACCGCCAGCAGCAGGCCAGCCGATTCCACCAGCCGGTGGTTTCGGTCGATCATGCAGCCGTCATAGTATTGGCGGCTCACATAGTCAACCGAATCGGCCCGTTTCAGAATAGAATGATACCGCTCCCGCGCTGAATCACTCCACCTGTCCGCCTGCCCTCCATAGGGCAGGACACAGCGGAGTTTCAGCGCGGGATTTTTCTCACGGAGGTCAAGCACGATCTCCGCCGCCCAGCAGTCGGTTCCGTCCGCGCCTCCGGTAAAATACTCTGTCACCCCGGCCCCGGCCAGCGTTGCGATCTGCCTCGCCAGGGTTTCTTTCAACGCTATGCACCGTGGGTCCGCCTCATTGTCCTTCCAGGGAAATTTATGCGGACGGTGGCCAGTGAAGGCGCAGGTTGTACCTACCATCTAAAAACCTCCCCCTTTGATGGTTTCTCGAATATTCTATATTGCCTGTGGCAGACTGTCAATTATAAATGTCGCAATTAAGATAAAAATGATAAGTTAAAATTGCTATCCGTCTTGTAGAATAAAGGCAAAGTCAGGGGGTGACGGTATGGCTATTTATGATTTTGGAATACGACTGAAAGAACTGCGAGAGGGCAAAAGGCTTTCACAGTCAGATGTTGCGGACCGGCTGGAAGTGACACGGGCTACAATCAGCGGCTATGAGTGCAATACCATCACTCCCAGCGTGGAGCAGCTTGTCAAACTGGCGGTGCTTTACAATACGTCCTTGGACTATATGCTGGGGATGGAAAATCGCTCATATCTTTATCTGGACGATTTGAGCGAAAGCCAACAAAAGACCATTTTGGACGTGGTTGACCGTTTGAAGAAAGAATTTCTTAACCCGCTCTGATTTTATGAGCAGACGATTGACAGGTCCCCGCTATCGGCATATAATCTCAGCATATTGACCAGCAGGGATGAAACATTTTATGAAGGTAAACCACCACTCGCTTGCTTACAAAATGCAGGCCAAGCCAAACAAAACCTATAAGGATTTGCGGCAGAAGCAAAAGGCGAAAATTTCAGAATGGATGTTCCGGGCCGTCTGTGAGCATTACCAGGAACACGGGGAAATGCCTGGGGATGAAGCTGCTGAAAAGATCACCGCCAGAATCTACGATAAGATAAAATCTCTTGCGATATGGGTTCCCTATGACGAGGTACACCGGGAGTTCCTCTCCAAACTGCCCCGATATGAAACCCGCATCCAGGAGCATGGGATTCCAGAGGACCCGCCGCCCAAAAAGAAAACTCCGGCCACGCCCCGGAAGAAGGGCCGCAGCAACAAGATTTGTCCGAACTGCGGCAGGAAAATGAAGCAGCAGTTTATCGGCTTGCAGCATTGCAGGTGCGGCATGAGCTGGAAAAAGGGAGAGGGCTTTTTT
>CAJUOD010000272.1 GCA_910587875.1 uncultured Oscillibacter sp. | reverse complement strand
AAAAAAATGACGCGGAAGTTGCCAAACGGCAGTCCCCGCGTCTTTTTGCTGTCTCAAATTATTGTCTCAAATATCCAGAGGCCGCTCCTCCCGGCCCGAGAGGGTCAGCAGCACGGAGCGGTCAAAGCCCGCCGCCCGGGCCAGCTCCGCCGCCTGGGCGTAGCCGTGGACAATGGCGCCCGCGCTGTGGGCGTCGGCGGTGAGGATGATGCTCCCCCCCATGGCCCGCCACTCCTTCAAAAGGAACAGGGCCGGATAGGGGACGCTCCGATAGCCCCGAGACATGGCCCCGGTGTTGATCTCCAGCAGCGTCTCCCTTGGGTCCGCCGCATGGAGGGCCCCCAGGGCGGCGGCCTGATAGCGGGGGTCGGCTTCATCGAAGAAGCCGCCGTCCTCGTTGAACTTGGAAATCAAATCGATGTGGCCCAGAATCGCGGGCTTTCGGGCCGCCATAGCGGCCACGTCCCCAAAATAAGCCTCCGCCATCGCCAGGAAGTCCCCCCGAAACATCGTCCGGCAGTCCTTCTCCAGCTTTTCCGGGGAGTAGTCCACACTGGCGAAGCCCTCCGGGCGGCGGAGGTTGTGGACTGATCCGATCCAGTAGTCCGCCCACTCCGGCACGGGCTGGGGGGACAGGCTGTCCTGCTCGATGCCCAGCAGCACATCCATCCGGCCGGCGTACGCCTCCCGCAGGCGGAGCAGCTCGTCCCGATATTCTGTCAGGTCCAGGGGCAGCACGCCGCCCTGGTCCCAGGGGACCTCCGTGTGGCTGTGGCCCGAGGCCCCGAAGGACACCGCCCCGGCCTCAAAAGCCGCCCGGGCCATCTCCGCCAGGGAGCTCTTTCCGTCGCACAGCGTGGAGTGGGTGTGGACGGAGCAGATGTTTTTCATTGCATCCGCTCCTGCTTCACCTTGTGGTCCACCACGTGGCGCTTCTCCAGCTCTCGGGTGATATCCTCCACGGTGACGCCCATCTGGACCATCAAGACCATCACGTGATAGCAGAGGTCGGCGATCTCATAGACCGTCTCCTCCTTGTCTTCCTTCCGCCCGGCGATGATGACCTCGGTGCACTCCTCTCCCACCTTTTTGAGGATCTTGTCCAGGCCCTTTTCAAAGAGGTAGGTGGTGTAGCTGCCCTCCTTGGGGCTGGTCTTCCGCCCGGCGATGAGGCGGTAGAGGCCCTCATAGCTGAAGGCCTTCAGCTCGTCGGAGAGATAGATCTCATTGAAGAAGCAGCTTTCCGCCCCGGTGTGGCAGGCGGGGCCGTCCTTCACCACCTCCACCACCAGGGCGTCGCAGTCGCAGTCGGCGGTGATGGAGACCACGTGCTGGCGGTTCCCGCTGGTCTCCCCCTTCCGCCAGAGCTCCTGGCGGCTTCGGCTCCAGAAGCAGGTCCGGCGCTCGTCGATGGTGATGGCCAGACTCTCGGCGTTCATATAGGCCAGGGTCAGGACCTCCTTGGTGTAGTGGTCCTGGACGATGGCAGGGATCAGGCCCCGCTCGTCAAATTTCAGTTCCAAGGTCAGGCTCCTCCTGTTCGATGATGTGGAAGCGGCAGTCCTGG
>CAJUOD010000271.1 GCA_910587875.1 uncultured Oscillibacter sp. | reverse complement strand
CGCCGCCTCTCCGCCCTGGGTCCCGGCGGCCTCTCCCGGGAGCGGGCCAACATGGAGGTCCGGGACGTCCACTACAGCCACTACGGCCGCATGTGCCCCATCGAGACCCCCGAAGGTCCCAACATCGGCCTGATCTCCTACCTGGCCACCTACGCCCGGATCAACGAGTACGGCTTCATTGAGGCCCCCTACCGGGCGGTGGACAAGGAGACCGGGAAGGTCTCCGACCAAATCACCTATATGACCGCCGACGAGGAGGACAACTTCATCGTGGGCCAGGCCGCCGAGCCCGTGGACGAAAACGGCTGCCTGGTGAACGCCCGTATCACCGGGCGGCACCGGGACGAGATTGTGGACGTGGACCGGGAGATGGTGGACTATATCGACGTCTCCCCCCGGATGATGGTCTCCATCGCCACGGCCATGATTCCCTTCCTGCCCAACGACGACGCCAACCGGGCCCTCATGGGCGCCAACATGCAGCGCCAGGCCGTGCCCCTGCTCCGGCCCGAGGCCCCCATCGTGGGCACCGGCATGGAGCACAAGATCTGCATTGACTCCGAAATCGTGGTTCTGGCGGAGGGCGACGGCGTGGTGACCTCCGTGGACGCCCGCCATGTCACCGTGAAATACGACAGCGGAGAGACCAAGGACTACAAGCTGGTAAAGTTCCTCCGCTCCAACCACACCACCTGCATCAACCAGCGGCCTATCGTGGAAGTGGGCGAGCGGGTCCACGGCCGGAAGGTGGACGCCGAGGGCCGGATTCTGGAGGACCCCACCGTCCTGGCGGACGGCCCCGCCACCGACCAGGGCGAGATCGCCCTGGGCCGGAACATCCTGGTGGGCTTCATGACCTGGGAGGGCTACAACTACGAGGACGCCGTCCTGCTGAACGAGCGCTTGGTCCGGGAGGACCTCTATACCTCCATCCACATTGAGGAGTTCGAGATTGACGCCCGGGATACCAAGCTGGGCCCCGAGGAAATCACCCGGGACATTCCCAACGTGGGCGAGGACGCCATGAAGGATCTGGACGAAAACGGCATCATCCGCGTGGGCGCGGAGGTCAAGGCCGGGGACATCCTGGTGGGCAAGGTCACCCCCAAGGGCGAGACGGACCTGACCGCCGAGGAGCGCCTCCTCCGGGCCATCTTCGGCGAGAAGGCCAGAGAAGTCCGGGACACCTCCCTGAAGGTCCCCCATGGCGAGAGCGGCATCGTGCTGGACACCAAGGTCTTCACCCGCGAGGGCGGCGACGAGCTGGGCCCCGGCGTGAACATGGTGGTCCGGGTCTATATCGCCCAGCGCCGGAAGATCCAAGTCGGCGACAAGATGGCGGGACGCCACGGCAACAAGGGCGTCGTCTCCCGGGTTCTGCCCCAGGAGGATATGCCCTTCCTGCCCGACGGCACGCCGCTGGACATCGTGCTGAATCCCCTGGGCGTGCCCAGCCGTATGAACATCGGCCAGGTGCTGGAGGTCCATCTGGGCTACGCCGCCCACGCCCTGGGCTGCAAGGTGGCAACCCCCATCTTTGACGGCGCCCGGGAGGAGGACATCCAGGCCATGCTGGCCGAGGCGGGGCTGGACCCCGACGGAAAGAGCGTCCTGTACGACGGGCGCACCGGCGAGCCCTTCGACAATAAAGTCACCGTGGGCTACGTCTACTTCCTCAAGCTCCACCACCTGGTGGACGACAAGA
>CAJUOD010000270.1 GCA_910587875.1 uncultured Oscillibacter sp. | reverse complement strand
GCTGCTCCCGGCGGTGTGCTGGAGCATCCGGGGACCATCAAAGACCCACAGCGTGTCCGGGAGAGCTGGCAGTCCACCTTCGGCGGCAGCGGCAACGCCAATAAGATAGCCGTTTTGGAGGAGGGCATGAAATACACGCCTATCGGCATCTCCCCGGAACAGGCGCAGTTTTTGGAAACGAGAAAATTTCAGATCAACGAGATCGCCCGTATTTTCCGAGTGCCACCCCATATGGTTGGCGACTTGGAAAAGTCCAGCTTCTCCAATATTGAGCAGCAGTCGCTGGAGTTCGTGAAATACACTCTGGAGCCCTGGCTTGTGCGCTGGGAACAGTCCATCCAGCGGACGCTCTTTTCCGCAGAGGAAAAGAAACAGTATTTTACCAAGTTCAATGTGGAGGGCCTGCTCCGTGGCGACTACGCAAGCCGCATGACCGGCTATGCCACGGCAAGGCAGAACGGCTGGATGAGCGCCAACGACATCCGTGAGCTGGAGAACATGGACCGCATCCCCGCTGAGGATGGCGGCGATCTCTACCTTATCAACGGCAATATGCTCCCGCTTGGTAACGCCGGAGCTTTTGCAGATACACAACCGAACGATGACGGAAAGGAGGAAAACCCCGATGAAGAAGTTCTGGAAGTGGAAGAACAGGACGGTGACGAATCAGGAGACCCAGACGGAAACAGTGGAGAGAACGCTGTTCCTGAGCGGCACTATCGCCGAGGAAAGCTGGTTTGACGATGACGTCACGCCCCAGCTTTTTAAGGAGGAACTGATGGCGGGCTCCGGCGACATCACCGTCTGGATCAATTCTCCCGGCGGCGACTGCGTGGCGGCAGCCCAGATCTATAATATGCTGATGGACTATCCCCACAACGTCACGGTCAAGATCGATGGCATTGCGGCGTCTGCGGCCAGTGTGATCGCGATGGCTGGTACCCGTGTACTGGTATCTCCGGTATCCATGATGATGATCCACAATCCTATGACCGTGGCGATGGGCGATACCGCAGAGATGCAGAAGGCCATCGAGATGCTGTCGAGCGTCAAGGATTCCATCATCAACGCCTATGAGATCAAGACCGGTCTGTCCCGCGCCAAGCTCTCTCACCTTATGGACGCAGAGACCTGGATGGACGCGGGAAAGGCAGTAGAACTTGGCTTTGCAGATGAAGTCATGAAACGCTCTGAAGTGCCGGAGGATATGGAGCCGCCTGCGGTGTCCATGCTTTATTCCAAAGCCGCTGTGGTCAATTCCCTTATGAATAAGATCGCAGCGAAGTGCAAGACCCATCCTAAGAAAACTGAAGACCCCAAACCCCAGGGCCGTTCCGTGGATAGTCTCTACGAGCGGCTTAATTTGATGAAATTTTAAGGAGGATAACGACTATGACTATTCTTGAACTGCGCGAAAAGCGCGCCAAAGCCTGGGAGGCCACCAAGGCATTCCTGGATTCCCACAGAAACGACAAAGGTATGCTGTCCGCTGAGGACGATGCCACCTACTCCCGCATGGAGCAGGAAATTACCGATCTCGGCAAGGAGATCGCCCGTCTGGAACGTCAGGAGGCGCTGGATGCGGAACTGAACCGCCCGGTGAACAAGCCTCTCACTGGCAAGCCCATGAACGGCAAGGAAACTGCCAAGACCGGCCGTGCCACCGATGAGTACCGCCAGAATTTCTGGAACATGATGCGCTCTAAGACCCCCATGCCCACCGTGATGAACGCCCTG
>CAJUOD010000269.1 GCA_910587875.1 uncultured Oscillibacter sp. | reverse complement strand
CCGTGCTATACTCCGGCCATAAGGAGAGCGGCTTGATTAGGATTTCACTGTCCATCGGGCTTGGCGGGCCTGGATGGGCGCGGGGGCTGTACATGGACAGAAAAAAGCAGAGAGGTCCGGCACGGCCTCCCTGCTTAAAATGGAATATGCCCCTGCTCTCCCCTCCCGGACGCTCACCTGGCGTCCGGGTCTTCTTTTTTGGCAGGGATGCACTCGACCTTCCCGGCGGTCATCAGATCTCCGGGGCCGCAGTCGAGGGCCTCGCAGATGCTCCGCACCGTGGAAAGCGTCACTGTGTCCAGGTACTTGTAGGTGTTCCGGATCACGTCCACCTTCACGCCCACTTTCTTAGCCAGCTGAAGGTCGGTGATATTCCGCTCCTGCATAAGGCAGTGCATGGGGTCAAAGGAAAGGTACACCCTTTCATAGCTGTCCGGGGTAGAAAAGTAGCTCATCGTCGGCCTCCTCAAATCTCGGTTCCGTCAGGGAGTGTGAATCGGATCTCAACTTGGCAGCCCAAAGCCCCCGCCAAGGCCAGAATATCCTTCTCGGTGAAGTTTCCCCGCGTCATTTTATTGGATAGGTTCTGCCGGGTCTGCCCAGAGGCTTCGGCGATGTCCCCCATCGTTTTATTCTGACGCTTCATAATCAGCCGTATCTTTTCGGCCACCGTAATGTCCATGGCGTCACCTCCTACGACTACTATACACCAATTCATGTCACTTGTCAAAAGTTTTTTTCAAAATCCACGAAAAAATGTAAAATAGGTATTGACAAACGACACGAATTAGTGTAATATAAGGATTGTAAGGCAGGGGCGGCCAGCCCCTTAAGAAAGGAAGTGAGGAAATGGACGAGATGAACACCACGATGGCCCTGCTCCGTGCGGTGCTGGAGCTCATCGCCAAGTGCGAAACGCTCGAAGAACTCCGCGAGAGCGTCAAGCGGATCATGGGTGAATAAAAACGGGTAGCGGACCCCCTACCAAGAGAACCGCTACCCAAACCCAAATGGGCGGTGCCGGGAGCCTTACCCCGGCCCGCCTCCATGATAACAGAGTAAGGCAAAAAAATCAAGGAGGCAATCGATTATGATGATCGAGGAATTTGAGAAGCGCACCGGCTTCTATCCCACGCTGGTACAGTACGAGGCCATTGAGCGGGCCTACATGGACTTTGATGGCGACAAGGACGCCTTCTGCAAGGCTTACAAGAAGAACGCCGACGGGATGGCCGAGCGCATTCAGCGCGAGGTCAACATGGCCACCCTCAAAGCACAGCGTGACCAGGCCACCGAGCTCACCCGCCGCGACGTCGAGATCGAGCGCCTGAAGAAGGAGTTGGAGCGGGAGCAGGAGTGGAAGCCCTACGAGGATACCCACAACGTCACTCAGGAGCAGTACACCGACCTGGCCGAGAGCGTCCCCGGCGGCGCAGCGCGCTACATGACCGATGCCGAGGCCCTGGATTGGGTCTGCAGCGAGTTCGGCTTTGACCGCAGCAAGGTCACGATCCTGCATGAGATCGACGAGTACGAGGTCAACCGGCACCACCAGCTCCGCCGGACCGGGAAGAAGATCGACCGCCGCCCGATCTACTGCGCCACCGACTACCACTACATCCGCTTCAACGTCGGGCGTGGCGCCTGGCAGTGGGAAGCCTGGAACGGTCAGATCCGCCCCTTCTGGGATTAACAAACGGCCCGCCCCGGAGGTCACGAGGGCAGAAAGGAAAAAGTATGAT
>CAJUOD010000268.1 GCA_910587875.1 uncultured Oscillibacter sp. | reverse complement strand
CCGTGGGCCCCGGCGAGGCGGTGGGCATCATCGCCGCCCAGTCCATCGGCGAGCCCGGCACCCAGCTGACCATGCGGACCTTCCACACCGGCGGCCTGGCCGGCGGGGACATCACCCAGGGCCTTCCCCGTGTCGAGGAGCTCTTCGAGGCCCGGAAGCCCAAGCGCATGGCCACCCTGGCGGAGATCGGCGGCACGGTCCGCTTTGAGGAGGCCACCAAGGGGAGCCTGCTGAACATCATCGTCACCGCCCCCGACGGGGATACCCGGACCTACGCCGTGCCCCACACGGGTCTGCTGGTGAAGGACGGGGACGTCATCGAGGCGGGCCGCCAGCTGACCTACGGCGCCCTGAACCCCCACGATGTGCTCCGCATCCGGGGCGCGGACGCGGTGTACAACTACCTGATCCAGGAGGTCCTGCGGGTGTACCGCCAGCAGGGCGTGGATATCAACGACAAACACATCGAGGTCATTGTCCGCCAGATGATGCGGAAGGTCCGCCTGGAGGACGCGGGCGACACGAATCTGCTGGACGGCTCCATGGTGGACGTCCTGGAGCTGGAGAACGCCAACGAGGACATCCAGCGCCGGAACGCCGCCGGGGAGACTCAGGAGAACGGCGAGCCCCTGCGCCCCGCCGTGGGCACCCAGCTGCTGATGGGCATCACCAAGGCCTCCCTGGCCACGGATTCCTTCCTCTCCGCCGCCTCCTTCCAGGAGACCACGAAGGTGCTGACGGAGGCCGCCATTAAGGGCAAGAGCGACCGCCTGGCGGGCCTGAAGGAAAACGTCATCATCGGCAAGCTGATCCCCGCCGGCACGGGCCTGACGGCCTACCACAACGCGGCGGAGCAGCTGATCCCCGAGGCGGAGGAGCCGGAGGAGCCCTCCGAGCCCATCATCCTGGGGAACGCCGTCAGCACGGCGGCGGAGACCGCCCCCCTGTCCATGGATTGAGCATCGCGCTTCTCATAGGAAAAGCGGAGGTTCCAAACGGAACCTCCGCTTTTTTCTTATCCCTTCAAAATGTCCGTATTCCGGTACTGGATGGCCTCCGCCAGATGGGCCGCACCGATGTCCGCCTCCCCGTCCAGGTCGGCGATGGTCCGGGCCACCCGGAGGATGCGGTCGTGGGACCGGGCCGTCAGGCCCATGCGCTGGAAGGCGTTCTTCATCAGCTTCTCCCCGGCCTCGTCCAGGCGGCAGAAGGCCGCCAGCTGCGCCGGGGCGATTTGGGCGTTGCAGGCCGCGCCGCTGCCCGCCAGGCGCTCCGCCTGGATGGCCCGGGCCGCGTCCACCCGGGCCTTGACCTGGGCGGAGGACTCCGGCGTCTCCCGGCGGCGCATGGCCTCGTACTCCACCGAGGGCACCGTCACATGGAGGTCGATCCGGTCCAGCAGGGGGCCGGAGATCTTCTCCACGTACCGCTCCCGGTCCCGCTGGGAGCAGGTGCAGCGCCGATCCGGGTGGCCCCGCCAGCCGCAGCGGCAGGGGTTCATGGCGCAGATGAGCTGAAACCGAGCGGGGAGGCGCAGGGTGCCCCCGGCCCGGGAGATGGTGACCTCCCCGTCCTCCAGGGGCTGGCGGAGGACCTCCAGGGCGTCCCGGCGGAACTCAGGGAGCTCGTCCAGGAAGAGGACCCCGTTGTGGGCCAGGGAGATCTCCCCGGGCCGCATGGCGGGCCCGCCGCCGGTGAGGGCGGAGGCGGAGACGGTGTGGTGGGGACTGCGGAAGGGCCGCCGGGTGAGGAGGGGGTGCT
>CAJUOD010000267.1 GCA_910587875.1 uncultured Oscillibacter sp. | reverse complement strand
TCTTTACCTGGAGTGCCGGAGTTACGGTATTGCGCTCGATATCCCCACTACCCGTGATGAGGCGGCAAGCACGATCTTTAGCCTGATCGCAGGCTTTGAGGATGAGCCCGCGGAAATCAGCATCAGCGGTGTGAACAGCCCCATCCCCAACCTCTATCCGTATGTCCAGCACGCCGATCTGGAGAGCGGGGCTGACATTGAGAAGCTGAACACCCTGGACGCCAGAATCAACGGTATGACCCAGGAGGAACAACACCTCTTTTCCGGGGCGCTGGAACTGGAATGTACCGGCGATCTGGACTTTGCGGTTCATGTCGCAACCAGCCTGGACCGTTATGAGATATTCCCTAAAATTAAGACAGACGAGGATCTGGGCCGCTTTCTGGTGGACACGGCGTTCATGACCGGAAAATTCTCCTTCCCCGATGAGGCCCGGCCTTACCTGGATTACAGCAAGATCGGCGCGGAGCAGCGGGATGCCCTTGGAGGGATATACACGCCCCATGGCCTTGTCAAACGCCGTGAGGAAGCGCCAGTGCAGGAGGAGACGCCAAAAGCCATGCTTTTGACACTCACAGCCTCAGAACAGAGTTATCCCCTTGTCCTCCCCGCCTCCGAGAAGCAGCTGGGACAGGCAAAGGAGTCCCTGAGAATCGAGGACTTCGCTCAAGCGGTGATTGCCAGCGCCGAATATACAGCGCCCTATTTGAACCGGCTGATCCCTATGGACAGTATCACTGTAGAGGACGCCAATGAGATGGCTCTCTGTCTCCAGCGCCTTAAAAAAGACGGCGAGATCATGAAATACTGCGCCGCTCTGGAGGTGGAAGAACCGTCCACCTTCACCGAGGCCCTTGATATGGCCATCGACATCGACGACTATGAGCTGATCTCCGACAGCGAACGGGAGTATGGCCGTCAGGCCCTGCGCCGCATGGGTGCAAACGACGAAGTTCTGGAGGCCATAGAAGGCTGCACTGATTTTGACCGGCTGGGCAGTGAGATGATGGATGAGGACGGCGTTCGGCAAACCGGGTTCGGTCTGGTGCGCCGGCTGAGCAAGCCCTTTCCTCCTGCGCAAGAGCCGGACCAGCAGATGGGAGGTCTATCATGTTAAAGCTGAATATATCCAGCGGCAGGGTACTTGAACAGTTGAAACTGCCGGTGCCGCCGGATGAATTCAAACGGAAAGTTGATGAAATTCGTGCGGCGGGCCAACCCAATATCGTACCCACGGTATTGAACGCTGACAGTTCCGTCCCCGCACTCAACTGGCATCTCCAGCAAACCAGGCTGGACAGCGATTCCACGCTCCAGAAGCTGAACCAGCTGGCGGAGACGATAGACGGGATGAACGCGGCGGAACACTACCATCTGTCCAAGTCTCTGGACCCGGAGTCTCAACAGAGTCTGGACGATGTGCTTCGGATCGCCGCCCATATCAAACCGGCCAGCCTGGCTTGCTACGAGGTCATTCCAGGTGTGACCTCCCACCAGGAGCTGGGCAGATGGCTGGTGGAGCATGACCGTCTGGAGGATAAGGTACCGGAGACTCTGCGGCCCTACCTGGACTATCGCTCCATCGGCATCGACTACTGCAACAGCCATGAGGGAGAGTTCCTGGCCGACAGCTACACCGGGATTCAGTCAGGCGCTATGGAGCAGGTCTTGGAAGAGCAGGGCGTCCTCCGCCTGACGCTTTCCACAGCAAAGGGTACATTCCCCCTTGCTGTATGCCTGTTCACCCAAGGCCCAGGTCATGGGGGCGGCCAACCGCTGTTTTCGGTACAGCCCCTCGCACT
>CAJUOD010000266.1 GCA_910587875.1 uncultured Oscillibacter sp. | reverse complement strand
TGGGGAAACACGGCGGGCAGGCTTGGGAGGGGGCTTGCTCTGCGGCACTTTCACCGGCATGGAAAACACCTCTTTCTTTTAGATGGTGACGGCAAAATGCCGTCGTGGTCATTTGCTGGGCAAAAAGAATGACGGCAAAATGCCGTCATAAGAAATTGTCCAGAAAGTCCATAATGGTATCGTGCGCTTCATTGTCACTCCCCGGCTCCAGCTCTACGGACTGAACAGGTAGCTGTTTCATAGCGGCGGCAAGTTCTTCCCGGATGATACTGCGGAAATCGTCTTTCATCAGGCTGATATGCGCGGCTTGATTGATAATAGACACCAAAGTTCTATTCAGGGACACCGCATTAAGCCCTTGCAGGTACTCCCATGCTTGTCTGTCCTCCGGGCGGTCAAGGTCAAAGCGGAGGGTCATTTTCTTACGTTGCATGGTCAGCGCCACCTTTGCGGAGCGCCATCTCGCACAGGTACTCGTAGCCCTTGGCCGTGGCGCAAATGTCCTCGTAGATGGTCACGCGGTCGGCATCATACTCGCCAAAGTTGCGGATCAGGCAGCTCCCGCCGCCCAGCACATGGAGCCGCATGAGGGCGGGGTTGTACTCACGCTCCCGCAGGATGCGGAAGATCTCACGGACGTATCCCGCGGCGGTTTCCCGGATGGTGGTCAGGTAGTCCGCCTGAATGTCCGCCATGCCAAACCGCAGCACACGGTTGATGATGGAGTCATCCACCGTGGCGTGGTGGGTTCGCATGACGTTCTCCCGGACGGCCAGCATACATTGGTGGGTGCCGTACTTCTCCGTAAACATTCGGTCAGCGGCGGGCTTGCGGTCGTTGATAAACATGATGTTCATCGTACCGTTTCCAATGTCGCACAGCATATTCACGCCCTGGAAGTCCCTGATCTGGCTGGCCACCGCCGCAAAGCCCTGGGGGAACACGTCAACCCCGGCGATCTCCACCCGGTAGGGTTTCCCTCTGAAGGTGAAGGTCGGCTCCCGGTCACGCATGAGGTAGGCTTTGAAGTCCTCCCGTTGCTGGCTCACCCAGGTCAGGGGCAGGCCCACCGCAAGGCGCACCTTGGCGGAGGTCAGACCGTACACGTTCAGTTCACGGGCCACCGCCGCCAGGGTCAGCAGATAGTAGTCATCGTCCCCGGTCTTGTCCGCCGTGAACTCCTTGTGGCCCGTCCCGATCAGGTGGTAGCGGCCATCATAGACCAGCAGCTCGTCCTTGAACACCGGCTCGGCGTCATAGCTCGTCAGCCCTGCCGGGAAACAGCAGTTGGCGGTTTTGATGTTGCCGTAGCCGTTGTCAATGCCGATGATCTTCATGCCCTGATACTCTTTCACCGGCTCCATTCCTCCTTTCTCCGTGTCAGCCCCAGCTTGCGCTGGAGCAGTTCGTTTACGTCTTTTCCGCTGGTGGGCGGCTGGTCTAACACGGTGTAGCGGTCTTTCAGCCCGCTCATGATGCCCGCCGCCGCGCCCCGGCCCACCTCGTCATTGTCCAGGTGGAGGTGCAGGGTGTGGATGTTGGGATGCTCCTGAAGATACCGGCTGAGAGCGATGGGCACCACGTTCTCCCGCTTGGTCTGATAGACACCGGCCAGGGAGAGCAGGCTGTCCTTCTGCCAGTCCCAGCCACGGCTCAGCATCAGGGTGGCGTAGCTCATCAGGTCGATGGCCGATTCAAACAGGTGGAGCCTGCCCGATTCCTGGGGCGCGGAGATGGAGAAGGAGTAGTGCTTGTCGCTGCCCGTCACCTCGCCCTTGAAGTCGCCCATCGTCCCCCGGAGGGCGGCGTAGCGTACTTTGCCCTCCCGGTCATACCCGGCGAACAG
>CAJUOD010000265.1 GCA_910587875.1 uncultured Oscillibacter sp. | reverse complement strand
TGCCCTTTGGTGGGCGGCTCATGAAGGATAACCGCTGGGTGCGTTTGGCGGAGATGATGCCATGGGAGCACATAGAGGAGATTTATGCACAGAACATGAGTGAGGAAACAGGCCGTCCGGCCATCCCATCCCGGATAGCGTTTGGGGCGATTTTTATCAAGGAGTACTGTCATATTACAGATGAGGGAACCGTAGAGGAACTCCAGGAAAACCCTTATATGCAGTACTTTGTGGGGTTGCATGAATTTCACCCGGAGCCGCTATTCGACCCGTCCATGATGGTGCATTTCCGCAAACGGTTCCCAGTGGAAGAGGTAGGGAAGATCAATGAATCTGTCTGTACCGGGAAGTGGCCGGAGGAGCAGAGGAATGTGGACCGGAACGATGAAGGGGATGGAGATCGTGGCGGGAATAATCCACCGGTTCCGCCTGTAGATGGGAGCGAAGGAAAGGGAGAAGAGGCTAGGAAGAAGGGGAAAGCAAACAAAAACACGTCCAAAAAGAAAGAGAAACGACGGAAAAAGAACCGAGGAAAACTGCTTCTGGACGCCACGGTGGCCCCAGCCGACATCAAATATCCTACGGACATCGAGCTGCTGAACAAGAGCCGGGAGCATCTGGAAACGGCAATCAACATTTTGTGGAAAGAGGTGCCGCATACCGGCCACAAGCTGCCGTATTCCGCGAAAAAGGCCCGGAAGTCCTATCTGAAGCTGGCCAAAAGCAAGAAGTGGACCCAAGCCAAGTGCCGGAAAGCCATTGGTGAGCAGCTGCACTATATCCAGCAGGCCACCAGGCAGCTGGAAAAATATGAGGCGCTTGTTCCCGGCGCAAGCGCCCTGTACCCCCGCTGGCTGCGGGACCGCCTGGATGTGATCCCCGTTGTGTACCGCCAGCAGAAAGAGATGTACGACAACCGCACCCACAAATGCGAGAATCGGATCGTCAGTCTGGAGCAGCCCCATGTCAGGCCGATCCAGCGGGGCAAGCGTCCCAACCCTACGGAATTTGGGCAAAAATTGCACCTTTCCGTGGTGGATGGCTACGTTTATCTGGAGCAAACCTGCTGGAAGAATTTCAACGAAGGCGGTGATCTGCAAGCCGCTGTGGAGGATTACCGGCGCAAATTTGGCTGCTATCCCGCCGCTGTGCTGGCGGATAAAATCTACCAGACCAGAGCCAACAGGTCCTACTGCAAAGAACGGGGCATCCGTCTCTCCGGCCCGCCTCTGGGCCGCAGAAAAGCCACTGTATCTGACGCCAAGATCAAACGTCAAATCGTTCACGACTCCTGTGAGCGCAACGCTGTTGAAGGCCGTATCGGCAACGCAAAACGCCGCTTCGGCCTTGATTGTATTTTCGCTAAACTGGATGAAACCGCCAAAACCCAGGCCGCCCTCATCCTCTTCGCCTTGAACGCCAGCCTCCGTCTGGCGCGCTCGCTTTTGCTCTATTTTCAAATCTCTTTTCCTTTTCCTCTTTTCCTCATTTTTCAGTAAACCCTAAATAGACCGTATTTTCCGCGACTGAGAAGATCGCCTTGTACCATTTGCTGAACAGCGCTTTTCGATAGGTGCCTCCAGGTAAGTTGTAGTCCAGCTCTGCCGGAAACTGATAGGGATTCTGCTCCAATTCATCCAGCACATCGGCAAACTCAGATGTCATCCGTCTGGCTGCCGATACGCGCACCTGGGCCAAAAATCTGGCGTGCCGTATCAGCATTTCGTCAGCGCGTCTGGACACGACAACAGTATACTTACCCACGAGCCTCAACCTCCGCGATAGCCTGCTCCATGTCTCGCAGGACATCACGGGCATTGCGGCCCTGATAGCCATTCAACCGGTCTGTC
>CAJUOD010000264.1 GCA_910587875.1 uncultured Oscillibacter sp. | reverse complement strand
GCTCTTCCGATCTCTTGGACGGCGATGTCTCAGGCGGGGAGGATGAAAACTACGAGTCCCTCTACGGGAAGGTGACCAGCATCGTGGGAAATGAGATTGAGCTGGCCCTCGCGGAGCTGCCGGACGATGACGCTGCTGACGGTGACAGCGATCCGGCGCCGGTCGAGCTTCCGAGCGGCATTGTAGTGACGCAGAAGGAGCCGATCAACGTGGAGAGCATGGAATATACCGGGGAGTCCCTGACGTTCACAGTCCCCGCAGGGACCCAGTTCTACAGCGACGGTCAGGAGACGGTCCTGTCGGCCGTCAAGAAGGGGAGCGTTGTGTCTGTTACTGTGGACAACCGGGAGGACATGAACATCCAGTCCATTGAGGTTTTGGGCTGACGGGATGGATGCGGAAAACATTGTAACACTGAGCGAGATTGAAAAGTCCTATACCGCCGGCGGCGAGCGGCTTTATGTACTGAAGCGGGTCAGCCTGACCGTCAACAAGGGCGAGTACCTGGCGATCCTGGGCGCGTCCGGGTCGGGAAAGTCCACGCTTATGAATATCATTGGGTGTATGGACACATCGGACTCCGGGCAATACCTTTTGGACGGTGTGGATGTGAACACCTGCAATGACGCTGGCTTGACAGCTCTGCGCAACCAGAAGATCGGGTTCATCTTCCAGAAGTACCATCTGATCCCCCAGTACACCGTGCTGCAGAATGTGATGCTCCCGCTGCTGATCCGGGGGAAGACCCGGACGGAAGCGGCAAAAATGGTAGAGGAGTACATACGGATGGTGGGCCTGTGGGAGCGCATCTCCCATAAGCCAAACGAGCTCTCCGGCGGCCAGCAGCAGCGTGTGGCGATTGCCCGGGCGCTGGTGACGGCACCGACCCTGCTTCTGGCGGACGAACCCACGGGCGCACTGGACTCCCAGACCGGCAAAGAGATCCTTGCCCTGTTCCAGCGGCTCAATGAGATGGGGAACACGATTATCATGATCACCCATGACCTGAGCGTGGCGCAGCACAGCAAGCGGATCGCACGGCTGGTAGACGGTGTCCTGTCATTTCAGGGGTAGGAGAGCCATACAAAACTTTCTAAAAGAGAATGAAACAGTGTAACCTATAGCCTTCCTTTTCCCACTTCTATCATAGAAGAATACCGTATTCGGTTTCAAACGGCTGACGAGTCGGCTGAAATAAATCTAATTGAAAGAAGGTTATTTGCAATGAAGAAACAGTTTATGCCCCTGGCCCTTGTATCCCTGCTGGTCTGCTCCCTGCTGTGTACCTCCGCATTTGCCGCCAACAGGGACACCCAGACGGAGCCCGCCGTGATCGAGGTGGATACTGCGGCCCTATTCTCCACCATTGAAAGCAACGAGGCGCAGATGGTCAATGTATTGGAGAAGCAGGCCGGTGCTGTTGTGGTCGCTCCTGAATTTTCCCACTTTAGTGATGTGGCGACCTCTAACGCATTGCAGGCGGGCGGGGACGTTGAACAGACCGATTATGTCCCCGGCACTGAAAGCCATGGAGATGGCATTGACCCGGAGTCAAGCGGCGAGTTGGCTGCTGGAAAATCCTGGAGCTATGATGCGCAGTCTATGAGTAAAGGCCAGAAGATTACGATTAGCGTAGACTACACGCCCACCTCGTCCAATATGCAGATTGGTTTGAAGGACTCCAATGGTACGGTTTACTATACCACGGTTACTGGCGGTTCCGGTTCTGCAACCTTCAGCATCAACAAAACTGGCACCTATTCCATTTATGTGGGGAATCCCTCTTCTGTCAGCGTTAACTTTGATGTGTCCTATATCCTGGACTGAAACTCCGGCAAACCGGTACGATGAAATAGTTGAGCCTCATAAGCGGCACCAGGGGACGCACTGGTGCC
>CAJUOD010000263.1 GCA_910587875.1 uncultured Oscillibacter sp. | reverse complement strand
CTGATGAGCTGCCGTTCCTCCAGCTCACACACATACTTGCGAACAGGGTTGGCGCTCATCTTCACCGCTCTGCCGATGGTCTTGTAGCTGGGCCAGCACTGGTAGGTGTTTCGGTTCTCGCAGCAGAGCAGATACGAGTAGACCGCCAGCGCACCGGGCGACAGACCCAGCAGGAATATCTCGTTGGTCAGCTGGAAGTAGTTCTTGACTGGATCACGTTTAGGCCACTGCCTGTACTTCAATCTGCACCTCCCCGAGTATGCTGTGATACCCATTCCACGAATTTCTCCTTGGGCACGACTATCCTGCTGCCGATTTTGAGAACAGGGAAATTCGGTTCGTGCATCAGTTCGTACCCGCTGGACGATGAGACGCCCAGCACCTTTGCCACCGTCTCCGCGTTCAGGAACAGTGGCAGCTCATCGTAATTCTTATAGCTGGATTCTTTCATGCTGTGCTTGACCTCCTTTTCTGTTGAGTCAGTTTTTTCTCTGCCTTTCTGTACTGGCCCTCCTCACTCTTCTACCACAACCTGCAGCAAGTGAAACGGAACTTTTTTATAATTGCATTTGTAAAATTCTACTGTTGGGAAACGTGGATGCCTCCATCCCTATACCACAACCTCCGAAGCCTAAAAACGACGTTTTATTTTTGAAAAATTTTCTGTATCGCAGGCAACCTTTTTGCTGTGACGTCGTTGGCAGGTATCGAGAGAATCACGATACAGTAGTTCTGAGCTTGCAACGCATAGATTATTGCAGAAAAAGACACACCCGCAAAGCTTAAACCTTGCGGGTGCATTTGAGAAAGCATCATGGCGGAGTAATCACTCTGACGCTGTATTCAGTTGCTGCATGAGTTCCTGAAATCCATCCAGCGCACTTTGAAGATTTTCAATAATGTCCGCCGCCAGTTCATCTGGTGCCGGCAGGTTATCCAGATCAGCGAGGGATTGATCCTTGATCCAGAAGATATCCAGGCTGGCTTTATCTCGATCCAGAATTTCCTGGGCAGAGAATTTCCGCCAGCGGCCATCAGGATTTTCCTCCGACCACGTTTCACTGCGCTGGTGCCGGTTTTCTGGATGATAGCAGCGGATAAAGTCCTCCAGATCGGCGTCGGTCATAGGGTGCTGCTTCAGCGTGAAGTGGACGTTGGTACGAAAGTCATACACCCACACCTCTTTGGTCTGCCGCTCCGGGCTGGCAGGACGCTTGTCAAAGAAGATCACGTTGGCCTTGACGCCCGGCTTGTAAAAAATCCCGGTGGGCAGGCGCAGGATCGTATGCAGGTCGCAGGTTTCCAGCAGTTTCCTCCGGACGGTTTCCCCAGCGCCGCCCTCAAAGAGCACATTGTCCGGTACGACCACCGCCGCTTTACCGCTGGCATTTAGGAGCGTGTTGATGTGCTGGACAAAATTCAGTTGCTTGTTGGAGCTGGTGGTCCAGAAATCCGTCCGGTTATATACCAGATCTTCCTCCTCCTGCTCCCCCTCCTCGTTGGTGAAGGTGATGGAGGACTTCTTGCCAAAGGGCGGATTGGTCAGCACATAGTCCACTCGATAGCCGGGGTCGGTCAGCAGCGCATCCCCCAGGGTAACGGGGACTGTTCCATAGATATCCCCGATGTTGTGCAGATACAGGTTCATCAGGGCGGTTTTGTAGGTGGCTGGTACAATCTCATTTCCGTAAAAGGTCTGGTTTTTCAAAAATTCTTTCTGCTCCCGGTCCAGGGCGTACCGTTCCGGGTCGGCGATGTACTCCTGAGCTGCCAGGAAAAAGCCGCCGCTGCCGCAGCAGGGATCCGCGATGGTCTTCATCGGCTCCGGGCGGATACAGCGCACCATGGCCCGAATAAGGGGCCGGGGCGTGAAGTACTGCCCGGCGCCGCTTTTCACGTCCTCCGCGTTTT
>CAJUOD010000262.1 GCA_910587875.1 uncultured Oscillibacter sp. | reverse complement strand
AGCTGACCAAGGCCGAGCCCAAGCGCCAGTTCACCATCGGCATCGTGGACGACGTGACCCACCTCTCCCTGGAGGAGAAGCCCGCCCCCAACACCGCCGCGGAAGGCACCATCGAGTGCAAGTTCTGGGGCCTGGGCGGCGACGGAACCGTGGGCGCCAACAAAAACTCCATCAAAATCATCGGCGACCACACGGACAAATATGTCCAGGCGTACTTCCAGTACGACTCCAAAAAGACCGGCGGCGTGACGGTGAGCCACCTGCGCTTCGGCGACCAGCCCATCCGCGCGCCCTACTATATCAACAAGGCCGACTTCGTGGCCTGCCACGTGCCCGCCTATATCATCAAGGCCTTCCCCATGGTCCGGGACGTGAAGCCCGGCGGAACCTTCCTGATCAACTGCCAGTGGAGCGACGAGGAAGTCAACAAACACATGCCCGCCGTGGCGAAACGGTATATCGCCAAAAATAATATCCAGGTCTACACCATCAACGCCATTGACCTGGCGAAAGAAATCGGCATGGGCAAACGGACCAACACGATTCTCCAGTCCGCCTTCTTCTCCCTGGCGAAGGTCATGCCTGAGTCCGAGGCCATCCAGTATATGAAGGACGCCGCCACCCACTCCTACCTGAAAAAGGGACAGGACGTGGTGGATATGAACCACAAGGCCATCGACGCCGGAGCGACCGCCTACAAGAAGTTCGAGGTCCCCGCCGACTGGGCCGACGCTCAGGATACCCCCGACACCACTCAGCTGGCCGGACGGCCCGAGCTGGTGGAGCAGGTGAAGACCATCCTGAATCCGGTGGGCAAGATGGACGGCGACAGCCTCCCCGTCTCCGCCTTCGTCAAGCACGTGGACGGCCAGTTTGAGCTGGGCGCCGCCGCCTATGAGAAGCGCGGCGTGGCCGTGTCCGTTCCCACCTGGATGCCCGAGAACTGCATCCAGTGCAACCAGTGCGCCTATGTCTGCCCCCACGCCACCATCCGTCCCTACGCGATGACCGAGGAAGAGGCGGCCAAGGCCCCCGCCGCGGCGAAAATCATCGACAAGACCGGAAAGGGCAAGGGATACAAGTTCACCATCGCCGTCTCCCCGCTGGACTGCATGGGCTGCGGCGTCTGCGTGGGCGTCTGCCCGGGCCGCAAGGGCGAGAAGGCCCTGAAGATGGTCGCCCAGGAGCAGGAGGCCGCCCAGCAGGAGGTCTTCAACTACTGCGAGGCCAACGTGGCCGAGAAGAAGGACCTCCAGGACAACACGGTGCCCGGCAGCCAGTTCCACAAGCCGCTGCTTGAGTTCTCCGGCTCCTGCGCGGGCTGCGCCGAGACCAGCTACGCCCGTCTCGTCACCCAGCTCTTCGGCGACCGGATGTATATCTCCAACGCCACCGGCTGCTCCTCCATCTGGGGCGGACCTGCGGCCACCTCTCCTTACACCACCAACGCGGAGGGACACGGCCCCGCCTGGTCCAACTCCCTGTTTGAGGACAACGCCGAGCACGGCCTGGGCATGTACCTGGGCCAGAAGGCCATCCGCGACAGCCTGAAGGCCAAGACCGAGGCTCTGATCGCGGTGCCTCACACCTACCAGGGCCTGAAGGACGCCGCCCAGAAGTGGCTGGATACCATGGAAGACGGCAAGGCCAACGCGGAAGCCACCAAGGAATATGTGAAGCTCCTGGAAGAGAGCATCATGACGGTGGACGACATTGTGGCCTTCACCGCCAGCCCCGACGCCGCGAAGGTCTTTGGCGATCAGCTGCCCCAGTTCCAGGCCCACGCCCAGGAGCTGAAGGCCAGCGGCGCAAAGTACTGCGACTGCGACGCCTGCAAGCTGGGCATCGAAATTCTGGCTAACAAGGAATACCTGGCCAAGAAGTCCATGTGGATCTTCGGCGGCGACGGCTGGGCCTATGACATCG
>CAJUOD010000261.1 GCA_910587875.1 uncultured Oscillibacter sp. | reverse complement strand
CGGCAGAAGGCGTCCACCACGTCGTCGGCGTAGTGCTTGTAGCCCAAGATATTCTGGCCCCGGAAGAGCATCTGGAGCTTCGTGTTGGGCAGGGCCTTGCGGAGCTTCCGCAGACGCTCCCAGGGGTCCTCGTTGAGAAAGCGCATGCAGGAGTCGAAGGTCGCGCCGCCCCAGCACTCCAGGGACCAGTATCCGATGGAGTCCAGCACCTCGCAGGCGGGGAGCATGTCCTCCACCCGCATGCGGGTGGCCGCCTGGGACTGGTGGGCGTCCCGGAGGATGGTGTCGGTGATATACAGGGGCTTCTTAGACAAAAATTCCATAGCCATTACAATACCTCCTATCTATCAGCCGAACAGGGAAATCATGACGCCCGCCGCGATGGCGGAGCCGATGACGCCGGCCACGTTGGGGCCCATGGCGTGCATCAGCAGGAAGTTGCCGGGGTTGGCCTTCTGGCCCTCCACCTGGGAGACCCGGGCCGCCATGGGCACGGCGGAGACTCCGGCGGAGCCGATGAGGGGATTGATCTTCTCCTTCAGGAACAGGTTCATGATCTTGGCCAGGACCACGCCGCCCGCCGTGCCGAAGCCGAAGGCCACGATGCCCATGGCCATGATGGCCAGAGTCTGGAGGCTCAGGAAGGTCCGGCCCGTGGCGGTAGCGCCCACGGAGACGCCTAGGAAGATGGTGACGATGTTGATGAGCTCGTTTTGGGCCGTCTTGCTCAGGCGCTCCACCGCGCCGCACTCCTTGAAGAGGTTGCCCAGCATGAGGCAGGCGATCAGGGGAGCGGCGGAGGGCACCAGCAGGGCCACGAAGATGGCGACCATGATGGGGAAGATGATCTTCTCGGTCTTGGAGACCTCCCGCAGGGGCTTCATAACGATCTTGCGCTCCGCATCCGTGGTGAGGAGCCGCATGATGGGGGGCTGGATGACGGGCACCAGGGCCATGTAGCTGTAGGCCGCCACGGCGATGGGGCCCAGCAGCTCCGGGGCCAGCTTTGTCGCGCCGTAGATGGCCGTGGGGCCGTCTGCGCCGCCGATGATGCCGATGGAACCGGCCTGGGCGGAGGTGAAGATGCCGGACAGGCGGCAGCCCACGAAGGTCATGAAGATGCCCAGCTGGGCGGCGGCGCCCAGGAGCAGGCTCTTGGGGTTGGCGATCAGGGGGCCGAAGTCGGTCATGGCGCCCACGCCCATGAAGATGAGGCAGGGGTAGATGCCCAGCTTGACGCCGAGGTAGAGGATGTCAATGAGTCCCGGCGAGATGGACTGGCCCACGGTGGCTGTTGCAAGTACGGCGTCCGCCACGCCCACGGCCTTCAGCTCCGCCAGGAACTCCGCCGTGACGGGGGACCCGCCGATGAGGTCCCAGTGGATGTGCCCTCCGGCGAAGAAGATCTCGTGGTACATCTCCGCGCCGGGGAGGTTGGTGATGAGCATGCCGAAGGCGATGGGCACCAGCAGCAGGGGCTCAAATTTCTTGACGATACCCAGGTAGAGGAGGCCGCAGGCGATGACAATCATCAGCAGGCACTTCCAGTTGTCCCCCTGGGTAAACAGCATAAATCCCGAGCTGTTTACAAAATCCAGTATAGCTTCCATTCCAGTCCCTCCAGCGCCTTACTGGATGACGCACAGCAGCGTCCCGGACTCCACCGCCGTGCCCTTGGAGGCGTGGATGGAGGCGACCTTGCCGTCGCAGGGGCACATGATTTCGTTTTCCATCTTCATGGCTTCCAGGATCATCAGCACGTCGCCCTTTTTCACGGCGGCGCCCTGGGCCACCTTCACGTCCAGGATGGTGCCGGGCATGGGGCTGGTGACCTGCTCGCCTCCGGCGGGGGCGGCGGCAGCGGGAGCCGCGGCAGGGGCGGCGGCGGGGGCCGCAGCCGGGGCGGGAGCCGCGCCGGTCAGCTCCTCCAGCTCGATTTCATAGGCCGTGCCGTTGACGGTA
>CAJUOD010000260.1 GCA_910587875.1 uncultured Oscillibacter sp. | reverse complement strand
GGCTCGCCGATGGACTGGGCGGCGATGATGCCCACCGCCTCGCCGGGGCCCACGGGCTTGGAGGTAGCCAGGTTCATGCCGTAGCACTTGGCGCACACGCCGCTGGGGGCCTTGCAGGTCAGGACCGTGCGGATCATGACCGTGGGCTTCTTGTCCGGGTCCCCGGCGGGGTCGTACTCGCAGCGGTCCCCGGGCCGTACGTTCTCCTGGACCCACTTCCGGGACTCCAGCAGCTTGGCCTCCTCGGCGCCGCTCATCATTTTGTCGTTGGACAGCAGCACCTCGCCGGTGTCCGCGTCCACCACGTCGCCCACCAGGAAGCGGCCCCGGAGGCGGTCGGACAGCTTCTCAATAACCTGCCCGTTCTCGCTGATCTCGGAGACCTTGATGCCGTGGGTGACGTGGCAGTCCTCCTCCCGGATGATAACCTCCTGGGAGACGTCCACCATGCGGCGGGTCAGATAGCCGGAGTCGGCGGTCCGCAGGGCGGTGTCCGCCAGGCCCTTCCGGGCGCCGCGGCTGGAGATGAAGTACTCCAGGGCCGTCAGGCCCTCCCGGTAGTTGGCCTTGATGGGAATCTCGATGGTCCGTCCGGCGGTGTTGGCGATCAGGCCCCGCATGCCCGCCAGCTGGCGGATCTGCTTCATGGAGCCTCGGGCGCCGGAGTCCGCCATCATGAAGATGGGGTTGTAGCGGTCCAGGTTCTTCTGCAGGGCGTCGGACACGTCCTCCGTGGTCTTCTCCCACTCCTGGACCACGTTGCGGTAGCGCTCCTGGTCCGTCATGAAGCCCATCTTGTACTGGGTCTCGATGTCCAGGACCTTCTGCTCCGTATCCCGGACCATCTCGTACTTCTTGGGCGGGATGGTCATGTCGGCGATGGAGACGGTGATGGCCGCCTGGGTGGAGTATTTGTAGCCCGTGGCCTTGATGGCGTCCAGGACCTCCGCCGCCATGGTGAAGCCGTGTTTGTTGATGGTTTTATCCACGATTTTGCCCAGCTGCTTTTTACCGCAGGTCTCGGTAATCTCGTAGTCGCAGACGTGGGCGGGGTCGCTCCGGTCCACAAAGCCCAGATCCTGGGGGATGTTGTGGTTGAAGATGATCCGGCCCGGGGTGATCTCCACGATGCGGGTGTGCTCCACGCCGTCCACGGTGCAGGTCCGGCGGACCAGGATGGGGCAGTGGGGGCCGATGACGCCCTCGTTATAGGCCATGAGGGCCTCGTTTTCATTGGCGTAAATCCGCAGGGGCTTGTAGACGGCCTTCCGCTTTTCCGGCCCGCCGGCCTTTTTGGCGGCCCTGTTTTCCGCCTCAATGGCCTCGTTGGCCGCCAGGAAGTCGTCGGCGTTCACCGGGCCTCCGGCGGTGAGGTTGGTGTCTCCTGCGTCCACGCACCAGATTTCCGCCGCGCCCTTCTCGGCGCTGCCCATGCGGTCCATGGTCAGGTAGTAGCTGCCCAGCACCATGTCCTGGGTGGGCACGGTGACGGGGCCGCCGTCCTGGGGACGGAGCAGGTTGTTGGCGGAGAGCATCAGGATGCGGGCCTCGGCCTGGGCCTCGGCGGACAGGGGCACGTGAATGGCCATCTGGTCGCCGTCAAAGTCGGCGTTGAAGGCCGTGCAGTTCAGGGGGTGGAGCTTCAAGGCCCGGCCGTCCACCAGGACGGGCTCGAAGGCCTGGATGCCTAAGCGGTGCAGGGTCGGGGCCCGGTTCAGCATGACGGGGTGGTCCTTGATGATGACGTCCAGGGCGTCCCAGACCTCGGTGACTCCCTTGTCCACCATCTTTTTGGCGGATTTGATGTTGTTGGCGGTTCCGTCCTCCACCAGCTTTTTCATGATGAAGGGCCGGAACAGCTCCACAGCCATCTCCTTGGGCACGCCGCACTGGTAAATCTTCAGCTCGGGGCCCACGACGATGACGGACCGTCCGGAGTAGATCGGAAGAGCATCGTGTAGGGAA
>CAJUOD010000259.1 GCA_910587875.1 uncultured Oscillibacter sp. | reverse complement strand
AGTTTACTGAATGTCAATGGAAAGCCCACGATGGGCAGCAGCCAGATTCATAATCATTTCAGCTGGTGGGATTTTACCTTTTGCAACGCTTGACAAAACATCAGTGTACAAGGGGCTACAAACGATATAAAGAAATGTTTCAGATATGCAGAGTGGAAAAGTCAGATTTTCCACTCTATTTTTACATACTCGCTGGTTGCGCTGATTGATGAAATAAGGCCGTCCGTGGCTTTCCTCTTATCCTCAAAACTGATATTCTCCCAGTCGTCCAGATAGCCGGACAGCAGATCAATCTGCTGCTGGGAAATGGTCTCCACGGATAAATCGGCAATCGCTTTTGTGATTTTCTGGCGGCGCGTGTCCAGTTCCTCGATTTTCTTGTTGGCGTAGGCAAGCAGGGTAGCGTTTGCCCCGGTCAGCGTATCAAGTAACTTTTCAATTTCCGCCTCCACTTGTGCCAGCTCCACTTGATAGGCGGTCAATTTCGGGTTTGCCTTTTCCTCACCGCCCCGAAGGTGTTTGAAATCCCGGAATTTCTCTCCCATAGCGGTAAATATAAACTGCTCAAATTCCACTTTGCGGAGAGTGCCGCACCCCGGACAGCCCTTGTGGTCGGACCGTTTATTGCACCGGAGGTATTCATAGCCGGAAGGGTTGCGGGTGACTTTTAAAGCATAACCGCATTTCCCGCATTTCACTTTTCCGGCCAGCCATGTGTTCCGGGCCTTCCTCCCGTTCTGGAAGGTGATGTTCGCCATGAGCTTTTTCCGGCATTTCAGCCAGGTGTCAGAGGAAACAATCCCTTCATGGGGAGCGATAACAAGTATCTGGTCTTTCAGGCTCCTGTCCTTGTCCTCCTTCACGTCCCGCCCCTGGTAGAGATAGCAGCCGTTTGTCCCGGCGAAGTCGGTGGCGTCATTGACGACTGCCGCTCCCTGGCTCTTGAAGAACTCATATAATTCCAGGTCTGCCTGTGCATATACCGGGTTGCGGAGCAGCTGGGAGAGGAAGGGACGGAACAGCGATTTTCCGTGAACCTTGATGTCGTTTTCCTCAAAGTACCGGCTGATGTCCCCGAAGGAGGTCCCGGGCTCGGCGTACATTTCAAACATCAGGCGTACATGGTCGGCGGCTGCCGGGTCGGGCACCATCATTTTTGTGCGGATCCCCTCAACCGTGGTCGGCTCCAGCCGGAAACCGTAGGGGGCCTGGCCGCTCATGTGGAAGCCTTTCAGGCACCGGGAATAGTAGGCGTCCGTGACGCGCTTCTGGATGGTCTCCCGTTCCAGCTGGGCGAACACAATGCAGATGTTCAGCATGGCCCGCCCCATTGGGGTGGAGGTGTCGAACTTTTCCGTGGAGGAAACAAACTCCACGTCGTACTCCTGGAACAGCTCCATCATGTTCGCAAAATCCAGAATGGAGCGGCTGATCCGGTCCAGCTTGTAGACAATGACCCGCCGCACCTTCCCTTTGCGGATCTCGTCAAGCAGTTTCTGGAACTCGGGCCGGTCGGTGTTCTTCCCCGAATAGCCCTTGTCCTTGAAAATCTTGCAGCTGCCGCCTTTCAGCTCGTACTTGCAGAAGTCAATCTGGCTCTCAATACTGATACTGTCCTTGCGGTCAACGGACTGTCTGGCATAAATATAATCTTCTCTAATGTTCATTGTAGGCTCCTTTCCTATGGGAATGGAGCTACCAACCTTACAAGTATATTATACCATTGATAGCCCCGGAGGGCAATGTTGTCGGGGTCAGCGCCGGCTCTGGCGGTACTTGCTGAACACGTCATACAGACAGCGCTCAATCTCTTTTTTCCGCCTCTCCTTCTCTTTTGGGGAAAGCACCGGGGTAAGGCTTTCCAGCACAATAGTCTTTCCCTGGAAGGGGACGGTTCTTGTTTCTCTCTGGTAGGTTACAGATTGTACCATCTGGGCCTCCTTTCCAAATAGGGGTTGAAGCCTT
>CAJUOD010000258.1 GCA_910587875.1 uncultured Oscillibacter sp. | reverse complement strand
GCCGTGATATCACCATCTATCTGGACGAGCGCTGGTGCAAGACTCTGGAAGCTCACAACGGCCTGCCCATGGAGTCCCTTCTGACCGGGCAGGTGGACGAACTCATCCAAGAACTCCCCAAGGATCAGCGGGAGCAGATTACACATGAAATCCAGCAGGAGGAGAAGAAACGGGCACAGGAGGCTGAGGCCAATCGCCGGTTCTCCGTCACCCGTATCACCGAGAATGGCGAGTCCAGATACTGTCTCTTGGAGCGTGGGGAAATCATGTTCCAGACCGCCCTACGGCTGCGCCGCTATCTCCGGGGCGAACTGGACGATCCCTCCCATTTCTATGGGGACGCTTGGCCCATCACGCAGGAGGAGATGGAGCGGTACACCGCTGAACTGCTCCGCGGCTCCCCCAGAGTCGTGGGCATCTACGACATCGACCTGGACGCTGGCCAGATTTACTCCCTGAACTTCGACAAGGGCTGGCAAGGCTACCAGATCAAAGACGTTAGCACAGCGGTCTATTTTGCCACCAAGAGAGAGTCCGATGGCTGGATCGCCATGCGTAACCGCTTCAACCAGCGGCTGGGGGAAAAGGAAATGCTCCATGGTATCCGCCCGATTTCCGTTCGGGCGGATGAAGCTCTCCCCACCGAACTCATCCGCTTTGAGGAGGAGGTCAGCCAGGTCGATCATCTGCTCAACTTTTACATTCCGGTCTACTTCAACCCCGACCAGATATTCGGGCTGGACGTGGAAACCGAGGAGAACGCTGACTGCCTGAACCTCTACGCCAACTACGACATGGAGCGAGGGCGGGTCTGCGACACGCTGGAGGTCTATCTGGTCAGGGGCGACGGCTCAGAGCTGGCGTGCGAATACCGCCTCACCCCGGAGGAACAGGAGGCCCTGCGGCCCAAGATGGACAGCTACTGCATGGAGCAGATGGGCCATTCCCTGGAAGCTGCCAGAGAGCAGTATCTGGCCGAGGAGCAGAGTCCCGACGGTCAGGAGCCGCCCCAGCAGACTGCTCCCACGCTCCAGATGTAGAAAATACCATCGAACAAGTGTTGCATTTTGTTTCCGGGTCTGCTACAATGAGGACATCCTATCCCAGAGAAGAAAAGGAGGTGTGGGACGTGAAGGAGCGCACCTATATCGCCATCGACCTGAAATCGTTCTACGCCTCCGTGGAGTGCGCCGAGCGTGGGCTGGATCCTATGACCACCAATCTGGTGGTGGCGGACAAGAGCCGGACGGAGAAAACCATCTGCCTCGCCGTGTCACCCAGCCTCAAAGCCTATGGCATCCCCGGCAGGCCCCGGCTGTTCGAAGTAGTGCAGAAGGTCAAGGAGGTCAACGCCCAGCGGCAGCGGAAGGCTCCAGGCCGAAAGCTCACCAGAGCCTCCAGCCATGACCCGGAGGTAAAAGCCCACCCGGAGGTGGGGCTGGACTACATCGTGGCCCCGCCCCAGATGGCCAAGTACATGGTGTGGAGCGCCCGGATCTATCAGGTGTACCTCAAGTACGTTGCTCCGGAGGACATCCACGTCTACTCCATAGACGAGGTCATGATGGATGTGACCAACTACCTCGCCACTGCAGGCCAGACCCCGCGGGAGTTCGCCATGACGGTCATTCTGGACGTGCTGTCCAGCACCGGCATCACCGCCACGGCGGGGATCGGCCCCAACCTCTATCTCTGCAAGGTGGCTATGGACATCATGGCCAAGCACATCCAGCCGGACAGGAACGGCGTCCGCATCGCGGAGCTGGACGAGATGAGCTACCGTCTTTTCCTCTGGGGTCACCGGCCCCTGACGGACTTCTGGCGGGTAGGCCGGGGCTACGCCAAGCGACTGGAGGAGTATGGTCTCTACACCATGGGCGACGTGGCCCGGTGTTCGTTAGAGCGGGAGGAACTGCTCTACCAGCTCTTCGGCGTCAACGCCGAGCTGCTCATCGACCACGCCTGGGG
>CAJUOD010000257.1 GCA_910587875.1 uncultured Oscillibacter sp. | reverse complement strand
TACGGCGACCACCGAGATCTACACTCTTTCCCTACACGACACTCTTCCGATCTGGCCCTGGTTCGTGGCGTCGCAGCTGCCTTTGAGCAGCTGGGAGCCCGGATCAAGGGATTCGATGCCGAGACCCACTCAACCGTTCTTCCGGGCAGCGGACTGAGCTCTTCTGCCGCTTTTGAGGTGCTGATGGGCACCATCTGCAACGAGTTGTTCTTTGATCGGAAGCTCAGCCCGGTGGAAATCGCTCAGATCGGCCAGTATGCCGAAAATGTGTACTTCGGCAAGCCAAGCGGCCTGATGGATCAAGCGGCTTCCTCCGTGGGCGGCATGGTCTATATCGACTTCGCTGATCCGGATCATCCCCAGGTTGAGCGCATCGAGTTTGATTTTGAAAAGGCTGGCCATGCCCTGTGCATCATTGACAGCGGTGCTGACCACGCCGGTCTCACTGATGAGTACGCGGCCATTCCCCGTGAGCTGAAAGAGATTTGCAATTTCTTTGGAAAGGATGTTCTGCGAGAAGTCCGCGAAAAAGAATTTATGGAGGCTCTGCCAAATCTGCGAGGGAAGGTTTCTGACCGTGCCATCCTGCGGGCCATCCATTTCTACCAGGAAAACAAGCGTGTCATGAAGCAGAAAAAAGCGCTGCTTGAAAACGACTTCGATGGTTTCCTTGGTCTGGTTACTAAATCCGGGTACAGTTCCTGGATGTATTTGCAGAATATCAGTCCTGCCGGTGCCACGCAGCATCAGGATGTGGCGGTTGCTCTGGCCATGTGTGATACCCTGCTGAATGGGCGTGGGGCTTACCGTGTCCACGGAGGCGGCTTCGCCGGAACGGTGCAGGCATTTGTTCCTGTTGATATGCTGGAAGAGTTTAAAAGTGGAATTGAGCGGGTACTGGGTGAAGGCAGCTGCCACGTGTTGCACATTCGTAATGAGGGTGGCGTGAGATTGTCCTGAAGGAGGAACGGAAAATGGATGTGAATGTGTATATCGCTTCTTTGGTCCAATATGGCCTGAACAAGAGGCTGGTTCAGCCTTGTGACACGATCTATGTAACCAACGGGCTACTGGAGGCTATGAAACTGGACAGCTACGACCCTGCCAAACCGGAAGCCATGAGCCTGGAGGATATTCTTCAGGGGCTGTTGGAGGATGCGGTGGAACGGGGTGTCTGCGATGATGACATCACCAGCCGTGACCTCTTTGACACCAAACTAATGGGGATTCTGACTCCCATGCCCCGTGAGGTGCATCAGACCTTTTCCGAGATGTACGCCACCAACCCTGAGACTGCCACCGACTGGTACTATAACTTCTCACAGGATACCGATTACATCCGCCGCTACCGCATCCAGAAGGATGTGCGTTGGAAGACGGCCACCGAATACGGCAATCTGGATGTGACCATCAACCTCAGCAAGCCGGAAAAAGACCCTAAGGCTATTGCAGCCGCAAAGCTCGCTCCCCAGTCCGGCTATCCCAAGTGTATGCTCTGCGCGGAGAACGAGGGCTATGCGGGACGTATGAACCACCCCGCCCGCCAAAACCTGCGCACTATTCCAGTTACCATCGCCGGTGAGGGCTGGCATCTGCAGTACAGCCCCTATGTCTACTACAACGAGCACTGCATTGTGTTCAATCATGAGCATGTTCCCATGGTCATCAACAAGGCCGCTTTCTCCAAACTGTTGGACTTTGTTTCTCTGTTCCCCCACTACTTTGTGGGCAGCAACGCAGATCTCCCCATCGTAGGCGGCAGTATCCTCAGCCACGAGCACTTCCAAGGTGGCCACTACTGCTTCCCCATGGAGCGCGCGGCGGTCGAGCGTGAGATTGTCTTTGCTGGTTTCGAGGATGTGAAGGCCGGCATCGTTAAGTGGCCCATGAGTGTCATCCGTCTGCGCTGCGGCAAAAAGGCGCGTCTGGTAGAGCTGGCTGATAAGATTCTGCTGAGCTGGCGTGGTTATACCGACGAGGATGCT
>CAJUOD010000256.1 GCA_910587875.1 uncultured Oscillibacter sp. | reverse complement strand
AAAGTCAGAGTACCGCAGACGCGGCGCTCTGACTTTTTCTTCTTGAGGAGGTGAAAAAAGTGCCTTATATCCATTTTACTGAGGAGCAAAAACTCCGGGCCAGCGAGGTGGATCTGGTGGAGTTCCTCCGTCATCAGGGAGAGAAGCTGATCCGTTCCGGGCCGGAGTACCGTCTGGACAGCGACCACAGCGTCACTGTTCGGGGAAACGAGTGGTACGACCATGCCACAGAACAGGGCGGCGGTCCCATCTCCTTCGTCCAGCAGTTCTATAACCTCTCCTACCCAGAGGCCATCACCTGTCTGCTGGGCGGGGAACAGGGAATCGTCTACGCTTCCGCCCAAAAGCAGGAGGAAAAGCCCAGAAAGGAATTTGCCCTGCCCTCTGCCGGTCAGGAGATGCGGCGGATGTACGCCTATCTGCTCAAACACCGATTCCTGGACCGGAACGTGGTCAATGCCTTTGTCCGGGCGGGACTGCTGTATGAGAGCTGTGAGAAATTCAAGGACAGAGAGTATCACAACGCCGTCTTCGTCGGTAAGGATGAAAACGGCGTCCCGCGCCACGCCCACAAGCGCAGCCTCAACAGCCTCGGCAAAACCTTCCGCATCAACGTGGAGGGCAGCGATCCCCGGTGCAGCTTCCACTACACCGGGACCAGCAACCGCCTCTATGTCTTCGAAGCGCCCATTGACCTGATGTCCTTCCTCTCCCGCTACCCCCGAGGCTGGCAGGAACACAGCTTCGTGGCCCTGTGTGGGACCGCGGAACACGCCATGCTCTGGATGCTGGAGCGGAACCCCTGCCTTCGCACCGTCTGTCTCTGCCTGGATCACGACGAGGCGGGCATCGAGGCCAGCGGACGGCTGGCAGAGCTCCTCCATGAACACGGCTATGACGATGTGGGGATGCTCCAGTCCGAACACAAGGACTGGAACGAGGATCTCAAGGCCCGGCGTGGTCTCCCTGCTCAGGAGGCGGAGGAGCATCCCCAGCTTATTGCCGCTTCGGAGGTCTGCGGCAGGATCGGAGTCTACATGGAGGAGTGTGTCATTCCAGAACGGGTAGGCCGTGAGCTGACAAATGCGCTCTGCGGATATGAGATGAATCTCCGCAGGGACTACCCGGAGGGAGCCATGACCTGCATCGAGCTGGCCTCCGCGCTGGCTCTGTACGCCTATGGCCGGGGGCTGCGACAGCTGGGTGAACCACATAGCAGTGAGGAACTGTTGGAGAAACTGCGGAGCTGTATCCATCCCCACCAGAATCGGAGCAGCCTGAACAGCCGCACCGCTGTGTTGGCGGAACAGGCTCATGCTGTTTTGAAGCTGGCCTCCAAGCCTGGCATCCGCAGTGAGGCGGAAAAACGACAGCTGACGGAAGGCTGGCTGGAGCTGGCGCTGTCCTGCGCAAAGATATCCGTCAAGTATGAGGCGGACGTTTTGAAACAGCAGCAGAAACAGGAACAAGCGGCACTGCAACAAGAAATGGGGTGAATTTATGACGCCGCAGACGATCATGTTAATTTTACTGGCGGGCGGGATGCTTCTGCTCATCGCCGCCGCCACGCACTTCTCCGGAAGTGGGAATCTGGACAACATCAAGTCCAAGACGGTTGGCGACGGCCAGCATGGAACCGCCCGCTGGGCCAACAGGAAGGAGATCCAGCAGACCTACCGGCACATCCCCTTCCATGTGAGCGAGTGGCGCTCCGGCAAGAATCTGCCTAAAGCACAGGGGCTGGTACTGGGGTGCGTCGGAAAGAAGAACGCCGTCACCGCGCTGGTGGACACGGACGATATCCACTGCGTGCGCTTCGTTTCTTGACAATCTGCGTAGAAATACGCAATAAAACAAGACAGATTTCGCAAGGAATCTGAACTCTATGCTTGATTGGGCAGGGGAAGTGCCTGCTAACCCCGGTGTGACGGGTAATCAAAACTCTAATCCTCCGACGTGCGCCCATAGTGTCATGTGGGACGTGCGAAGCTCGGTGAAGAGCGGAGGCAATATCTGAGAC
>CAJUOD010000255.1 GCA_910587875.1 uncultured Oscillibacter sp. | reverse complement strand
CCTGGGGAAGTACAAGCTGAACATCGTGGCGGAGCACCTGGATCTGCCCGCCTTCAACCACCACCGGGCCAGCGACGACGCGGCCACGGTGGGCTATATGCTGATTCCCTTCTGGAAGATGCTCCACGAGAAGGGGGTCCACACCCTCCAGGCCGTCAACGGCGAGATGGAGAAGCTGCGTCCCCTGGGGAACAAGTCCAACCGCTTCCCCAAGCATATCATCCTTCTGGCCCGGAATAAGACGGGGCTGAAAAACCTCTATCAGATGATCTCCGACTCCAACCTGAAGTATTTCAAGCGGGTGCCCACCATCCCCAAGAGCCTGCTGAAAGAGCACCGGGAGGGGATCATCGTAGGCGCGGCCTGCGAGGCGGGGGAGCTGTTTCAGGCCGTGAAGGACCACAAGGACTGGGAGGAGCTGAAGCGCATCGCCTCCTTTTATGATTACCTGGAGATCCAGCCTCTGTGCAACAACTGGTTTATGCTCCGCAACGGCGATGCCCGGGACGAGGAGGACCTCCGGGAGTTCAACCGGACCATCGTCCGCCTGGGGGAGGAGCTGGGGAAGCCCGTCTGCGCCACCGGCGACGTCCACTTCCGGGAGCCGGAGGACGAGGTCTTCCGGCATATCCTCCTGGCCTCGAAGAAATTCCCCGACGCCAACGAGGCCCTGCCCATCTACTTCAAGACCACCGACGAGATGCTGAAGGAGTTCTCCTACCTGGGAGAGGAGAAGGCCGTAGAGGTAGTGGTCACCAATACCCGGCTGGTGGCGGACCAGATTGAGACTTTCGAGCTGCTGCCCAAGGAGCTGTTCCCTCCCAAGCTGGAAAACTCCGAGGAGGAGCTGAACCGCCTGGTCTGGGAGAAGGTCCACCGCCTTTACGGCGAGGACCCGCCCCAGCTTATCGTGGACCGGCTGAACGTGGAGCTGGGGGGCATCCTGGGCAAGTACGACGTGGTGTACATGTCCGCCCAGAAGTTGGTCCAGCGCTCCCTGGAAAACGGCTATCTGGTGGGCTCCCGGGGCTCCGTGGGCTCGTCCCTGGCGGCCTACATGTCCGGCATCACGGAGGTCAACTCCCTGCCGCCCCACTACCGCTGCCCGAAATGCAAAAACAGCGAGTTCGTTCAGGACGGCTCCTATGGCTGCGGGGCGGACATGCCGGATAAGGTCTGCCCGGTCTGCGGGACCAAGTACGAGAAGGACGGCTTTGACATCCCCTTCGAGACCTTCCTGGGCTTCGGCGGCGGCAAGGTGCCGGACATTGACCTGAACTTCTCCGGCGAGTACCAGGCCCGGGCCCACCGCCACGCCATTGAGATGTTCGGCGAGACCCAGGTTTTCCGGGCGGGGACCATCGGTACCTTGGCGGAGAAGACCGCCTACGGCTTCGTGAAGAAGTACCTGGAGGAGAACCAGATGACCGTGGGCCGGGCGGAGGAGAACCGGCTCACTTTGGGCTGCGTGGGGGTCCGGCGGACCACCGGGCAGCACCCGGGGGGCCTGGTGGTGGTCCCGGCGGACAAGAGCATGGAGGATTTCTGCCCCGTCCAGCACCCGGCGGACGCCGACGACTCCGACACCATCACCACCCACTTTGAATACCACTCCATGGAGGCCAACCTCCTGAAGCTGGACATGCTGGGCCATGATGACCCCACCATGGTCCGCATGATGCAGGACCTCACGGGGGTGGACCCGCAAAAGATCCCCCTGGACGACCCGGACACCATGTCCATCTTCACCTCCAGCAGGGTGCTGGGCTATGAGAACGACGAGATTCTGGGCCCCACCGGGGCCGTGGCCATCCCGGAGTTCAACACCCGCTTCACCCGGCAGATGCTGATAGACACCCAGCCCAAGGACTTCAACACCCTGGTGCGCCTCTCCGGCTTCTCCCACGGCACCGACGTGTGGGCGGGCAACGCCCGGGAGCTGATCCTCAGCGGGACGGCCTCGGTCCTGGAGACCGTGGGCTGCCGGGACGACATCATGCTCTACCTGATCTCCAAGGGCCTGGACCCCAAGATGAGCTTCAAGATCATGGAG
>CAJUOD010000254.1 GCA_910587875.1 uncultured Oscillibacter sp. | reverse complement strand
AAACTTGCCAGTGTGGTTTCCTCCAACAGAGCCGCTTGCAGATCTACCAGACTGAGGATTCGCTTTTGGTCCGCTCTACTCACTCTGCTTGAGAGGCGCCGCCAGCCTTCTTCAATCTCTCTTTGCAGAGCCGCATCCGGTTCTACGAAAAACCGCTGGCGCAAAGCCCTCATGTATTCGTACTCCATATGTGCCACCTCCTGTCAGCGACACACATTACCATCCGGCGGCCTCAATATCCAGCGGTTTTTCTACTGTTATCAAAAAGTTTGAAATTGCCTGCTGGCCGGAGGATTTTTATCATTGTTTATAGCGGGTCAAATTTTGAATGCATCACATGGACATTGACAGCCCCTGGGTCTCCTCGTGATCATCCGGCTTATGGCCCATGGCAATTTTCTTTTCACGGATTCTCTGCATGAGCTTGCTTTCCACATGACCACCCGTTGGATCGGGTGGCGGAAGTGTCTCCCAAAAAATGTTGCTCATGTGGTGGAGGAGCCTCACTGTGCAGAGGAGAATAGACGGATCGCTCTGTCGATGGTCCAGGAGGAACTGTGCATAGCTGTTGCCTTGATTTGCGGATTGTATCAGCCAATACTCTGCCGCCTCTGGATTCTTCTCTACCTCCTTACCTTGCAGGCAGAGCTTGCCGAGGACATACTGCGCATATTGATTCCCCTGGCTGGCGGAGGCACTCAGCAACTGAACTGCTCTATCAATATCCCTCTCAACAGTTTTTCCCCTGAGATACTCTTTGCCCAGACGGTAGGCTGCGTAGTGGCTGCCGTTTTCAGCGGCGGTCCTCAACCAGCGAAGGCCCTCTTGCAGATCACGGACCTCCACATCATCGAAGAGGAGCAGCTTTCCAAGGAGGTACTGCGCCGTGACATGACCTTGCGCCGCCGCTTGCTCAAACCAGTACCTAGCTTTCATAGTATCTGGAATCATTAGAGGCCCATCCCGCAGGAGCTTGCCCATGAGATACTGAGCGTTTAGGTCACCGCCCTCCGCCAGCCACCCCAATTCTGCAACAGCCTGGTCCCGCTTCTCCAGAGGCAGTTCTTCGTCGCGGATCATATTTCGCAGTGTCCAGTAACCGTAAGAAGAATCTGTGAACTCCTCCGGCTCATCATCCTGTTGGGCGCTATCATCTTCAAAACTGACTACGCCGCATCGAATATACTCCGCCTCACGGACGACGGCATTCTTGATCGCCCGGAACTCTTTCACCTGAGAGAGCGGAGGACGTATCCTCTCCCGCTCGGAATAAAAATCCTCCACCCGACGCTGGAGACGCCACCACAGTTCATAGCACTCCTTCACCTCCGGGAGTTTCGCCAGTTCATCCACGATGGCGTCCACTTGAGCCTTGACAGGCTTTTTCAAATAACCGTAGATCTTCTTGCCCTTGACGCCTTCCAAGGACTTGACCAACTCCAGCATCTTCGCTTCGAGCACAGGACTGTCGCAGAACTCCGAGCGCATACGCTTTGTCAGTTCCAGCAGCGCCTTGCGGCCCTGCCGCACTAGCTCGTCTCTGGACGAACTTTTTTGCTCGTAGAGGTGCAGCAGTTCACCTTGGAAAATATCCCGCGTGAGTTCGGACTTGATTTTGCGGATGCCTTCTTGGTTTAAATATGCCTGCCCCGGCTCCACCGACCAAGCCATCATGTGGACATGAGGATGGTGACCCTCGTCGTGAAAGGCAGCGTACCAACGGAAGTCAGCGGGCGGGATGTTCATAGCGGCGGCGATTTCGTTGCGGTGGGCGCGGAGCAGATTCCGCCAAGCCTTCGCATTATCATAACCCAGGCGCTCCGCATCCTCCCGTTTGAGGGAAATGATGTGCGTCCAGATGTTGCCTGGGTATTCGTCAAGTTCTCTCATAGCAGCATCCAGATTCACGTTGTCCTCGTCACCGAAGAGGCCGTGGCGGCCCAGCCGTTCCGCCCGAGGCCGGGTGGCAATGTACTTCATGTACGCTTCCGTCTGACCGACTTCCGGCCAGTGACTTTCTAGCGCAGAGGATATGAACTCTGAGGCGTGGTACT
>CAJUOD010000253.1 GCA_910587875.1 uncultured Oscillibacter sp. | reverse complement strand
CTTCGCGCTGGACTGCTCCGACCTGAAGGGCCGGAAGCTGGTGAACCTGGACTCGGAGGAGGAGGGGGTCTTCACCGTCTCCTGCGCCGGGGGCGTGCGGGTGGACTGCTTCCTGCCCGGCGCGAAAGCGCCGCTGAACGGCGAGACGGGCTATGAGATTGCCCTGGAGGGCCTCCTGGGGGGCCACTCCGGCGCGGAGATCCACAAGGGCCGGGCCTCCGCCAACCAGGTGATGGGCCGGGTGCTGTACAGCGCCATGGAGCGCGTCCCCGGCCTGCGGCTGGCGGATATCCGGGGCGGGAAGTTCGACAACGTGATCTGCTCCCGGAACCACGCCAAGGTCGCCGTCCCGGCGGACCGGGCGGGGGAGCTGGAGGCGTTCATCCGGGAGTTCGACGCGGCCCTGAAAAACGAGTACGCGGGCTGTGACGACGGCGTCACGCTGGCCTGCGAAAAAACCGCCCTGGACGGGGCCCTGTCCCCGGAGGCGACGGCGAACATGCTCCGCACCCTGCTGGCGGTGCCCCAGGGGGTCCAGGCCATGAATGTGGATTTCCCCGGCCTGGTGCAGACCTCGCTGAACATGGGCGTGATGGAGATGAAGGAGGACGGGCTCTATTTCGGCATCTCCGTCCGCTCCTGCATCGCCACCCAGAAGGAGATGATGGTCCAGCGCCTGCGGGCCATCCTGGAGCTGGGCGGGGGGACCTTCACCCTGCGGGGCAACTACCCCGGCTGGCAGTACGACCGGAACTCCGCCCTGCGGGAGGAGGTCCTGGCGGCCTACCGCACGGTCTGTGGCAAAGAGGGGACCATCGAGGCCACCCACGGCGGCCTGGAGTGCGGCCTGTTTGTGGAAAAGCTGCCGGGGCTGGACGCGGTGTCCTTCGGCCCGGAGCTCCACGACGTGCACTCCGTCAAGGAGCGGCTGAACGTGGCGTCCACCGGGAGAGTCTACGAGGTGACCCGGGAGCTGCTGAAGCGGGAGAGCGCCGCCCGGGGATAAACGAGAATGCAGCCGGAGGGCCATTCCTGTGGGAATGGCCCTTGACTTTCCCGGGAGAAGGTGTATCATTTCAATAGAGTTTATTTAAGCGGAGCGGGGTGTGGATCACGAGACGGAATCGATATGGACGGCGCCGCACGGTCTGGAGGACCCATGCCCGGCGGACCCGGGGGCAGACCCGGCGGCTGGTCAGAATCTGGACGGCGGCGGCTGTCCTCTTGCTGGCCCTGGCGGCGGCGTTTCTTCTCCTCCGGGGCGGCGCGCGGCCCAAATTTGAGGAGGGGGAGCTGCAAGCCACGGTCAACAGCGGCGGAGACGTGGAGCTGCATTGGCCCGAAAGCGATGTGCTCTCGGCCCTGTATGAGGTGAAGTATAGCTGCGGGGAGACCCAGGGGACCCGCTATTGCTCCCAGCCCTCGCTCCGGCTCTCCGGCCTCCCGGCGGGGGAGGCGCTGGAGCTTCAGGTCCGGATCCAGGCGAACCGGAAAGGGCTCTTTGGCGGGTCCCGGCGTGTGAACAGCTGGAAGACCCTCCGGACAGAGCTCGTTTTGCCCAAGGAGCCGGAGATTCCGGCGGAGGCGTCGAATCTGCCCAGCGGCGGTGCGCTGGCCCTTACATACCAGGAGACGGCCCCCCGGCTGTGCGTCCTGGAGTGGAACGGGACGCAGTGCCACCACTTTGAGGTTCAGCGGCGGGCGGGGGAGGCTTGGGAGACCGTGGCCCGCCTGGCGCCGGAGGAGCGTATGCGCTATGACCCGGGACGGCTGGGCTCCGGGTCCTATAACCGATTCCGGGTCGCCGCCGTAGATGGGGACGGGGCGGAGCTCCAGGCGGAGGAGGTTTCCTTCTGGGCCTCGGTCTCTCCGCTCTATGCCACCGTCTGGCCCATTGAGAATATGAATTTCTGGGAGAACCCCAGCGGCGGGGTGCACCTGGGTTCCATCCCCGGGGGGACGGCCCTCTGTGTCCTGGCAGAGGAGGGAAACTGGTTCCGGGTCCGCTATGGGGAGGAGTACGGCTGGGTGGACAGCCGCTACTGTATGATTGACCT
>CAJUOD010000252.1 GCA_910587875.1 uncultured Oscillibacter sp. | reverse complement strand
ATTTTGGCAGACAGCTTATGCTGGATGTAGTTTGGAACAGAAATAACTTTGCTTTTTGGTGAAGTTTTTTTGTTTTTAGGAGACAGGAAAGTTTTATATTGCATTGTGAGATTATAGAGAAAAGGAGGGCTTGTCTATTTCATGAAGCTGTCGCTTAAGATAGGCAGATAGGCTTCACATAAAATTCATTTTTCTTAAGACAGTCACTTGCAAAGCAATAAATGGAATGATATAATTCCTATAACAAAATAAACAGGGGAGCTTGTGTGACAGGCTGAGAGGAAGGTAGACCTTCGACCCTTGAACCTGATGCGGATAATGCCGCCGGAGGAAGTCGTAGGAAACGCTACTTTTTTCAGGGGGCATCGTATTCAGATGCCCCCTGTTTTTTGTTGCCAATCAGAGAAAGGGAGTAAAAAACCATGTTTGAACCGATTTTTGAGAATGTCCGCCAGAAATCCCCCCTGGTCCACAACATCACCAACTATGTCACCGTGAACGACTGCGCCAATATGCTGCTGGCCTGCGGCGGCTCGCCCATTATGGCGGACGACCCGGAGGATGCCGTGGAGATCACCGCCATCTGCGGTGGACTGAACATCAACATTGGAACCCTGAACCAGCGCACCATCCCGGCCATGCTCGCCGCCGGGAAGCGGGCCAATGAACTGGGCCATCCTGTGGTGCTGGACCCGGTAGGGACGGGTGCCTCCACCCTGCGGACGGATACCGCCCTCCAGCTGCTGAACGAGGTGAAGTTCGCAGTGATTCGGGGCAATATTTCCGAAATCAAGACCCTGGCCTTGGGCAGCGGCACCACCAAGGGCGTGGACGCCGATGTGGCGGACAAGGTGACGGAGGAGAACCTGGACGGGGCAGTGGCTTTTGCCAAAGACTTTGCCCGGCGGGTCGGAGCGGTTATCGCTGTCACTGGGGCCATTGACATTGTAACGGACGGGGAGCGGGCCTTCTGCATCCGCAACGGCCGTCCGGAGATGGCCTCCATCACCGGCACCGGCTGTCAGCTCTCTGCTTTGACGGCGGCCTTTGTCACCGCCAATCCGGATTGTCCCCTGGAGGCCGCTGCCGCCGCCGTGTGCGCCATGGGCCTGTGCGGGGAGATCGCCCACCGGCGGCTGACCGAGTTGGACGGCAATTCCTCCTATCGGAACTACATCATCGACGCCATGTACCGCCTCACCCCGGCGGAGCTGGAGAAGGGAGCCAAGTATGAAGTGCGATAAGCGGCATATGCTGCTCTACGCCGTCACCGACCGGGCCTGGACCGGGAAACAGACTTTGTATGATCAGGTGGAGGCGGCGCTGAAGGGCGGCGTGACCTGTGTGCAGCTACGGGAGAAGGAACTGGACGAAACGGCCTTCCTCCAAGAAGCGAAGGAGCTGTGCGCCCTGTGCCGCCGGTATGGCGTCCCCTTCCTTGTAAATGACAACGTGGAAATCGCCATCGCCTGCGGGGCGGACGGCATCCATGTGGGCCAGGAGGACCTGGCGGCGGGCGAGGTCCGCCGCAGGGTGGGGGACGATATGATTCTGGGCGTCTCCGTCCACACGGTGGAGGAGGCCTGCCAGGCTGTCCGGGATGGAGCAGACTATCTGGGCCTGGGCGCGGTGTTCCCCACCAGCACCAAGACCGATGTGGAGCAGATGCCCAACGAAACCTTGCGGGCGATCTGTGACGCGGTGGATGTGCCCATTGTGGCCATCGGCGGCATCAACCGGGGCAACATCCTCAAGCTGGCCGGCAGCGGCGTGGACGGCGTGGCTCTGGTGTCGGCCGTCTTCTCGGCGGAGGACATTGAGGGGGCCTGCCGGGAGCTGCGGGCGATATCAAAGGAAATGGTGGGCCTATGAGGATTCGCGGCGCGATTTTTGATGTGGACGGCACGCTGTTGGACTCTATGTTCATCTGGGACACCATTGGAGAGGCGTATCTTCGCTCCATCGGGTATCAGCCGAAAGAGAATTTGAACGAGACGTTCAAGAATATGAGCCTGCACCAAGCGGCCCGCTACTACCAGACCGAGTATGGCGTGACACA
>CAJUOD010000251.1 GCA_910587875.1 uncultured Oscillibacter sp. | reverse complement strand
AAAACCCTGTTGACCTGATGTTTGACGCGCTGGAATCCGAGAAGCCCAACCATTTCGCGGTGCGGCAGTACAAAAAATATAAGCTGGCGGCGGGCAAAACCGCAAAATCTATACTGATTTCCTGCGGCGCGCGGCTGGCGGTATTCGATATTGCCGAGCTGCGGGAGGTCACAGCCTATGATGAGCTGGAACTGGACACCCTGGGGGACCGGAAAACCGCCTTATTTCTCATTATGAGCGATACCGATGACAGCTTTAACTTCCTGATTTCCATGTGCTACACGTGCGCCCATAAGCCCGGGCGCGTCAAACAATAAATCCGGGCGCGGTTTCTTTGGAATGCTGTTTTGAGAAAACAGTAGGTAAAAGTATCAACGCAATCAGCAAATTTAATGGGAAAAGGAGGCCCAAAACAGACTGAAAGCAACCTATCATCCCCCGACTTATCTGGAATGGGAAACCTGACAGGGAGTGTAGCATGTCGGAGAGTGCGCTGCCGCAAACTCCATGCGGTGAGCAAGGCACAATAGGATGAAAAGCTGTATATGAGGATGAAAGCTAAACTGCCTAAAGGATAGTCACGAGCAAGATATACCATCGTCTCCGGCGTAAAGGAGTTTCAGCCGCCGGTGCTCCGGCAACAAACTTGAGTGTAGGGGCGTTGTGAGATACTCGGAGCAGGCAGCCGTGGGAGAAACGGCGTAAAGTGGCGAAAAATCCCATCCGACAATACGGCAACTCATGTTCCATTGAAACTAAATGGGGATTGCCTAAAGCGGAAAGCCAGCCATGGCTATGGGCGCTATGAGAAAAGCGGCCCTGAATATCCGCCAAGGTAACACAGTCTCAATAGTAGTCCGAGGGCGGGAAAGCCGTCCACATGGCGAAGTGAGACAGTCTACTGCTCAATATAATCTGCGGAAAGGTGTGAGAGACACTATGAGAAGTCCAGAAGTTATATTGAAAAACTTAGGTGACAAAGCAAAGGACAAAAGCTACCAATTCAAACGGCTATACCGTAATCTCTACAATCCCGAGATGTACCTGCTGGCTTATCAGAAGATCGCATCCTCAGAGGGGAGCATGACGGCGGGAACAGACGGGAACACGCTGGACGGCATGAGTATGGCAAGGGTCAATCGAATCATCGCATCGCTGAAAGACCACAGCTATCAGCCGCAACCAGCCAAGCGGAAGTATATCGCAAAGAAAAACAGCGGCAAAAAACGGCCACTGGGTATTCCATCCACGGATGACAAACTGGTGCAGGAAGTAGTCAGGGTCATGCTGGAGGCTATCTATGAACCCGGATTTTCTGTTCATTCTCACGGATTCCGGCCCAATCGGAGCTGCCATACGTGTCTGACCGAAGTAAAGCGGACGTTCACAGGCGTGAAATGGTTCGTAGAGGGCGACATCAAGGGCTGCTTTGACAACATCGACCACCATATCCTCATCAGCATCGTCAGACGGCGTATTACCGACGAGAACTTCATCGAACTGCTCTGGAAATTCCTCCGGGCAGGCTACCTGGAAAATTGGGAATATAACACGACTTACAGCGGCACTCCCCAAGGCTCCGGGGTCAGCCCAATCCTTGCAAATATCTATCTCAGCGAACTGGACGCATTCGTAGAAAATCTCAAATCGGAATATGACAGGCAGGACAGCTACCGCAAACCGCAGAAAGAATACTCGCAGACTCTGGCGTTAGCGCACTATTGGGAGAAAAAGCGCAAAACAGCAGTGGAGCAAGGAGACGAGGCCGAAGCCCAGCGGGCAAAAGGCCGCGTAGACGAACTCTATGCAAAACTGCGCTCTATCCCGTGTTTTCCGGCTATCGACCCCACGTTTAAGAAAATCCAGTACGTAAGATACGCGGATGACTTTATCATTGGGGTTATAGGGCCAAAAGCTGACGCGGAGGAAATCAAAGGGAAATTACGTGCATTTCTCCATGACAAGCTGAATTTGACATTATCGGAGGAAAAACAAAAATCACCCACTCTGCGGAGCTGGTACGCTTCCTCGGCTATGACCTGACGGTATCAAGAAGCCAGGATTACTCCCGTGATAAAAACGGAAA
>CAJUOD010000250.1 GCA_910587875.1 uncultured Oscillibacter sp. | reverse complement strand
TGTGTTTCTGCCACCAATAGCCTCAGCCACTTGGGGCCAGGTCATGCAGTGGATGAACCGCAGGCGGAAAATCATACGGGTCTGGTCGTTTTTGATGGCACCGATGTACTTCTCCAGCTTTTTCTTCTCCTCGGCACACTTCGATTCGAGATGGTCGATCCGGCTCTGCAGATCCCCGATCTCGATGGCCAAGTCACCCACTTTGTCCGACACTCCCGGCGCATGGGGCATCCCCGTGATCACCTGCGCCCCCGGCCCTGCCGCTGCGTACAGGGAGGAGAGCATTTCCCGGTTCCGCTCCAACCGCTCGTGTAGCTTATAGTATTTCGATAGTTCCTGCAGCGTCATGACACCAGCCCCTCCGTGTTATGTATTACTTCAAAATCCCAGACGTTTGGGGTTTTGGTCTGGTTTCTCTTTGTGCCAAACTGAACCTGTTTTCGTGAAGTGCATCCAGCCGACCCTTGGCTCATATCTGGCCGCAGGTTTCTCGCAGACCTGGCAGTAGATGGACGGATGCACACCGGCGGACTGCATTCCGCCCCGGCTGTTCCCGCTTCTTCTGCTCATACGTTTTCCTCCGGCTTGCGGCGATAGGCTCCATGATAACAACGGTCAGATATCCTTTTGTTTTTTCCGTATCTATCAACGCAGTAGCCGTCTTTTCCATTGATGATATACCACATACCGTCCGACCACACCGGTTCTCCGTCCAGCACATAAATCTGGTTCATATCCAGCCGTTCGTTGGGCGGTGGAGCGGCGGGCATTCGTACAGCCTTATCATCCCAATACTCCGAAGCGCCAACCTTCCGGGGGCGGGTCTTGAATTCCTCAATCCAGTCTGGGAGGCTCTCGTTCACGGCATCGAAGGTCAGGCCCCAGCCCTCACAGGCGGCGATGGCGTCCAGAAGAAGCTGGTCCTCCCGGCAGGTCCACAGGATCAGGCCCGCCCCGGCCCGCTGCTCCGCTTGGGCTCTTTTAATGACGGGCCAGTTCGGCTCCCCAATCTCCGGGTAGGCGTTGGTGCAGAGGCACCCGTCAAATTCGATTGCGATTGCTTTTCTCATTTATTCGCAGTCCTCCCTTTGTAGTAGATTCGCTTTGCCTCGTGAATGTGGGTACAGTGCTTGTCCGGGATATAGAGCTCCACGGAGATTTGCCGCCCTTGCCGGAACACCCTTTTGACCTCGCCGGCCAGGACGGGGCCCATAGGCTCCCCGTTGTCATCCAGCGTCTGGAATCTGAAACGCTCGCCAACGTAGCCGGTGAAGTTCGCAGCTTGAAAACTCGTGATTTTCAACTATCTTCTCCCTCCCCCTCACTCCAACGGCATCTTGTAGACCTTCGGCGGAGCAAAGGCGAATGGCGGTGCGTAGAAGTTTGCCGTCGCGAGGAGCCCGCCATCGGCCCCCAGATACTTACCGTACTCGTCAGCGATTTCCCCCAGGACCTCCATGGCCCTGGCCTCGCTCTCGTACTCCCCCAGGCTCTCGGTGACATCCTCGGCCAGAGGGAAGGAGGCCAGCACCTTGACAGGCTTCCCCTCCTCATGACCTCCATAGAGGGACGAAAGGAAAACAGTTCCCGCCCTCTCCATGTTGAGCAGGCATTTCCTGTTTTGGCTTACAATCAGCATAGTATTTCCCCCTTCAGATTCAGCTCCCAAAGTCCCTGCATCCCCTTTGCCGGTATCGGTGAGTCAAGGGGAATTCTCCCGTGAAACTCCCAGGCATATCGCCCCAGGGTGAAATCCCCCAGGGCGAGCTCCATGGGCGTGAGCTTCGCCACGAAGTCCTCTGTGATGAGGTTGCAGCGGGTCAGGAGCGCCGTCCCCACAACAACCCCGGTAGGCAGATGGTCCAGTTCCCCAGGCCGCATGAACAGGCTCTCAAAGTAGTCCAGCGTGGTCCACCCGTCCCCCCGGTCGGCGACCAGCGCGTCGATAGTCTGACGCACCGGCCGCTTAGCCGCATGGATAGCGATGGGGCCGCGATAGGAGGTGGCCCAGCTGCGGGTTTCATACTTCTTCCTGCCAGACACCAGTAGGGAGGCCCAGGGCTGCCAGATAGTGAGTGCTTTCATTTTCTGCCTCTTTTCTTATT
>CAJUOD010000249.1 GCA_910587875.1 uncultured Oscillibacter sp. | reverse complement strand
TTGCTATGACCGGGGCTTTGATTTTGGCGGGCTGTATAAGATTTACCGCCGTGCTTCTTGCTGGTGCTGTCCCCTGCAACGCATTGACGAGCTGCGGAAACTGCGGACCCACCACCCGGAGCTGTGGGCGCGGTTGCGGGATATGGACAACCGGGCGCGGACCATGTTCGGCCCCGGCCCCCTGGGACAGTTCAAGAAAGATTGGAGCGTGGAACGGCTGGAGGAACGCTTTGCCCGTGAGGAAAAGGCAGAGCGCAAGTGACACATCATCTTCTCCGCCGTTTGGTAGTCCCGCCTTAGTTTTTCCCGCTCATATAACACAAAATCACGAAAAGGAGGCAGACCCTCTATGAACTATGAGATAAAGCGTCCGCTGATGAAAGTGATCGACAAATGCCTGCTGGACCACGCTGCCGCTGTCGGCACAAAAGAGGGCGGGCCGGACATTGAAGATGTGTACCGGCTGCAAAACTTGTCTAAAATTCACTACTATTTGAAGGAGGAACATGACTTTCTGGCCGATGAAGTAACAGCCCTGCTGCAATTTACTGACCCGCTGACCGTGGCGCTGGAGTGCTGGAAAGAACAGGACCACCCATGGGAGTTTCCCATCTGCGACATACTCTATGCGATCAAGGCGTATGAGCGATTCCCACTGGTGAACCCGGCTGGCTATGCCCAGCAGAAGGTGGATCAAATCCAATCCCTGAAAGACCGGCTGGACCGGAATATGTCTGACTTTCGGGCGGAGCTGCTGGGCATGGACAAGATGGAGATCATTGCCATGAGTGCAGAAATCTCTGCCATGCAGGGAGCGCACAATTTTATGAAGAAATACTTCAAATTTGAGCCGGGTAATGCTGAAATTTTACTCCGCATGGAAAACCCCCTGAAATTTGTCGCGACCCAATGGCGGTCTGATGTGGCTGAACTGTTTGATATGAACGCTCAGGTGGGAGAGGCGATTGTGGAGGCGGGCAAGGAGGCCGCAGTCCTGCGGTATTTTGCTGCGCCGGAACAGAGACAGGCTATTTCCGCCGAAGTGCAGGCCACATTGCAAATGCTGGTGGACACCGACCTGAAGCTGTACGGCGAGGTAACGGGAGATACCTTGGAGGCGATCCAGACACAGGGCTTTCTTTTGCGGGACGGCGCTTTGATAAAAGCGGACCCGGTACAGATTGGAGAGGTCCAGAGTGGACGGGAGCCTGCCGCAATATCTGATTCGGTAAAGCCCTCTCTGCGCGGCCAGCTCCACGAAAAAATGCGGGAAGCGGGTCAGCGCCCGCCCCCGTCAGAACATCCCAAGGGCGGCGAGGCTCGCTGACCCCGCCCGCCGCCGCTTGCAGGAAGGAGGAAAATCATCATGCAGGACGAAGTGCGGGATAAATCCGTTGCCCTGGCAATCAAGGTGGGCAAGACCGGCGGCAGACTGACCGCCGATCTGCTCAAATGGGCGATACGAAAGTATCTGGCGCAGTCCCAAAACCCGAAAATCCACCATGGCAAACAGAGCGTAAAGCAGCTTGTGGGCCAGGGCGCTGGCGTTAAAAACATTGAGATCAATGAGAAGAACATCAAGAGCTTTGAGAACGTGGCGAAAAAATACGGCGTGGATTTTGCTCTGAAAAAGAACCCGGATAAGGGCGAATACTACGTTTTTTTCAAAGCGCGGGATGACGACGCTATGCAAGCCGCCTTTGCCGAATACGCCGCTAAAACCATGAAACGCAAAGCTCCGGAGAAGCCGTCTGTGCGGCAGGCGCTCTCCCACTTCAAGGAGGTTGCCCGGAGTATGAACCAGGATACCGTCAAGGACCGGGACAGAGGGGAGCGTGGACTGTGAAATTTGACTTAAAAAAGTTTCTGATTCTCAACTTCCCCTATGCGCTCATGTTCTGGTTCTTCAACCGTGTGGGCGAGGGCTACCGGCTGGCCGCTGGCGCGGATATGGTGGCAAAGGGCATGGGGGCGATCTCCGGCCTGGGTGAGATCATATCCCACAACCCCCTCCCCAGCTTCCACCCCCAGGACCTTCTTATGGGGCTGATCGGTGCTGTCTGCATCCGGGCGGTGGTCTATATCAAGGCCAAAAATGCCAAGAAATTCCGGCACGGGGTCGAGTACGGT
>CAJUOD010000248.1 GCA_910587875.1 uncultured Oscillibacter sp. | reverse complement strand
CTACCCTCCAGCACACGAACCAGCAGCTGATCTCCACTCTGGACGAGGTGCTGAACATCCAGCGGGAGGGCGCCCAGAAGCGCAAAGAGGCCGAGGCGGAGCTGGGCCGCATCGAAGGCGAGCTCCGGGCCAAGCTGATGGAGCTGCACAAGTAAAGGAACGAGCCTATGAAATTCTTCCAAAAGCGCTCCGTGGTGGCGGCGGTCATGGTGCTGGCCATTTTGATTGGCCTTGGCCTGGGGCAGGCGCGGAAGCCCGCCGCTCCCGAGACGGGCGGAGCGCCCTTTGACGAGAGCTTGTCCACCGCCGCCTTCGAGCAATACGTCCAGGACCGGGCGGGCGTCCTCTCCGGGAAGACGGAGAAGCGCCTGAGCCTATACAACGCCAACTGGGATCGGCTGGGACACAGCATCCTGGCGGTAGTGACGCTGGCGGAGGACCCGGGAGATTTGGAGAGTGCCGCCTGGGACTGGGCCGGTACGATGGAGCTGACGGAGGACGACGCCATCCTGGTAATGAGTCTTGGGGCCCAGGACTGCTACCTGCTCACCAGCGGCAGGTTCTACGACCGCTTCGGCGGCCGGGAGAACAACTACCTCACGAGCTATCTTTTCGAGGGCTTCACGGCGGGGAACTACGACGAAGCCGTCCTAAACCTGTTCGCCCACGTCCATGGCCTCTTTGAAGGAGAGGCGGGGAACTACGGCGGCGGAGCTGGCGTGGGGTATATCCTGCTGATGAACCTGATTCCCCTGGCGGTCCTGCTGGTGGTCCTTCTAGTAGTGCTGAGCAGTGTGGACCGGATGCGCTACAACACCTGGTATGGCCGCTACGGCGGGATGCCTACGCCGCCGGTGGTCTTCCGGCCCATCATCTTCTGGAGAGGGCCCGGCTGGTATCAAAGACGCCCGCCTCGTCCGCCCAGGCCGCCCCGTCCCCCGAGAGGGCCGGGCGGTCCCTTTGACGGTCCATTCGGCCCCGGTCCCGGCTCCTTTGGAGGCGGGGGGTTCGGCGGGGGCCGCACCGGCGGCGGTTCCTTTGGCCGCGGCGGCGGCTTTGGCGGAACGCGTACCGGCGGAGGCTCTTTTGGAGGAGGCCGCGGCGGCGGTTTCGGCGGAGGCCGGACCGGCGGGGGCTCCTTCGGAGGAGGCCGGGGCGGCGGCTTTGGCGGAGGACGCTCCGGCGGGGGCGGCTTCGGCGGAAGGCGCTGAAAGAAGTCAAAAACGGCCCCCGGCGTGTGATTACGCCGGGGGCCCTTGTATTTTTAAATAGCACAGACTGCGTTGCCGTCGCTTCGGCCCGGATGATTGCCGGGCTATAGAGCGCGCTAAAGTTCTTTTGCTAACTTTTCTTTCAAGAAAAGTTAGTCTAGTACCTGTACCGCCGCGCCCAGGACGCCGTCTCCGATGTAGACGCTGAGAGTCCCGTCGATTTCGCCGTCCCAAATGTGGTCATACTGAGGCAGGGCGGCGGTGAGCTTCTGCCGGACAATCTCCATCTCGGCGGCGGCCCCGCCGTGGGCCACGGCCAGGTTGTATTTTTGGTGCCCTCCGCAGCGGTCCACGGTCATGGCCACCAGCTTGTCGATGACCTGGTTCCGGCCCCGGACCTTGGCGATGGACTGGAGCTGTCCGTCGGGGGCGAAGGTGATGATGGGCTTGATCTGGAGCAGGGTCCCCGCCGTGGCGGTGACCTTGCCGATGCGCCCGCCCTTCATCAAATACTCCAGGGTGTCCACGGAGAAGAAGGGGTAGGTATTGGCGATGAGCTGCGGGGCCCGGCGCTCCACCAGGGTCTCCCAGTCCATGCCGTTTCGGAGGTCCTCAGCCAGCTGGAGCACCGTCAATCCCTGTCCCAGGGAGCCGCTGACGGAGTCGAAGACCTTGATGGGGAAGGCGTCCCCGGACTCCTCGGCGATGAGGCGGAGCAGGTTATAGGTGCCGGAGAGGCCGCTGGAGAGCATGACGGCGACCACGCCGTCATAGCCCGCGTCCCGGATCTCCTCCAGCACGGCCCCGGCGGTCTCGGCGGAGGGCAGGGAGGTCTGGGGCAGCTCCCCGGCCTTCAGGCGGCGGTAGATGTCGGCAGATCGGAAGAGCACACGTCTGAACTCCAGTCACACAGCAAGATCTCGT
>CAJUOD010000247.1 GCA_910587875.1 uncultured Oscillibacter sp. | reverse complement strand
CTCATGGCAGAAGCAGCGGGCCGTCAGGCCCTCGCCCTCCACCTCAAACCAGTTCCCGTCCCGGTCCTGGGCCCGGACCCGGACATAGTTGGGCCGGGTCACCAGTCCCCACTTTCCGGGGACGCTGAGACAGCCCTCCGGGCCGCTCTGTTCCCCGCTCTGGGCCACGATGGAGGGGTTGATCAGCTCGATGTACTCCTCCGTGTCGTCGTCCATGACCACGCAGGCCCGGCGGAGAACTCCCACCTGGGGAGCCGCCAGTCCCGCGCCTCCCGCCTCGGAGAGCGTATCCAGCAGATCGTCCATCAGCGTGTGCAGGCGGCGGTTGAAGTCTGTCACCGGACGGCAGACCTTATTCAAGCAATCCTCTCCCTGCACCACGATTTTGCGCAATGCCATTCTCTGAACCTCCTAGTCCGCGGCGTTGCACTCCGCGAAAATGTTGAATCCCCGGTTGGCGCCGTTCCCGGCAAAGGCCTTCAACAGCCCGCCGATCTCCTCCCGGGTCTCTTTGTCGTTTTTTCCTACCAGCAGGACGCGGTAGCGGTAGCGGTTGTTTACCTTCAGCACCGGGGCTGGGGCCGGGCCCAGGACCTCGCCGTCTCCAAAGCGCCTCCGGAGCGCGTCCCGGACGCCGATGGCGGCGCGGAGCACCGCCCCCTCCTCCGCGCCGGAGATGGTAAGCGTGAACAGGTCCGCGAAGGGCGGAAGGCGGCGGAGCCGCCGCATCCGAATCTCGCTCTCGTAAAAGCGGCCGTAGTCCTGCCGGGCGGCGCACTGGATCACGTCGTTCTCCGGCGTGTAGGTCTGTATCACGGCCCGCCCGGACTTGCCGCCCCGGCCCGCCCGGCCCACCACCTGGGTCAGCAGGCTGAAGGTCCGCTCCGCCGCCCGGTAGTTCTCCAGGTACAGCGAGAGGTCGGCGGCCAGGACTCCCACCAGGGTCACGTTTTCAAAATCCAGCCCCTTGGCTACCATCTGGGTGCCCAGCAGAATGGGGATGCGCTCCTTCTCAAAGCGCCGCAGCAGCTTCTCGTAGCCCTCCGCCGTGGTGTCCGCGTCCATCCGCAGGACCTCCGCGCCGGGAATCAGGCCCGCCAGCTCCTCCTCTACCTTCTGGGTGCCCGCCCCCACCCGCTTCATGATGCCCCCGCAAACCGGACAGGCGTCAAAGCTTCGCTGGGAGTGTCCGCAGTGGTGGCACATCAGCCGCCCGTTGGCGGAGTGGTAGGTCAGAGGGGCGCTGCACCGGGGGCACTCCGGCACGTGGCCGCACTCCCCGCACAGCAGCATCCGGCTGCTGCCCCGGCGGTTTAAAAAGAGGATACTCTGCTCCCCCTTCTCCATGTTCCGCTCCAGCTCCCGCCGGAGGTCCGCCCCGATGAGGCCGGGGTTTCCGGCCTTGATCTCCTGGCGGAGGTCGGCGATGAGCACCTGGGGCAGATTCTGTTCATTGTAGCGGCGGCGCAGCAACGCCTTGTGGTACAGCCCCTGCTCCGCCGCCCAGGCCGTCTCCACGGACGGCGTGGCGGAGCCCAGGACCAGCAGGGCCTTGTCCCGGGCGCAGAGATATTTGGCGACGTCCCGGGTGTGATACCGGGGCGGGTTTTCCGAAAGGAAGCTGCCCTCCTGCTCCTCGTCAAGAATAATGACGCCCAGGTTTTGCAGGGGGGCGAAAATGGCGGAACGGGTGCCCAGCACCACCTTGACCTCTCCCCGGCGGATGCGCTTCCACTGGTCGTAGCGCTCCGTCATGCGGAGGCCGCTGTGGAGCATGGCCACGTCGTCCCCGAAATAGGAGGAGAACTTCCCCATCATCTGGGGCGTCAGCACGATTTCCGGCACCAGGACGATGGCGGTCCTCCCTTCAGACAGTATCTCCTGGACCAGCCGCAAATAGACCTGGGTTTTTCCGCTGCCGGTGACGCCCTGGAGCAGCGCGCCGGAGGCCCGGCCCGTCTCCGCCAGCCCGCGGAGCGTCTCGAAGGCCTCCCGCTGTTCCTCATTCAGCACAATGGGCGGCCCGGGCTCTACGCTTGCCGGAAGAGAAACTCGCAGCTCCTCCATCTCGGAAAAGGCCAGCAGTCCCGCCTTTTCCATTCCCCGGAGGACCCAGGGAGAGGCGCCGGTGAAGTAGGTGATGTCGGCGCAGGCGGTCCTCCCGTTGGCCGCCAGCAGCTTGACCACCTCGCAGCGGGTGGGAGAGGAACGCCGTTTCGCCTCCGTTAGGGC
>CAJUOD010000246.1 GCA_910587875.1 uncultured Oscillibacter sp. | reverse complement strand
CTGATCCGCCGGGGTGTCCGGGACCGGAAAGGCAACGTCCACTGGACCACCAGGGCACATAGACAGTGTCATCCAAAAGAAATATGTTCTGCTGTACGAGCGGATCATCAGACCGAAGCTGTGAAAAGTGTCCGGCAGGGCGGGAACAAAATTAGTTCCCACCCTGCCGGACGCTTTTCTGTTGTAGCCACAATTCCAGCAGGTCGAGTGGCATTTCTTCAAACCCGTTGCGCCGCAACGGTTACCGGCCTGCATCTTTTTTCTCTACAGAAGGAATATCATAAATGAGTGGTACGCCAAGGACACCTCGAAGAAGATACGGGCGGTTTTCCGCAATAAAGGTATGTCGGGCCAGCGACTGGCAGTAAACGCCCCCTACGGCTATATAAAGGGCGAGGACGGGCATCTGTTGGTGGACGAGGAAACGGCTCCTGTGGTGGAGTTGATTTTCCAGTTATGTGTTGAGGGCAACGGCCCCGGCAAGATTGCCCGGATGCTGAAGGAGCGGGAAATCCCGACGCCTGGGACAATCACGTTTCAGCGCACGGGCCAGACAAGCCGCTACTTTCCGGACGACCCCTGCCGCTGGAACCCCGCCACCGTCCTGAGTATTTTGGGACAGGACGCCTATTTAGGCCGGACGACCAATTTCAAAACCACCAAGCTCTCCTATAAGAGCAAAAAGACGGTCATCAATTCGCCGGATAAATGGGCGGTATTTGAGGGCACCCATGAAGCGATTATCGACAAGGAGACATGGGAGATTGTGCAGAAAAGCCGGGAACACCGCCGCCGTCCAACCAAGATGGGAGAAATGGGGTTGTTCTCCGGGCTGGCCTATTGTGCGGACTGCGACGCGAAGCTGTACCACCACCGCAGCATTACGTTGACGAAAGAGCAGGAGAGTTACATCTGCTCAAACTACCAGTCAAGAAAGAAATGTACTGCCCACTATATCCGGGCCGTGGTTTTAGAACAGCTTGTACTCCAAAATCTCCAACGTGTTGTTGCCTACGCCCAGGAGGACGAGAACGAGTTTGTGCGGCGCGTGATGGAGAACAAGACCGCCGTACAGAGGGCAGAGCAGGAGCAGGCCAAGCGCAAGCTGGAAAAGCAGGAGCGGCGAATCAGTGAGCTTGACCGTATCATTCAACAGCTCTATGAAGATCGTGTTTCGGGGGCGTTGAGCGCGGAGCGGTTTGCAAAGTTATCCGGGGGCTACGAGAAAGAGCAGGAGGAACTGAAGCAGTCCGCAAAGGAATTGCAGGCTATTGTAAACACGATTGAAACCCAGGCCGTCAATGTGCAGAGCTTTCTGAAGATTGTGCGGAAGTACACCGCGCCGACGGAGCTGACCCCGGCCCTGTTACGCGAGTTTGTGGAAAAGATCGTTGTCCACGCCCCGGACAAGTCCAGCGGCCATCGCACCCAGCGGATTGACGTGCATTACAATTTCATTGGCGAAATTGATTTTTCCCCGGAATACAGCCAGGTTAGCAGACAGACAACCGCATAACGCTACTGCATCATGCGGTTGCCTACCATATTCCTGAAATGTTCTTTATGCGTACTGTCCATTGGTGCAGTAGTTGATGTAACCGGCAGCCCAGTGGTCAGAGGGAACGTCGCTGAACTTGTTGTAGTCAGCGTAGATCTTGACCTGGGAGTCGGAGACATCGCCGGTGGCGATGCGGTAGATGATGGCGGCGACCTCAGCGCGGGTGATGTCTCCCTTGGGGGAGAAGTACGCGCCGTTGTCGTAGCCCTGGAAGACCTTCAGACCATTGAGGACGTCGACGGATTCCCGGAAGGTTTCGTCGATCTCCGCGTCGTCTGAGAAGTCTGTAGCGCCGGCGGTGGCCATGAGCGAGAGGCTCATGACGAGTGCCAGCACCAGTGCGAGAATCTTTTGCAGATTTCTCATGGTGGATGATTCCTCCTTGTTTTTCTGGGGAAAGCCGGGGAGTCAGCTTCTCTGAAGCACCTCAAAAAGTTACAACTTTTTGAGGCAATCAGGGGAGTGCCATGCCCCTTGGGGGCGGGAGGAGGAATGGGGGAGGCGCTGCGGGGCAAGGGGGTTCGGGCTTGGACGCGGAATGCTGGTAGCGGATTTTGGCGGGTTGGTAGCAGAGTCGGAATCTATGTTAAATATATCAGTTATGAACCAAGAAATTGCAAGGCTTTGAGGAACTAGGAGGCTGGTAGTTCTGTGGTAAACTTCTCTCAAAATGTCACG
>CAJUOD010000245.1 GCA_910587875.1 uncultured Oscillibacter sp. | reverse complement strand
CTCGTTCATCAGGCGGTGGATGCGCTTGCGCGAGCAGGAAAGCTGCGGGCGGATCTGTGCCCTTCCCGGTTTCGTGGACAGTAAAAATGAAGAAAAAACAGAAAGAAACGCAGGATATCTTGTCGTATCACAGTCAGGCGGCGGGATGCTCAGACAAGGCACGCGCGAAGGCATCCGGAGGACGCCAGCCAATAGAGGAATGCGGGCGCACCGGATTGTAAAAGGTCTCGATATAAGCGAAGACGTCTGCCATGGCATGTGCCCTTGAGGCGAAATGGCGCAGATGGACGCACTCGCACTTGAGGCAGCTGAAGAAGTTTTCGGCCACGGCGTTGTCATAGGGATCGCCCTTGCGGGACATGCTTTGCCGGATGCCGAGGCTGGCGAGACGCTGACGGTAAGCGTAGGCGGCGTATTGGACGCCGCGGTCGGAGTGGAAGATGAGGCCGGGCAGAGGCTTGCGGCGCCGGACGGCCATGCCGAGGGCGGCGAGAGTGAGATTTGTGTCGATGCGGTCGGAGAAGGCGTAGCCGACGATCTGCTTTGTGCAAAGGTCTTTCACAACAGCGCAGTAGAGCCAGCCCTCGCCGGTGGGGATATAGGTAATATCGCCGACCCATGCGGTGTCTGGCTTGTCAAAGGAGAAGCGGCGCGCAAGGAGATTGGGCGCGATGGGGTGCGCGTGTCTTGAGTTGGTCGTGGCTTTGTAGGCACGCCTGCGTGTGGAGGAGATGTTCATCTCGTTCATCAGGCGGTGGATGCGCTTGCGCGAGCAGGAAAGCTGCGGGCGGATCAGGTGATACAGGCTGTCCAGCCCAAGGGCGGGATAACGCTGGTGCAGGCTCAGCAGCCGGCGTTTCAGTTCCTGATCCTTCTGCCGGCGCAAAGAGGGTTTGCGGCCCAGCCATTCGTAGTACCCGCTGCGGGAGACCTCCAGCAGTCGGCATACAAGTTCCACAGAGGCCCCCGCGCGGGCCGTACGGATGTACCGGTACTTGTCCTCTATGGTTTGGAAAGTATGCCGACGGATTTTTTTAGGATGTCAATGACCCCGTCTTTCTCTTCAAGCTTCTTGCGCAGTGCTCGAATCTCCGCCTCCAGTTCGCGCAGGCGTCTGGCGTCGCGGTTTTGGCGGTCAGCTTGCCCCGGCGATGGTGCGCCCGCCGCTTTCAGCCAGCTGCGCAGCGTGTCGATGCAGATGCCGAGTTCCGCGGCCACCTCCCGGCTGGGCCGCCCCTGCTCGGTGACCATCCGCACTGCCCCCGCCTTGAAGGCCTCATCGTAACGCGGCGGCGCTGGGTGTTTTCGTTCTTTGGTTGACATTTTTCATTACCCCTTTCCATTATACAGATTGTTTTTCTGTCCGGCAAATCGGGTATGGGGGCACGATCCTGCGTAAATTTGCACAGGACAATCAGCTTCAGATCTATGACGAGTACATCGATGACGGTTGGAGTGGAACAAACTTCGAACGGCCAAATTTCAAACGCATGATGGCGGACATTGAAAGCGGGAAAGTCAATTGTGTAGTGACAAAAGACCTCAGCCGTTTTGGGCGTGAACATATCATGATGGATTACTATCTGGAGTTCGTATTCCCGGAGAAGCGGGTGCGGTATATTGCAGTAGCCGAAAACGAGGATACGGAAAAAGGGCTGAGCGACTTTGTTCCGTTCAAAAATCTGTTCAATGAATGGTTCGCCAAGGATACCAGCCGCAAGGTGAAAAACTCACTCGCGGCGAAATTTGAGGCAGGAGAACGGGTTAGCGCATATGCCCCGCTCGGATACAAAAAGCACCCGGATGTAAAGAATAAGCTGGTGATCGATGAGGAAACAAGCTGGATCATCCGCCGAATCTATACGCTGGCCTTTTACGGTGCGGGCGCGGCTAAAATCACAAGGACACTGACGCAGGAGAAGGTTCCCACACCCGGTTGGCTGAATTATCAGCGCGACGGTAAACGTTGTTCCCGGTTATGAATACAAAAGCAAACACACACTGCTCGGCCTTCCACTGGTGCACATCAACTGCGGCTATGGCCTACGGCGTGCAAAAGGCGTCATCGCCATCGGCAATATTGCCACGGGCATCGTCGCGCTGGGGGGATTTGGCGTGGGCGTTGTAAGCTTCTGCGGCATCGGTGTGGGCCTGCTGAGCCTGGGCGGCCTTGCGCTGGGCGGGTTCGCTGTGGGCGGCGTGGCCGTGGGGCTGGTGGCGGCAGGCGGCTGTGCCATTGGTATGTACGCCATGGGCGG
>CAJUOD010000244.1 GCA_910587875.1 uncultured Oscillibacter sp. | reverse complement strand
TCCATGTGAGCGAGTGGCGCTCCGGCAAGAATCTGCCTAAAGCACAGGGGCTGGTGCTGGGCTGTGTGGGAAAGAAGAATGCCGTCACCGCCCTGGTGGACACGGACGATATCCACTGCCTGATGATCGGCGCGTCCGGCGTGGGCAAGACGGCGTTCTTCCTGTACCCAAATATGGAGTACGCCTGTGCCAGTGGGATGAGTTTCCTGGCCCTTGACACCAAGGGCGACCTCGTCCGGAACTACGGCGCCGTGGCCTTACAGCACTACGGCTACAAGGTGGCGGTGATCGACCTGCGCAATCCTACCAGGTCAGACGGGTACAACCTCCTCACGCTCATCAACCGTTACATGGACATCTGCCGGGAGCAGCCGTCCAATCTGGCGGCGAGAGCCAAGGCGGAGAAGTACGCAAAAATATTAGCGAAAACCATCATAAACCCAGAAGGTGATGCCGGTAATTATGGGCAGAACCAGTTCTTTTACGATTCTGCTGAGGGACTGCTTACAGCAGTCGTTCTCCTGCTGGCGGAATATCTGCCGCCCACAGAGGAAGCTCCCCAGGAGCGGCGGCACATCGTCAGCGTGTTCAAGCTGGTGCAGGATCTGCTGGCGCCCAGCAAGACCGCCAAGGGCAAGAATGGCTTTCAGGTCATGATGGACACACTTCCCGACACGCACAAGGCCCGGTGGTTCGCTGGCGCCGCACTCAACTCGGCGGAGCAGGCCATGGCCTCGGTCATGTCCACGGTGCTGTCCAGGCTGAATGCTTTCCTGGACTCCGAGCTGGAGCAGGTGCTGTGCTTCGACAGTGCCATTGACGCGGAAGCCTTTGCCTCCCAGAAGTCTGCCATCTTCCTCGTTCTGCCGGAAGAAGACCCCAGCAAGAACTTCATGGCCGGCCTGATGATCCAGACGCTGTCCCGTGAGCTGTTCTCTGTGGCGGACGAGAACGGCGGCAAGCTGCCCAACCGGGTGGTGCTGTTCTGCGATGAGCTGGGCACCATGCCCGCCTTCGACATCCTGCCTCTGTTCAGCGCCGGCCGCTCCCGCAAGCTGACCCTGGTGCCAATCATCCAGAGCCTTGCCCAGTTGGAGAAGAACTACGGCAAGGAGGGCGCGGAGATCATAGTAGACAATACACAGGACACGATCTTCGGCGGCTTCGCCCCCAACTCTCAGACCGCCGAGGTGCTGTCCAAGGCCCTGGGCAGCCGCACCGTCATGAGCGGATCGGTGAGCAAGGGCGGTGGGAAAGACAGTGCCAGCCGCTCCCTCCAGATGATGGAGCGGCCTCTCATGACGCCGGATGAGCTGAAGTCCATCCCAAAGGGCCAGTTTGTAGTGATGAAGACGGGGACGCACCCCATGCAGACACGGCTCAGGCTCTTCCTGGACTGGGGCATCTCCTTCGGTGATCCGTATCTGCTGCCGGAGCGGGCCGCACGCACCGTGGCCTATGCCAACAAGCAGGAGCTGGAGCAGGCGATCTTCCGCTGTCACCACGCACAGCCAGCGGAGAGCGATACCCCTCCCGCTCCCCCGGTTCCTCCGAAAACTCCAACTGCCAGAGGCGGCGCGTCCTACGCTCAGGCCAGACGCACCAGGCGGGAGCCGCCTCCCCCTGTGGTTGTCCGCACAGATGGGGGGCAGGAGTAGCCTATGGGATACTTTGAGAAGATCTATCAGTCCGACCTGAACCACCGGGCCAGGGCTGTGTATATGTACCTGAAGGACCACGCCGACAGCGAGGGCAAGTGCTGGCCGGGGATACGCACGATCTCCGCCGAGCTGCGGATGTCCCGCTCCACCGTCAAGCGGGCCTTGGACGATCTGTACAGAGCGGAGCTGATCTCCAAGGAGCATCGCTGGCGGGAGAACGGGAGTCTCAGCTCAAATTTATACCGGCTGAAGTAGTGCGAAAAAATATAAGTTCTCCGCCAGGGGGTTATTGCGCCCTGGCGGAGAACCGAGGGTAGGTCCACTGTGAACCAACCAGAAGGGCCCACTCTAAGGGAGAGTTTAGAACAGAGAAAATGATTAAAATGGTACCCATAGAAAGGACAGCGCTCTGACAAAAAAGCACGAAAGATGGACAAGCGGTTGACAGCATGGCAAGTAATCTGGACAGCACACTGACAGAGAAGCCAGTAGCGTAGACACAGGCTTGACAAACGCTGAAATCATCGTGCAAAATAGGAGCAGAGCCTATGGGTGATGAGGATGGCTAATAAACGTTCAGCAAAAGTATACTCACCAGGAGAAATG
>CAJUOD010000243.1 GCA_910587875.1 uncultured Oscillibacter sp. | reverse complement strand
CCTGAACACCGGCGTCTGCGACGCCGCCGAGCAGCCCATTGCCAACTACAAATCCAACGCCTTCCCCGAGGTGGCCAACAACCTGATTCTGGACGGACACACCCTGGGCGCCATCCAGGCCGTCATCACCGACACCGCCTGGGCCAAGCTGACCCCCGCCCAGCAGGCCGTCATCATGGAGGCCGGCAAAGAGGTTCAGGCCTTCAACCAGAACCTGTCCCAGTCCGCTGAGGACGAGGTCCTCCAGCAGCTGAAGGACGAGGGCTGCAACGTGGTGGACGTACCCGACAAGAAGCCCTGGCAGGACGCCTGCGCCCAGGTCATTGCCGACAATACCTCCGACCAGGCCGAGCTGTACCAGCAGCTGCTGGACATGAAGCCCTGAACTTGAAACGGCTGTCCAAGAAAAATGCCATGCGGGGGACACGGGAGCGGTCCCGTGTCCCCCGCTTTTTCTGCAAAATTGAATGAAAGCGAGGGAATCCCATGCCGAAGATCTTTACGACCCTGGATAAGATTCGGCCCGCTTACGACGCGACCTATAAGGCCGTCATGTTCCTTTGTAAAATCCTGCTGATTGCGGATATCCTCATCGCCTCCTACGCGGTGCTGGGCCGCTTCTGCCAGCAGTGGTCCAGAAACTACGCCTTCCTCAGCTTCCTCTCCGTCATCAAGGACCCGGCCTGGACGGAACAGGTGGTGCTGACCTGCATGAGCTACATGGCCGTGCTGTCCGCCGCCCTGGCCATCCGCACCGGGGCCCATATCCGCATGACCGCCTTCGACACCTACCTGCCCAAGAAGGTGGTCAAAATTCTGGACGTGGTGGCCGACGTGGCCGTCATGGCTCTGGGCCTCATCATGGTGGTGGAGGGCTGGAAATATGCCACCACCCTAGGCGGCAAGGGCTTCTACGAGTCCATCCCCTGGCTGAGCCGGTTCTGGATGTACTTCCCGGTGCCCCTGGCGGGCATCGCCATGATCGTCTTTGAGCTGGAGGCACTTTATAACCATGTCAAGTCCTTCTACGTCAAGGAAGAGGAGGTGCAGGCATAATGGATGTCAACACGCTGGCGATCGTCGTCCTGCTGGGCTCCTTTGCCCTCATGATTCTGCTGCGCTTCCCCATTGCCTACGCCGTAGGCCTGAGCTCTGTCTTCTGCCTCATGTCCATGGGCAACAGCCTGAACGCTGTCTGCCGCCTGATGGTGAAGGGCATTTCCTCCTTCTCCCTGATGGCTGTGCCCTTCTTCATCACCATGGGCGTGCTGATGGGCAAGGGCGGCATCTCAGATAAGCTCATCGCCTTAGCCAACGCCTGTGTCGGGTGGATGCGGGGCGGCCTTGCCATGGTGAACATCGTGGCCTCCTACTTCTTCGGCGGCATCTCCGGCTCCGCTTCCGCGGACACGGCCTCCATCGGCTCCATCATGATTCCCATGATGGTGGACCAGGGCTATGACGCGGACTTCTCCACCGCTGTCACCATCACCTCCTCCTGCGAGGGGCTGCTGGTGCCCCCCAGCCACAATATGGTCATCTACGCCACCACCGCCGGAGGCATCTCCGTGGGCTCTCTGTTCCTGGCGGGCTACCTCCCCGGCGCCCTGCTGGCCCTGTCCCTGATGGTGGGGTCCTACATCATCTCCGTGAAGCGCAACTACCCCAAGGGCGAGCGCTTCCACATCGGCAACTTCCTCAAGCAGCTCTGGATCTCCATTTGGGCGCTGCTCGCCATCATCATTGTGGTCATCGGCGTGGTGGCCGGGTGGTTCACGGCCACCGAGTCCGCCGCCATCGCCGTCATCTACTCCCTGATCGTCTCCGTCTTCGTCTACAAGGGCGTGGACTGGAAGGGCGTGTGGAAGGCCCTGGACGAGTGTGTGGGCACCCTGGCCATTGTGCTGATCCTCATCGCCACCTCCGCCGTCTTCGGCGACTGCCTGACCAAGCTTCATGTCCCCGACCTGGCGGCCCAGGCCATCGTCAGCCTGACGGACAACCGGATTATCCTGATCATCCTGCTGAATGTCATTTTGCTGGTGCTGGGCATGATCATGGACATGGCGCCGATTATCCTGATCGCCACCCCGATTCTGCTGCCCGTGGCCACCCAGTACTGCGGCATGGACCCCATCCAATTCGGCATCATGGTGGTCCTGAACTGCGGCATCGGCCTGCTGACGCCGCCCGTGGGCGCGGTGCTGTTCATCGGCTCCGCCGTTGCCAAGCGGCCCATGGAGAAGGTGGTCAAGGCCACCCTGCCCTTC
>CAJUOD010000242.1 GCA_910587875.1 uncultured Oscillibacter sp. | reverse complement strand
GACCACCTTGTGGGGCCCGGTCCCCCGACCGGGCCATTCCCCCAGCGCGCAGGCAGTGCTTCCGGTTTCACGAATGTCTTTTGCCCGCGGCGTGGTCTTAGCGGGGGTTTGGATATTGTCGAATGGACTCTCTTCTCTTTCCGCTGCCGCTGCCCTGGCGCTTGTAGGCACCGAAGAAATGGCGGCCAGCGCAGCGTCGCCGCCATGGCACGCACCGAAAGAGAAGCCGGTAGCCGCAGTTCTACAGCAAGCGCCGGGTTAGCGGCAGCGAGGACGGGAGATCAGGCCTTGCATCAACTGCCAAAGCCCCCGCTCGCACCACGCCGCGGCCCGGAGACATGCGAAAAAACGGAGGCACGCTCCTGCGCGCCCCCGTTTTCTCTCTTCCACCGTGCACGGCGCATTCTCTCTTTTCGCAAAAGAGAGAATGGGGGGTGCATTGCACCAGCCATCGCTGAGCTCCAATCTCCCCCGCCCGCAAGGGCGAGTAAAAGCCCCCTCCCCTGGGAAAGGTCCCCCATCAAATACCAATAAATTGTTACTGAAATGAAACACTTTTCCCCCCGCAGGTATGCTATACTGAAATCAACCCCTAGAGGTCCTTTTGGAAAGGAGGCATTCCTCATGAACATATTCATCTGGCTCTGGCTGGGGGCCATCGTGCTCTTCGGCGTGGCCGAGATAGTCACGGAGAGCATGGTCTCTATCTGGTTCGTCGCCGGGTCCCTGGCGGCCCTGTTCACCTGCATGTCCGGCTGGTCCCTGGGGGGACTTACTCCCGAGGCCACCCAGGCCCTGGTGTTCGCCGTGGTGTCCGCCCTGGCGCTGGCCGCCACCCGGCCCCTGGTCCGGCGCTTTATGACCCGGCCCCACATTCCCACCAACTCCGACCGGGTGGTGGGCATGACGGCCAAGGTCACCGAGCCCGTGGACAATGAACGGGGCTCCGTCTACGTGGACGGCAAGACCTGGACCGCCCGCAGCGCGGACGGAAGCCTCATCCCCGCCGGGACCCAGGTCAAGGTACAGAAGATCGAGGGCGTCAAGCTCCTGGTCCAATATTCAGAGAGAGTGGAGGTAACAAACTAATGTGGTGGATTCCAATTTCCGTCGTCATCGTCCTGCTGGTCATCCTGATCATCTCCAACGTCCATATCGTCCAGCAGTCCCGGGCCTACGTGGTGGAGTGGCTGGGCCAATTCCACGCCGTGTGGAACCAGGGCCCTCACGTGAAGGTCCCCTTCATCATGCGGGTGGTGAAGAAGGTCTCCCTTAAAGAGCAGGTGGCGGACTTCCCGCCCCAGCCCGTCATCACCAAGGACAACGTCACCATGCAGATTGACACGGTGATCTATTTCCAAATCACGGATCCCAAGCTCTACACCTACGGGGTGGAGCACCCCATGAACGCCATTGAGAACCTGACGGCCACGACCCTGCGGAACATCATCGGCGACATGGACCTGGAGCAGTCCCTCACCAGCCGGGACATCATCAACTCCCGGATGCGCGCCATTCTGGACGAGGCCACGGACCCCTGGGGCATCAAGGTCAACCGGGTGGAGCTGAAGAACATCATCCCGCCCAAGGACATCCAGAGCGCCATGGAAAAGCAGATGAAGGCCGAGCGGGAGCGCCGGGAATCCGTCCTCCAGGCCCAGGGCCAGAAGGAGTCCCAGGTGCTGGTGGCCCAGGGCGAGAAGGAGGCCGCCGTCCTCCGGGCCACGGCCGCCAAGGAGGCCGCCATCCTCCAGGCCGAGGGCGAGAAGCAGGCCCGCATCATGGCCGCCGAGGCGGAGGCCGAGGCCATCACCCGGGTTCAGACCGCCCTGGCGGAGTCCCTGCGCCTTTTGAACGCTGCGGCACCCAATGACCAGGTGGTCAAGCTCAAGGCCCTGGAGGCCATGCAGAAGGTGGCGGACGGCAAGGCGACCAAGATCATCATTCCCAGCGAGCTGCAGGGGCTGGCGGGTTTGGCCGCCAGCGCCAAGGCGGTGTTTGAGTCCGATCCGCCGGAGGGGAATTCCTGACCTCCCCCTGTAAGGGGGACGGGTACTCGCCCTGACGGGCGGGGCGGATTTTTCCGGCGCTGACGCGCGGGATGGTCAGCAGCCCTTTGGGGGCTGGTCCAATGCACCCCCCATTTTCTCTTTTGCGAAAAGAGAAAACGGGCCGTGCACGGTCCAAAAGAGAAAACGAGGGGCGCGCAAGAGCTGCCTCCTCCGTGTACGCAGGTCTTTGGGCCGCGGCGTGGTGCGAGCGTGGGTTTGTCCCTTGCCGAATGGACTTGCTTCTCTTTTTGCTGCCGCACCCTGGCAGTTGATGA
>CAJUOD010000241.1 GCA_910587875.1 uncultured Oscillibacter sp. | reverse complement strand
GCGCCGATGGCCATCATATTGGCGTCGTTGTGCCGGCGGGTCATCTCCGCCTGGAGGCAGTCCGCGCAGTGGGCGCAGCGGATGCCTTTCACTTTGTTGGCCGCGATGGAGATGCCGATTCCCGTGGTGCAGATCACAATGCCCCGGTCGCATTTCCCCTCCGCCACGGCCCGGGCGGCGGCGGCGCCGAAGTCGGGATAGTCGCAGCTCTCCTTGGAGAGGCAGCCGAAATCCTCCGCCTCGTGGCCCAGGCGCTCCAGGACCTTGATGATATGCTGTTTCAAATCATAGCCGCCGTGGTCACAGCCCAAAGCGATCTTCATGATAGCACTCCCCCGTGTATTCAAATTTTTGTAGCCTACATTGTACCCCAGATTTCACAAAAAATCAAGTTGATTTTCAGACGCAGATTTGTCTTTTTCCGCCGCATCCGTCACAGATCGTGCCAGACGGGCTTCCGCCCCTCAAAGGTGCAGAAGCGCTTGAAGCCGCATTCCCGCAGAAGCTCCTGCCGCTCCCGGACGGCCCGGCCCACGAAGTCCGGCGTGTGGGCGTCGGTGCCCAGGGTGACGACCTCGCCCCCCAGGCGGCGGTACATCTCCAGCCACTTCCTGTCCGGCAGGGGCGTGTTGCCCCGGTTGGTGTTCACCTCAATGCCCAGGCCCTTCCCGATGAGGACGCGGAAAATCTCCTCCACCTCCGCCTCGTAGCCGTCGAAGCTCATGTGGAAGCCCTGGTTCTCGTTGAGGTAGCGCAGGGGCAGGGTCAGGTGCCCCAGCACGTCGAAGCCGCCCCACTCCGCGTTGCGCCGCACCAGCTCCAGGTAGTCCCGGATGCCCCGGTGGGCCTCCGCCTCGTCCTTGGGGTGGAAGAAGTAGAGGTCGATCTTGTCGAAGGCGTCCGACAAAATGTGGGTGGACCCGATGATGAAGTCCAGGGGCGGGGCCTCCGCCAGCAGGGCCTCCGTCCGGGGCAGGTCCAGGCAGGCCTCCCCCAGCTCGATCCCTAAGCGCAGCTTGATCCGGTCCCCCAGGGCCGCCTGCGCCTCCCGGAACTCCCGGGCCAGAGCCTCCCAGTCGTAAAACAGGATGGGCTCCCGGCCATTCCAGGCCACGGGCTCTATGTGGTCGGTAAAGCAAATCTCATTCAGGCCCGCCTGAACCGCCGCCTCCGCCATCTCCGTCATGGAATAAGAGGCGTCGGGAGAGATGCGGGAGTGCAGATGATAGTCAGCCAGATACATGGGCGTTCACCTCTTTTTCTTGCCCTTGCCGAAGAGGCCCTTCTTCTCCTCGTAATTTTCGTCGCCCATGGTCTCGGCGAACTTCCGCAGGGCCTCCTTCTGCTCCTTGGTCAGGTTCCGGGGGGTCTCGATGTAGACGGTGACGTACTGGTCCCCCCGGCCCCGGCCGTTGATGGCGGGAATGCCCTTGCCCTTCAGGCGGAAGACGGTGCCGCTCTGGGTCCCTTCCGGTATATCGTATTTCACCTTGCCGTCAATGGTGGGGATCTCCAGCTCCGCGCCCAGGGCCGCCTGGGCAAAGGTGATGGGGGCCTCGCAGAGGACGGAGGTCCCCTCCCGGCGGAAGATCTCGTGGGGCCGGACGGTGATGGTGATGAGCAGGTCCCCGGCGGGGCCGCCGTTCTTCCCGGCGCTGCCCTGGCCCCGGATGGAGATGGTCTGCCCGTTGTCGATGCCCGCGGGGATGGTGGCCTGGATGGTCTTCCGCTTCCGCACGGCTCCCGCTCCCCGGCACTCCCTGCAGGGCTGGTGGATGATCTTCCCCTTGCCGCCGCAGCGGGAGCAGGGGGACGAGGTGGCGAAGACCCCCATGGGCGTCTGCCGCCGGACCTGGACCGTGCCCGTGCCGTGGCAGTCCGGGCAGATCTCCGGAGTGGTGCCCTCGGCGCAGCCGCTGCCCTGGCACGCGGCGCAGGACTCCAGCCGCTCCACGGTGACGGCCTTCTCACAGCCGAAGGCCGCCTCCTCGAAGCTGAGAATCAGCGACATGCGGATGCTCTCCCCCCGCTGGGGGGCGTTGGGATTCGTCCGCCGCCCGCCGCCGAAGCCGCCGCCGAAGAAGCTGCCGAAAATATCCCCTAAATCGCCGAAGTCGAAGACACTGTCAAAGCCGCCGACCGCACCGAAGTTGGGGTCCACCCCCGCGTGGCCAAACTGGTCGTATTTGGCCCGCTTGTCTTTATCGGACAGAATCTCATAGGCTTCGTTGATTTCCTTCAGCTTTGCCTCGGCGGTCTTGTCCCCGGGGTTCAGGTCCGGATGGTACTGCTTTACCAGCTTGCGGTATGCCTTTTTCAGTTCATCGTCCGACGCGCCCTTGGATACCCCC
>CAJUOD010000240.1 GCA_910587875.1 uncultured Oscillibacter sp. | reverse complement strand
CCGAAGCCCCGGGCCACCTTGATCTGCTCCGCCACCTCGTCGGACCGGGTGGTCTTGAGGTAGTTCAGCTCCTCCTGCAGCTCGTCGTAGCGGGCCTGACTCATCTTGTATTCTTTTGCCATGTCGGACGGTTCCTTTCTTCATTATGCCTCACGCCGGGGGTGAAAAGTTTCCCAGGGCGCAATTTTACAAGATGATATTATATAGAAGGACTTCCGGAATGTCAAGCCTCTCGGCCGGTTCTCCCTGGGACGATCTGTTCCCGCTTCAGGGCCCCCGCCTCCCGGAGGACCGCCAGGAGCTGCCCCCGGTCCGCCCCCTCCGGCAGGGCCTCCTCCGCCTCCGGCGGCAGGGCCAGGGGCGGCAGGGGCTGGCTCTCGTCGTAGAGCCGCAGGGCCACGGGGTTTTTCAGGGACAGATCTGTCCGAGGGTCAAAGAGGACCAGGGCCTCCGCCCCCTCCAACTGATCCTTGGAGGGCCCCAGCAGCAGCGATACGCCGTACTCCCGCCGGAGCTGGCGGCAGAGCTCCTCCCCGCCGTAGGGCAGGTCCAGCAGAACATAGCGGTGCCGGAGGCACAGCTCCGTCACCGTGCGGACCACCTCCCCCGTCAGAGACGCCGCAGCCACGGCCACCCGGGCCCCCGCCACCGGACAGCCCTTTTCCGTCAAACCCGCCCGGACCCAGTCCGCCGCCAGGGACCGCCGGAGGGCCAGGGTGGACGCGGGCCGCAGGCCGCATTTCGCCAGCTGCTCTCGGAAGGGGAAGCTCTCCGGCAGCACCACCTGAGTCACACCCCGCTTCCGCAGCCGCTTCCCCGCCGCCATACAGCGGCGGCGGAGGATCGCCGTGTGGGGGCTTTTTACAATCTCCGCCTGTAAAAACCGCATCCGCAGGATGTGGCGCTCCTCCAGCCGGACGCTTTTCTGTCCCTTCCCGGGCTCCGCCCAGGCCAAGTAACCTACCATAAAAACACTACCTCCCGCCCCATGATATGGGGCGGGAGGCCGGTTTATGCTGATTTCGAGAGGGTGGCCCCGGTGAGGTAACCCTTGGCGATGGGGTTGATGATGGTGTCGTTCTCTTTGACCTCAAAATGGAGGTGCGGCCCGGTGGAGTGCCCGGTGGAACCGGTAATCCCCAGCACGTCGCCCTGCTTCACATTCTGCCCTACGCTGACCTTCCGGCTGCTCATATGGGCGTACAGTGTGGAGTTGCCGGGGCCGTGGTAGACCACCACATAGTGTCCGTAGGAGCTGGAATACTCGGAGATAATGACCTGCCCGGCCTTGGCGGCATAGACGCTGCTGTTATAGCCCACCCGGCCGATATCGGTCCCCTTGTGATTCGTGGATCCGATTCCTCCGGGGGATTCCCGCCCCCCTACCGTGGAGGTGACATACCGGCTGCTCACCGGCCAGATGTACCCGCCGGGGTTGGAGGTGGGGCCCGACTGGCCCGCCGCGGCCCGACGGGCCGCTTCCTCCTCCTCCATCTTTTTAATCAGGGCCTTGATCCGGGCCTGGACCTGTTCCTCCTCGGCGGAGAGGTCGTCCATGGCGTCCTCCTGGTCCTTCTTTTGCTGCTGGAGCTTCACCACCAGGGCGTTGGCCTCCTCGCGGCGGCTGTCCAGGTCCCGCTTTTTGGCCTCCAGCTCCGCCTTGGCCTCCTCGGAGGCGGCCTTCTGGCCCTCCAGCTCCGCTTTCTTTTCGGCGGTGACGGCCTGGAGGGTCTTCAAATCGTCAATGACCCGCTGGTCGTATTCCATGATCTCGTTCACCACATCCAGGCGGCCCAGGAGGTCCGAGAAGCTGTTGGCCCGGAATAACACGGACCAGTACTCCACCTTCCCCTGTTCCTCCATGGCCCGGACCCGCTTGCAGAAGAGCTCATACTGGGCCGCTTCCCGGGCCTCGGCGTCCGCCAGCTCCGCTGCCGTCTGGGCGATGAGGTCCTCGTAGACGGCGATCTCCTCTTCCTTGTTGCCGATCTCCTGCTCCGTCAGGCCGATCTGGCCGTCCAGCAGCCGCTTGCGCTCCATGGTGGTGCTGATGTCCGAGGACAGCTTGTCTATCTGGGACTGGATGTCCTTTTTCTCCTGGGCCAGATCCTTGGCGTCGCCCTTCAGCGCGTCGATATCCGCCTGGGTCACCGCCGAGGCGGCGGGGACCAGATCCGCCAGGACCAGGCACAGCGCCAGCATCAGCAGCGGCAGAGACCGGAGGAGGAGGTGTTTGCAGTTTCGCTTCATGCCGCCCTCCTCAAACCTGTAAGTACTTCCGGATGGCGGAGAGGCTGCCCCCCACGCCGATGAAGATGCCCGCGCCCGCGAAGAAGCCCGCCACCGGGATCCACAGCTCCTTAAAGGGAATAACC
>CAJUOD010000239.1 GCA_910587875.1 uncultured Oscillibacter sp. | reverse complement strand
ACTTCCGGCCAGTGACTTTCTAGCGCAGAGGATATGAACTCTGAGGCGTGGTACTTGGTTGGCTTCTCCGTGTACTCTGCATAGGATGACAACTCTTTACTACCTGGAAAATCCTTCACCAGTTTTTTGATGAGCTGCTCCTGCTTGTGCGTCGGCGGACGGCCATCCGGCAGAAGCTCCACACGCTCACGAGTAGCGATGTACCGAAGGTACCCGGCGGCGTTTTTACCGCTAGAGACGCCGCCTTTGAAGTATGGACTCTTGATGATCAGTCTTGCCACTCGTCCTCATCCTCCCAGGTGCCCCGTGCGTATTTCTCCAGGGAGATCCGGCCATTGGTCCGCTTCACGTTGTTCACACTCTCCGCCCGGCGGCGGCGCAGGTCCTCCTCGCTAAACTGAAGACCGTCCGCCAAGATGCCAGCTATCATATCCACCTCTACCGACTGCCTGAAGGATAGCGATGAGAGCCGCTCCTCCAGCTTTCCTAGTCTGCCATCTATGTAGGACTTCAACGCCGTCGGAAGAAAATCTCCAGCGTTGGACGCCTCCAAATAGTCCAGATAAAATCCGATTGCCTTTTCCGCCAGCTCATTCATGCTGCGGCAGCCGGATTTCTTGTACGCCGTGTGCAGCCGGTAGCTCGTCACCGGAGAAACCCTTAAACTCAGCCGTTCTTTCTCATTGCTCATAAAACCTCCAATTTTTGCCCCAAGACGCCGCTCAATCCCTTGCAACCAGCGGCATTGTAGGGATAAGACAGCAAACCTCATTTCTATTGCTCAAATAGACGCCACTTCTGACCACCTAGAAACTCCCGTCAACTGCCCGCACTGCGGGCAGAAGTCATTTGGCCGGGGGCCGCTTGCGGCGTCTGGCCTTTATCCTGCTTTTCTTTCGTCCCTTGTAAACCGCCGTTTTTGGTGCGGAACTTCCCCCAGGGGATTCTCCCTGCCCTTGATGGGCAAATCGCACACAGCGGCTCACAGGCGCTCATGCGGGGCGTTCTTCGTTGCCCTCCAGCTTCTTGCGGACACGCATTCGCTCGACTGTTTCTGCCAGTCGTCGAAGCTGCCGTTGGTTGTGGAGGTCCACCGCGTTTTGGATTGGCAGAATCGCATAGAGGTTGTTGCCCTTCCATTTCAATCCGTGCTTGTCAAAGTAGCTGCTGGATTCTACGGAGATGAACTCCGCCTCTAAGAGAGTGCTGATACTTTTTACCACGGTGTTCTTCGACATCCCTGTCGCGGCGGCGATAGTGTTGTAGCTTGGGTGGCAGGTGAGGGTTCGGCGGTCCTCAATCAGCAGCAGGTAGGCGTAGACCATGAACGCAGAGGGTGAGAGCTTCAGCAGGAACACCTCATTAGGCAGGGTGAAAAATTTCTCGCCCTTACACATGAGCACGGGGGTACCATCTTCGCTGACGATTCCTTTCGATACCATAGTGGTCAGATACTTTTTCACAGTACTAACTGTGATGTGGACGTCTGATGCAATCATCTCCGGAGTGAGCACACCAGGATTGCGGTGATAGCAGAGGTAGGAAAAAATCACAAACTCAACCGGCTTGAGTTTGTACTTCCATACCGCATTGGGCGCGGTGAATCGGTAGTGCCGTGGGTCACGTCGGGGCCGGCCAATAGGAATGGAACGTCGCTTCATTGGCTGGCGCCCCCCCTGGTGTTCTGCTCCACCCACTGGATGAACTTCTCCTTGGGCACGACCATCCTGTTTCCAATTTTCAAAATTGGAAAGCCCGGTTCGTGCATCAGCTCATAGCCGCTGGATGGCGACACGCCCAGCACCTTTGCCACCAGCTCTGCGTTGAGGAAGAGGGGCAGTTCGCTGTAGTCTTTGAATTGAGATACTTTCATTTTGTTTCCTTTCTGTAATGTTGTTGGCCACGTACTTTACACTGTCCCGCTCCTCTTCTCCCCACAGAGCTACAGCTTTGCAGAGGCCCTGGCGCTGTTTCCTTCAGGGAGGATAGGAATATCCAGTTGTCGAGGTGCGGATTTTGGTTGACTATTTCTAAAAGTGTGGTATAGTCTATTTGCGGACGCTGTCATAGTAACACGCACGAGCAAAATTGTCAATAGATTTTTTAAAAGTATAATCTATTGCAGGAGGTATTACAATGGACTTTCCAAAGCTGGCCTTTCCGATGACCGTGGATTTCTGCAGTGCTGGATATTGGATTGAAGATCAGGGACCGTTTAAATACGGTGTCGCTGTTACCGCGTTTTTTATAGATGGGGACATCACAGAAACCGCCAATGAGGGCATTTGGCTGCTTCGAGATTTGGAGCGTCAGCTTCAGACCTTTGGCGGTCACCTCAAGCCTTACATGAAAGAGCGGGAAGCGGATGCGATGCTGTTTCTCCAGCCGGAAAGACAGGCGGTGGC
>CAJUOD010000238.1 GCA_910587875.1 uncultured Oscillibacter sp. | reverse complement strand
CCCTTGCCGTGCCAAGTATGCCGCAGGGGATTCAACCTTGTCCCGATACAGAATGTTGGCAATATCGCTCAGGCCGTGTCCCTCAATGGCCAGCTGAAAGATGCGTCGCACAACTGCCGCCGCTTCCTCGTCAACCAGCCAATGATACTTGTCGTTGGGGTCTTTCTTGTAACCATAAATAGCCTGATTGGTGGTCGGCTTGCCGGATTCACCTTTCACCCTGATGGCAGTGCGCTGCTTCCGGCTCAGATCGCGCAAGTACCACTCGGACATGATATTGACAAAGGGGGCAAACTCCCCAGAGCTGGGATCATTGCTGTCAATACTGTTCCCGATGGCAACAAAGTGGATACCATAGCGTTTGAAAACGACCTCTGTGTAAAAGCCCGTCTGGAGATAATCTCTCCCCACCCGGCTGAGGTCCTTGACCAGAAGATGTTCTACCTTCCCGGCTTCAATGTCGGCAATCAGATGTTTCCATGCGGGACGGTCAAAATTGCCGCCAGACCATCCGTCATCCGTGTAATGGACAATGTTACCATAACCGTGGTCAGCGGCATAGCCCTCCAGGTATCGTTTTTGATTGATGATCGAATTGCTGTCCCCTAAAGATTCATCGTCACGGCTGAGACGTTCGTATAACGCTGTGATCTTTGTCTCCATCTGTCTGGCGCTCATGATGCGCTCCTTTCAGACTGACGGTTCATTTGTGGCGCATTCATCATACCACAATCTGGCGGTGATGCCAACCCTTCACGCCGGATTAGCTGTAAAATTTTGTCCTCCATCGTATCCGCTCCATCCTCTTTTGTAAAAATATTCACTTTGAAAACTGTGCTTCCGATTCGCCGGGTCATAGTGGTGCTGGTGTTTTTCGTCATTGTACCTCTCTTTCCTTGTTTGTAGGGGGATTTCCCGCCGGTGGTCCGTTGTCCCTATTCAGTTGTAGGCGCAAAAACGCCGCCCCGATAACTTGAACTGCACCCCATTTGTTAGACAGTATGGTATACTACTAACAAGTGGGGTGATTTATTATGCCAAAAGGAGTAGCAAACAAACGGTATACGCCAGAGTTCAAGAAAAAGGTCATAGAAACTATGCTGCAGGAAAAATTAAGCTACAAAGAGACAGCCCGTAGATTTGGGACAGATGATAAACGAATTGCGGCATGGGAGAGAATCTATCTGGAAGAAGGGCCGGAAGGCTTTGCGTTGGAGCGGCGAGGACGCAGGAGCACCGGGCGGCCCCGGAAACTGCCAAAGGCAGTGGAAGAGGACTTATTAGCGGAGGTGCAGCGGCTGCGGGCGGAGAATGACTACCTAAAAAACTTGCAAGCCTTGGTTTTGGAAGACGAGCGACGCCAGCGCAAAAAACGCAGGTAGTTCAAGAACTGAGGCAAAAACACAAACTGGAAATTCTACTTTCAATCGCTCAACTGCCCCGGGCAACATTCTACTATCATTTGAAACAAATGAATGGTCCAGACAAGTATGAAATGGAACAGGCAGAAATTACAGCCATATACCACGAAAACAAGGGACGATACGGCTACCGGCGGATTACAATAGAGCTGGATAGGCGTGGCATCCATTTGAACCACAAAACCGTTCGCCGCTTGATGAAAGAGTTGGGGCTGGTTTGTCGTGTTCGGATAAAAAAATATCGCTCTTACAAGGGAGAAACCGGGAAAATTGCGCCGAACCTGCTCAAACGGGACTTCCATGCTGAAAAACCAAACCAGAAGTGGGTCACCGACGTTACAGAGTTCAGCTTGTTTGGAGAGAAACTATACCTGTCTCCCATCCTTGACCTGTACAGCAGCGATCTGGTCAGCTACACAATCTCAGACAGGCCAGTTCTCAACATGGTTATCTCCATGCTGGACAAAGCATTTGAAACGATACCGGACGGAACAAAACTCATCCTTCACTCCGATCAGGGTTGGCAATACCAGCATAAACAGTACCAAGCTATGCTCAAGAAAAAGGGAATCCACCAGAGCATGAGCCGAAAAGGCAACTGTCTGGATAATGCCGTGATTGAAAACTTTTTCGGCTTGCTGAAAAGTGAGTTGCTCTATCTGCAGGACTTCCAGTCCATAGAGCACTTTAAGCATGAATTGATTGCCTATCTGGATTACTACAATAATCGCCGCATCAAGGCAAAGCTAAAAGGCTTGCCGCCTGCTCTTCACAGACAACAAGCCCTTTCGGCTGCTTGAACAATTTTACCGCCTTATTTTTGTCTAACTTTTTGGGGGCACTTCACTCTTCCTCCGGCGGCGTTTTTTGTTCTTATGAATGGTTCAGCCGGTAGCCGGCGCCCCATACGGTCTCAATCAGTCTGGGATGGGCGGGGTCGTCCTCAATTTTGTCCCGAATACGCCCAATGTGAACGGTGACAGTGGCGCCGTCCCCCACATAGCTGCTGCCCCAGATGG
>CAJUOD010000237.1 GCA_910587875.1 uncultured Oscillibacter sp. | reverse complement strand
TCTTTTTCCTGGCGGATCTGGCGGCCTTTGCCCTGGACTTTTGGCTGCTGCGCCGGGGGAAGCTCTCCGGTCACTGGATGCAGATCCTGGGGCTGGCGGTCCTTTGGGGGCTGGCCTTCTGCTTTGTGTGGTGTACCTTCCGCCCGGTGCGCCTGCCGCTGTGGCGGGACCCGGTGACGGGTATGTACGGCATTCCCTGAAAACGCCCCTCGGGGCGTTTTCGCCTTTTTGGAATTTACTGTGAATTTGTGCCCGCCCGGCTTGACCGATAGCCGTTTGGGGGAGTATAATATACTAACTTGCGAAACGCGCCGAGAATGGAGGTCCTGCTATGACGGCGAAACGAAAACCCGCCGCCCCCTTTTACGCCGTGGCGGCGCTGTGGCTGCTGGGCGGGCTGTTCCTGCCCCTGCATTCCAAAACGGCCATCGCCCTCTTGGCGCTGGTTTCGGCGGCGGTGTTCCTCCTTGTGGATAAGGTCTGCCGGGGAGGCGGGGCCATCGCCGGGTCCGCCGGAGCGGAGAAGAAGGAGGAGCCGAAACCCAAGGAGGAGCCCTCCACCGGAAACCCGGAGCTGGACAAGGCCATCAAGGACGGGAAGCTGGCCCTGAGCGAGATGAAGCGGCTGGATGACAACATCGCGGACCCCGGCGTCTCCGCCGACATCGTGCGGCTGGGCCAGGTGTCCGAGAAGATCTTCCAGGCCGTGAAGGACGATCCGGAGAAGCTGCCCCAGATCCGTCAGTTCATGAACTACTACCTGCCCACCACTTTGAAGCTGCTGAATACCTACGACCGCATGAGCGGGGCGGGGGTCTCGGGAGAGAACATCGACGGGACCAAGACCAAAGTGGAGGACATGCTGAAAACCATCGTCCGGGCCTTTGAGAAGCAGCTGGACGCCCTCTATGGGTCCGACGCCCTGGATATCTCCACGGACATCCAGGTGATGGAGACCCTGCTGGCCCGGGAGGGCCTGACGGAGCCGGAGATGAAGGCGGACGGCGTCCAGTCCGACGGCACGGACATCAAGCTGGAGCTTTGAGGGAAAGGAGGGCCCCGTGAAAAACCTGACGGTGAAGGCGGTGGACACGGTCCTGTACGCGGCGTGCGGCGGGCTGTTCCTGTGGATGGCCTGGGACCGGGAGATTGGCTTCTACACCCTGATTGGCGCAAGCCTCCTGATCCTGGCGGCCTGGGAGGGCTGGGCCTGGGTCCGGGACTACCGGGCGGGCCGGAACGAGAAGTGTGAATGGGACCCCTCCATGACCGTGGCTTTTATCGTGGTGGCCGTGGTCCAGGTGCGTAAGGCCATTACCGAACCCTATGGTATCAACCCGCTGATAGCGGCCGGCTGGGTTTTCATCAGCGCGGTGTACACTGTGAGGACCGTCCGGGGACTCCGGGCGGAGAATGAGAATTAAGGAGGAAGCGTCATGAAAAACCGAAACCCCGTTTACCTGTTCATCTCCATTCTGGAGGGCATGCTCTCCGGGGGCTACTTCTACCTGGCCAAGAAGGAGCGGGATCCCCTGCACCTGGTGACCGGCTGTGTGTGGCTGGCGGTCTCCGTGCTCCACGGCATCCTGGGCATCCGGGAGGAGGACCACCTCCTGGTGGTGGAGGAGGAAGACTATGAGTGACAATCAGATCCCCGAGCTGACCCTGGACCCCTCCGCCGCCGCGGCGGCGGAGCTGGCCTCCATCCCCGCGCCGGAGCTGACGCTGGACCCGGCGGCCACCCCGGCGGCTCCTGAACCGGAGAAGCCCGAGGTCAAGCCGGTGGAGCTGGACGACTCCATGCTGTCCGAGGCGGAGAAAAAGGCCGTGGAGGAGTTCTCCAAGAAGATTGACGTGATGGACTCCAACCTGATCCTCCAGTACGGCGCGGCGGCCCAGAAGAGCGTGGCGGGCTTCTCCGAGAGCGCCCTGGCCTCCGTGCGCACCAAGGACCTGGGGGAGGTGGGCAAGTCCCTCTCTGAGCTGGTGGTGGAGCTGAAGGGCTTCGGCGAGGAGGAGGAGAAAAAGGGCCTCTTCGGCAAGTTCAAAAAGGCCGGAAACAAGTTGGAGGTCATGAAGGCCCAATACTCCAAGGTCGAGAGCAACGTGGACAAGATCGTCCGGGAGCTGGAGCAGCATCAGGTGACCCTGATGAAGGACGTGGCCATGTTCGACCAGATGTATGAGCTGAACCTTAAGTACTATAAAGAGCTGACCATGTATATCCTGGCGGGGAAGAAGAAGCTGGCGGACATTCGGGCCAATGAGCTCCCCGCCCTCCGGGCCAAGGCGGAGCAGACCGGGGCCCAGGAGGACGCCCAGCGCTACAACGACCTGGTGCAGATGTGCGAGCGCTTCGAGAAAAAGCTCCACGACCTGGAGCTGACCCGGATGATCTCCATCCAGATGGGTCCCCAAACCCGGCTGCTCCAGAACAACGACACGCTGATGGTGGAAAAGATCCAGTCCTCGCTGGTGAA
>CAJUOD010000236.1 GCA_910587875.1 uncultured Oscillibacter sp. | reverse complement strand
CGTCGTCCACCGCCAGCAGGTAGCGGAGCCACCCGGCGATGGCCAGGGGGATGAAGGTCAGCGTTTTGGGGTCCATGCCGGGCCGCTCGGCGTAGGCCTTGATGGTCTCGCCGAATCGGATGGAGATTTTCTGGCTGGTGTCCGAGGCGATGCGCTGGGGGGTGTCGGGCATGAAGGGGTTGGGGAAGCGGCGGTCAATGACCTCGTGGATAAAGTCCATGGGCTTGATGATGCCGGGGTCCGTCACCACAGGCATACCCTCCACATAGCCGATCTTTTCAATCAGGCCCTTCAGCTCAGGGTCCCGCAGCTCGGCGGCGATGGAGTCATAGCCCAGCACGCAGCCGTAGACCGCCAGGGCGGTGTGCAGGGGGTTCAGGCAGGTCATGACCTTCATCCGCTCCACGTTGTTTACCGTGTCCCGGTCCGTCATGAAGACCCCGGCCTTCTCCAGGGGAGGCCGCCCGTTGGGGAAGCGGTCCTCAATGACCAGGTACTGGGGTTTTTCCGCGTTGACAAAGGCGGCGGTGTAGCCGTTTTTGCTGGTCACCTTGACCTTCATATCCTCGAACCCGGCGTCGGCCAGGGCCTTCTCCACGGCGGGGGCGGGACGGGGGGTGATCTTGTCGATCATGGTCCAGGGGAAGGAGACATTGCTCTCGTCCTCCACCCAGGAGGCGAAGTCCTGGGAGACGAAGCCATTCGTCAACCATTTCTCCACCATGGTCATGACGCTGTTCCGGATCTTCTCTCCGTTCCGGGAGCAGTTGTCCGTGCTGACCACGGCCATGGGGTACTTCCCGGCCTTGTACCGCTCCAGCAGCAGGGCCGTCACCTTGCCCATGGCGGAAACGCAGCCCTCGGGCCCGGCGGCGAAGTCCTTCTCCGCCAGGGGCGTGAAGGTGCCGTCCATGCCTGTCAGGGCGTAGCCCTTCTCGGTGATGGTGAAGGTGATGAGCTGGAGGGAGGGATTGCGGAAGATAGCCTTGAGCCTCTCCCAGTCCTCCGGGAAACTCTGGTCCGCCCGAAGGGCCCCGGCCACGGAACCGACGACGGTCTTTTCCATGTTCCCGTCGGGCATCAGGGTGACCAGGAGACTCAGGTTGTCATAGGGGCCGTAAGTGTTGTCTACGATTTCATAGTCGAAGGTCTCGGCGGTGTAGAGTCCGCCCTTGACCAGCCCCTGCTCAATGAGGGACTGCTGGAGCATGGCGTGGAAGGCCCGGAAGAGACTGCCGGACCCGAAGTGGATCCAGGTGGGATGGGCCTCGGTCTCGGCGGCCATGTCCTTCCAGTCGAATTTCGGCAGAGTGACGCCCGCCGCTTCCCAGGCGGCGCGGTTTTGGATGCTCTCGTAGCTCAGTTTCATGATACTGCCATCTCCTTAAATCTTTCCGCTCTCGCGGTCCAGCATATCCCAAACGCCCAGCATGTACATGATGCCCAGGGCCCGGTCATAGAGGCCGTAGCCGGGGCGGACCGTGCCGGGCTTCTCGCCCCACAGGTGCCGTCCGTGGTCCGGGCGGATGTAGCCGTCGAAGCCGCAGTCGTGATAGGCCTTCAGGATGTCCAGGATGCCCGTGTCGCCGTCGCAGTCCCGGTGGCTGGCCTCGGAGAAGTCCCCGTTGGGGAAGTGCTTGACGTTGCGGATATGGGCAAAGGCGATCCGGTCGCAGTGCTTGCGGACGATTTCCGCCACGTTGTTTTCCGGGTTGGCGTTGAGGCTGCCGGAGCAGAGGGTCAGGCAGTTATAGGGGTCGTCCACCATCTTCAGGAAGCGGTCGATGGAAGGAGCGTCCACCAGCAGACGGGGCAGGCCGAAGATGTCCCACGGGGGGTCGTCCATGTGGACCGCCATCTTGATGTCACACTCGTGGCAGACGGGCATGATGGCCTCCAGGAAGTACCGGAAGTTCTCCCAGAGCTTCTCCTTGGTGACGGGCCGGTACTTTTCAAAGAGCTCATCCAGCTTGGCCATGCGCTCCGGCTCCCAGCCGGGGAAGGTCATGTGGTACTTTTCCGTGAAGCCCATCACATAGTCCGCCATGGCCTTGTAATCCTGCTGAATCTTGGACTTCTCGTAGTACAGCGCGGTGGAGCCGTCCCCCACGGGATGGAAGAGGTCCGTGCGGGTCCAGTCGAAGACCGGCATGAAGTTGTAGCAGATCACCTTCACGCCAAAGGGGGCCAGGTTGCGGATGGTCTGGATATAGGCGGCGATGTGCTCGTCCCGTTTGGGTCCGGCGGTTTTGATGTCGTCGCTGACATTCACCGACTCCACCACGTCCATGTTGAACCCGGCGGCGTGAATCTGATCGGCCACCACCTGGATTTCCGACCGCTGCCAGACCTCGCCGGGCAGCTTGTTGTGGAGCGCCCAGACGATGCCGGTCACGCCGGGAATCTGCTTGATATCGGAGAGGCTGATCTGATCGTTGCCCTCGCCGTACCAGCGCCATGTCATTTGCATAAATACGTCATTCCTTTCCATACGGGTTCGCTCAGCCCAGCTGAGGGATATAGCCGCCAAACAGCTTGGGGATGATCAGGCTCACGTCCGGCCAGAAGGAGACCAGCAGGAGCGTGATGATCATGCAGAGATAGAAGGGCAGGGTG
>CAJUOD010000235.1 GCA_910587875.1 uncultured Oscillibacter sp. | reverse complement strand
GGTCGGCCAGAATCAGGTTATTGGAAAGAGCGTTCAGGCCGTAATAGAGGGCTTCCCCCTGCATGAAAAGTTCATAAGGTAGGCACGACCGCGCCATATCCGCTTGCGCGGACGGTCTCGGTCGAACCCCCTCCAAGAACCGGACGTACACCTCTCGATGTATCCGGCTCGCCCTTTGTCTATCATCAGGAATCCATAATTTGATGTTGCAGCTTATCAAAACATTCGGGGCAGAGCGCGATAGATTTCCTGCGCATTTTCAACATCAGCCTTTCAACTTCTGTGTCGCCCGTCAAGTCTTTGAGCCGCTTAACATGGTGCATTCGAATTTCTTCGGTTTTCGCTGAACACAACTCGCATTTTCCAGCCTTCAGCCTATGGGCCAGCCCGTTTTTCCGTTCGTATTTACGAAACTGCGGTAGAATATCGAGAATGGCTGACCCAGCGTCTGAGGACTTTTTTCGCTCAAAACCATCGTGATAGAATTCACACCGTTTTCTTCCGGCTTTCGTATCATAATACGCGCCAAAAACGCCATCTTTCTTGTACTTCTTCCTGATTTTGTTGACGGTGGCATTGAACTTTGCAGCAAAGGTCTTGAGCATACTGCCTTCCATGATATAGCAGAATTTATTGAGCACAGTCACGTTTTCCGCAAGGCAGTAGAAGTTGTATAAACCGCGTATTTCTGAGTTGTACTTGCTGATAATTTCCACGTCCGTTCTGTGCATAAGGAACCCGCGGTGTATGGGTTTCCATCGCTCCTGTCCATCCGCGCCTCTTGCGATTTTCATAGCGCGGTATTCCCACAGTTTGCCCTCCCACTTATCGTGGGGAACATATAGTGCAACCTTATAGTTCAGGTGGCGGCGCAGGATACCGTCTTTTCCGCGTTTAGAAGCTTTACAGCGTCTGACTGTGAAATCGTATCCCAGGTAGCGGATCAGTTTGCTGGAATGTGTCACTTTCGTCTTTTCCGTTGACAGGGTGAGTTTTAGCTGTGTGGACAGGAACTGACCAATTTCCGATTTTATCCTTTCCGCGTCCTCTCTGGAGCCAATGACGCCAACTACAAAGTCGTCGGCGTACCGGTTATATTGCAGCCGTTTATATTGTGGGTCGAACTGCGGGAAACTGGGCGTGTCCAACTGGCGATGTTGCGCTTGTTTGAATTCTCTGACTGCGGCTCGATGGTCCTCGGCCACTGAAAGATTTTTCTTTGCTTTGTTGTACTGATGATGGACACGGTTGTATTCCGGGCTGGGCAGTCTGTAGCCCTTACCGGAGTCCCTGTTGAATCTCGTCGTGAACGTTTCCATGAAGCGGTCCAGTTCTGTCAGATAGATGTTGGCCAGGATAGGACTGACCCCGGAGCCTTGCGGTGTTCCGGAGAATGTGCGGTGGTATTCCCACTGCTCCATATATCCCGCTTTCAGAAATTTCCACATCAGGGAGATAAAATGTTCGTCTTGGATACGTCTGCGGAGGATTTCAATCAGAACGTGGTGGTCGAAGCAATCAAAGCAGGCGGTAATGTCGCCCTCAATCACCCAGTTGACGCCCGTAAAGTTAGCCTGAACTTCTTTTAATGCCGTGTGGCAGGAGCGCCCTGGCCTGAATCCATGGGAGTGTTCCGAAAAGGTGGGTTCATAGATTGCTTCCAGCAGCATACGGACAACTTCCTGGACCAGCTTATCGTCTGTAGAGGGAATACCCAGCGGGCGCTTTTTAGACGGGTTACTCTTTTTGGCAATGTAGTGCCGCCGCGCCGGATTCGGCTGGTAGGAGTGGTCTTTCAGCGATGCAATAATGCGGTTGATGCGAGTCATGCTCATGCCGTCCAGCGTCATACCGTCTGCCCCAGAGGTCATACTGCCGGTTGATTTTGCGATGTTCTGGTAGGCCAGCAGATAAAACTCCGGGTTGTACAGGTTTCGGTACAGCCGCTGAAACTTGTAGTTTTCTTGTGTTGCTTTGGATTCCAGACTTTTCAATACATCAATCGGATTTCTCATAGTGCCTCACGCACCTTTCTTCATTTTGTATTGAGAGACAAACTGTTTCCCTTCGCCGTGTGGATGGCTTTCCCATCCTCTGACTACTACGGAAACTCTGTTACCTTGGCGGATTTTCAGAGTCACTTTTCTCATAGCACTCATAGCCGCAAATGGGCGGCGCTCCGCTTTAGAGTAATCCCCGTTTAGCGCTATACAAATAAGCATATGGTGTTGTCGGATGTGGTTTTCGCCGTTTTCCGCTTTCCTGCGGCTTGGTTTGCGGTGAGTATTCCGCACAGCTACACTCAAGAAATAACTGTGCCACCGCACCTGCGAGTTTAGCTCCCATACGCAGAGGGCTTCACTATACCCAACCTCCGGCTGCCATTTAGACAGTGTAGTTTTCATCCTCATACACCATGTTTCATCTCTTCTGCGCGAAAGCCTGTGAAGCTCAGACCTTCCGCACGCTCCGCCATGCTACACTCCCCGTCAGGTTTCCCTTTTCGGATAAGGCGGGAGATGACAGATTGCGGCACTATTTACCGCGTAATACTTTTATCTGCTGCTTGCTAAAGGCAGTATTCGTATAGCCCACGAGCACCAGATGGGGTGCTCTTACGGGCGCACCTG
>CAJUOD010000234.1 GCA_910587875.1 uncultured Oscillibacter sp. | reverse complement strand
GGAGGCAGTCACCCGCCCGCCCTCCATGGCGAGGATGTTGATGTTGCGCGCAAGATCGGATTCCTCAACGCTCAAAATAGTGAACGTGCGGGAGGGCTCACCTGCCATATGGGTGGCGGTCTCCGCCCGTCGGATACGGTAGTTGCCGGGAATCAGGCCGGTGATTTCTCCGGTGCCATGGATCTGCCCCGGGGCAGGGAGCTCCTCCACAGTGCCTGCGGGCCATGTCCAAGCCGTCCACGTGTCAGTAAGGTCGGGCGTGTTCTCGCCCTTGGGCCACTGCTGATATTCGTACGCCCGGCCTTTAAACAGGCCGGTGATCTTACCGTCATTATTGGCGCTGCTGGTACAGTCGACGCGGTTGGGCTGAGCGGCCAGAGCGGGGCCGTCTGCCTTGCCCACGGTCAGGGCATTGGACGCCACGGTTCCCACATAGGGATCAGCTCCCGAAACCTCCACGGAGATGCTGTGCGAGGGGAGGTCGTCCTCCGTCGGCGTATAGTTGATCCCGGTGGCGCCCTCAATGTTGACGCCGTCCCGCGTCCACTGATAGGTCAACGTGGCTCGAGCCGCCTGTGGCAAAACCTGGTTCACCTCGGCGGTCAGGGGAACACCATATTTAGCCAGGGAGTGACCCTGTGCGTCGGTGCTGGGACTGGAGAGGGTCACGCTGCCCGAGAGCTTGGTCTTCACGTTGACCGTGGCGGTGGCAGTATGCAGGTAAGACGCCTCGCCCACAGTGGCTGTGATGGTAGCCGAACCGTTCTTCCGTGCGGTAACCGTGCCGTTGGGCTGCACGGACACCACATCGGGAGCGCTGCTGCTCCAAGCGACGGTGTTAGCCGCGTCCGCGGGGGTCATGGCAGCCGTCAGTTGGGCGGTGTCCTCCCCCTCGCTGTTGAGGTACAGCATCGTAGTACCGGGGGTCAAGGAGATACTCTCCGCCAGCGGGCCAATGGCGTTGAGCCGGAAGTCGATGTAGTCGATGTTGGGGCATGCGCTGGCGTCAGCGGTGAACACCACCGTGCCCCGACCCTCCTTAGTGACCACAAATTGATAGCTATGGTCGCCGTAGGTGGAGCCGCTGCCACCCAAGCCAGGAATCTTTTCGCTCCGGTCCACCACATTGTCACCCTGCCAATTCACCTTGTTCTCGTTTCCTGCGCTTCGTCCCGATTGATAATGCAGGGTGGCCGTGTAAATGCCCTTTTGGGCGGCGTTGTAGTGAAGGGTCAGCTTGTTGCCCGGCTCAAACCAGCCAATCTTTTTTCCGTTGCTGGCGTTTGTATCCTCGACAATGCGGATATAGCTGGTCGAGGGCGTCGCCCCGCTGCTGTCCCTGACCATATGCTCGCCCTCCAGCCGGCGGGTGACCCCCTTCTTGGTCGGAAGCTGGAAGGGGTCATCAGCGGTGTAGGTGGGGTTGTCCCCTTCGGCCTCAGGCATCTGAGGAATGGACTCAGGGTCTATGATAGTGATGACCGTCTCGGTGGTAAAGCCCAGAACTGCCCCACCGGTGGGGTCGGCCAGAATGCCGTAGAAGTTTTTCCCGATGGGAGAACCGCCGCTTACCGCACCTTCCGTCGTTCGCATGGTGATAACCTTTTCCGTCTCCCCCGCAGCCAAGGTATAGGTGCCGCCCATCTGCTCGTAGTCACCCTGGATGGCGGTGCCTGGCTGGTCGCTGAACTTAAAAGTAACCTCCTGGGAGGTATCGCCGGAGCGCTTCACCTTAATTTCCACTGAACTGTTGGGGAATACAGTGTACTCAGGCTTTTCAAACTCCAGAACGCTTGCCGTGCCGGGCAGATAAAGCAGCCCGTCAAAATCGAACCAACCGGAGACCCACTCCACCGCAATGGTGTGATCTCCAGAATCCAGATACTCCGAAGCCCAGAGAACCGTCTTGAGTTGGCGGCTGGGGGTGTCGGCGGTGTTGACTTCCGTCCACTCGCCGTTGTCGATCTTCACGCGGAATTTGCCGTTTCCCGTGTCCTTAATGCCCATGACATAAATCTTGCTTCCGGTAAAGGTATAGGTAAAGGAGGCGTTGCTCTGGGCATAGGTGTTGGTCTTGTTGATATAGTCGTCTCCTGTGCGTTTTGTCCAACCCGAACTGCTGTACACGATCTGATTTTCCGCTTGGTCATCCACATACGTCATCCCCGCGGGAAGGCCGTCGCCCAAAGCCATCGCCTTGGTCATCTTATAGACCCCGACAGAGCGGATCAGAGGCACTGCGTAGGAATCGTTGATGGTCACCCGGACTGCATCACCACTCACCGGCAAAGTGCGAATCAGCCGCCGTGCGCCTACAGTATGAAACGTGCCGAACTCATGCCAGCCGGCCTCGTCGTGATACTCCGCCACGCCGCTGATGATCCGCTGGCCCAGAGGAATAAACTCCTGCACCGAGACCACGTCAAAGGTCTTGGTCTCTCCCAGCTCTACGGTAATGGAGGCAGAACCATTCGCGCCGGGGTCTTGCTACTGCTGTTCTTCCAGGCCGTCCAGGCCGCGTCGTCCATGGTCCAGTAGTTGTCAGAATCGTTGTCTACCACGTTGGCCGCACCGAACTTTCCGTCCAGATCGGAAGAGCACACGTCTGAACTCCAGTCACACAGCAAGATCTCG
>CAJUOD010000233.1 GCA_910587875.1 uncultured Oscillibacter sp. | reverse complement strand
TGCGGACCCGCTTCAAGGTGTTGCGGATGTACTCCACGGCGGTGGGATTAGAGAGCCAGATATACAGCTCGTCCAGGCCCGCCACGGTGTTGCCCTCCGTCAGCAGCTTGTCGCTGAGGTAGGAGAGCAGGTTGAAGAGCATGGCGTTCCGCACGCCGAGGCTGCCGTTGAGGAGGTCCTTGACGCCGAAGACCAGGAAGCGGTGGGAGGTGACGCTGGTGTGGCCGTTGAAGAATTTGCTCTCCGCACCCTTGCACATAGAATGAAGGCCCAGAAGGACCTCCTGGAGCAGCTCCCTGGGGTACAGCGGGTCCTTCTCCTGTTCATAGTGCTGATAGGCATCCTCCATGACCTCATAGAGGTCCGAGAGGATGGGAAAGTCCTCGGGCCGCATGGACTTGAAGTCCGTGTGGTCGTTCAGGCCCCAGGTCTTGTACAGCCGCTCCAGCATCAGCTCAATGGTGTCGATGTGCCGGTCGGTGAAGTCCTTGTAGGAGCGGAAAAAATCTTTCAAGAAGGAGATATGCTGGCTGAGCCGGGTCCGCTGGCGGAAGGCGTCCGGTGCGTCGGGGTCATTCTCGCTCTCTGCGTTCCAGAGCTTAGGCTCCAGGGGGTTGATGATGTATTCCCCGCTCATCACGTCGGCGAAACAGCCGCTCATGTGCCGGCACAGGTCGTCCAGCTCGTGCTCCGCGTCCAGACAGATCACGGATTTTCCGGAGGCCAGGATGTTGCACAACAGGAGCTTGAGAAGGAAGCTCTTGCCCTGGCCGGAGTTGCCCAGGATGAGGACGTTGGCGTTGGTCTTGTCCTCCGCCCGGCGGTCCAGGTCCAGGATGATGTTGGAGCCGAAGCGGTCCTTTCCGATGTAGAACCCGTTGGGGTCGTTTTTGCCGGAGTAGTTGAAGGGGAAGAGATTCGCCACGGAGGAGGCGGGGAGGACCCGCTCGAACTGGGAGGCGAAGACATTGCTTCCCGCCGGATTGACAGCCAGGAAACCGTTTCTCTGGACGAGGAAGAGCCGGTCCGCTCCCAGCTTGGAGCGGGTGAGGGTAGCGGTCACCTCATCCCGGAGGGCCCGCAGACCGTCGGCGTCCCTGGCGCAGAGCTCGATAAACACGGCACAGTGGACCAGAGGCTCCTTGTTGCGGCGCATGGTGGTGATGAGGGTCCCCACGTCCTGGAGGTTGGCCTCGGCGTTAATGCTCCGGCGCATATTGCTGGTGTTCCCCCGGTCCATCCGGTTTTTGTTTTGGGCGTTGTGGATGATGGCGTCCTCCTCTCCGGCGGTGGCCTGGCGGATATAGACGTGGAGAGCCACGCCGCTTTTCTCGCCCAGGTGGCAGAGGAGGGCCAGTTCCTCGGTGGTGGCGGGATAGCTCCGCAGGGCCAGGGCGCAGCGGAAGGAGCCGCCCAGGACATAGGAATCCGTGTTGAACTTCACGGCGGTGGGAGCGATCATGTCCAGGAAGTCCTTGATTCGTGAGGCGGCGGGCTGAACGGCCCGGCTCTTTTTCTTCTTCTGCTTTTTAGCCATTTGCGCACACACTCCCTTCTCCATCGAAACTGTCGAAACGCTCCGTAGTCACGTCCTGCTGGTAGTAGACGGCCAGCAGCCGCTTCACGTCCTGCTCCTCCGCCATGCGGACGTGGAAGCCGCAGTCCCGGATACGCTTCTCCAGCTGTTTCAAGGCGCTGTAATCCTCGTTGGACTTGGGGTCGATCCGGTGGACGAGGGCGAACTCCCGCGCCGAGGCGGTGGTGGACTGGATGTCGTCCAGATGGGCCATATTCTTTCGGAGCATCTCCCGGATGGCGGGGACCTCCTCCCGCTCCAGCCGCGCTTGATAATAGTCCTTATTGCTCTGGAAGGACTCGCGGGAGTCCAGGGCCAGAAGCTCAACCGCGTCCATGCCCCGGAGGAGGTCCGTCAGGGCGCGGACACGGCCCCGGACGCCCTCGGGGGAGAGGACGGAGAGATTATCCGGGCTGAGAAGAAAGAAGACCAGCTCACCCTTGGCCGTCTTCAGGCCATGTTCGGTGAGCTGGTCAATGCCCATGAGCTGCCGGGTGGACAGACGCCGCCGCAGCTCCTTTTTCTGTTTTCGGTTCAAAATCAGGACTCCTCCCATTCGTAATACTGTTGGTGCAGGAACAAGAAGCAGACGGCGCAGCGCAGGAAGTCCAGGATGCTGGCGCCCTCCATGCGGATGGAGAGGAAGGCGTAGAGGACGGTCAGTACCAGCAGGAGCATCCCGGCGCCGTGGCTCAGGGCCAGGACGGAGAGCAGGAGCCCCGCGCCGATAACCGCCACGTCCCGCAGCTCCCACAGCCACAGCTTTGCCTTTGCCTTCAGGTTGTCAGGGTAAATATACATTATAATATCATTTGCCTCCCAAAAATGAAGGCGGCTGTGCGCCGCCTTCTGTGTATCTCATTCTGATCTGGATTTACGGTGCGGCCGTGTCCGATTCGCCGCGCAGTTCCGCCAAGGCGCTCCGGCACCAGGCGATGTGCCCCTCCAGGTGCTTGACCAGCTCCGCCTCCGCAAGCCGCTCCGCCTCTTCCGGGGATACGCTGCCCAGCGGGAGTTTTTCGATCCGCAGGGACTGGCAGGTCAGGAACCACTCACCGGGGGAGTGGATATGGGGATGGACGCTGAT
>CAJUOD010000232.1 GCA_910587875.1 uncultured Oscillibacter sp. | reverse complement strand
ATGGCAAAGCGCAGACCGTCCGGCGACGGTATGGTACGCAAGCGTGACGACGGTCGCTGGGAGGGCCGCATCGTAGTAGGCCACAAGGAAAACGGAGACTCTATCTTCCGGTACGTCTATGCGCCCACGCAGAAGGAACTGTCCACAAAGCTCCGCCAGCACATCGACAGCTACCAGGGTGCCGACCTGACGGAGCGGAGCCGGATGACCTTGAGCGAGTGGCTCGATCAGTGGCTGGAGAATATGGCGGATACTCTGCGACCCAATACACTGAGGAACTACCGCAGCTATATCGAGAACCACATCAGGCTCGGCCTTGGCGATAAGCAACTGGCCCGGATCACACCGAAGGATGTGCAGCGATTCTACGAAAAGCTGAGTGACAGTCTGGCCAGCGGTACAGTGCGCCGCATCCACACCACGCTCCACGGTGCGCTGAAGGCGGCGCAGCAGGCTCATCTGATTGCCAGCAACCCGACCGAACAGATCATCGCTCCCAGGTTCAGCTATAGGGCGAAACAGGTGCTGACGGACGAGCAGCTGGATGTGTTCATGAAGGTCATCGCGGAGGATGAAATCTGGTGTGACTTCTTCTACATCGAGCTGACCACTGGTTTACGACGGGGTGAGATCTGCGGACTCAAGTGGGAGGACTTCGATGAGGTCGCCGGCACGCTGAAAGTCTGCCGCACCGTCTACCGGGAAACTGGAAGCGGACTGACTGCCGGAGACACAAAGACCAACGCCGGTACTCGTAAGATCATGCTGCCCTCCAGTACAGCGGCTCTACTCAGCAAGAGGAAAGCATCGGCACTGACTGAGTGGATATTTCCCAACCCGCTGAAACCGGAGCAGCCTGTCAATCCTGGCGCCGCATACCGACAGCTGAAAATTCTGCTGAAGCGGGCCGGTCTCCCTAACATTCGCTTCCACGACTTGCGGCACACCTTCGCAACTCACGCTCTGGCATCGGGCGTAGACGTGAAAACCCTGTCCGGCATCCTGGGCCATACCAGAGCGGCGTTCACGCTGGACACCTACACCCACACCACCGGCGATATGCAGAAGCGAGCCTCGGAGGTAGTGGGTGATTTCCTGACAGACATTTTCGGAGAGGAGTTGAGACCGTGGGAAGAAAGCGCAAAAGCGGCGAGGGCACTGTCCGACTGAGAAAGGATGGCCGCTGGGAGGGCCGGGTAGTCATTGGCTATGATGACAAGGGTCTGCCCAAAACAAAAAATGTGCTGGCCAAGACCAAGACGGAGTGCGTGGCGAAACTGGAATCGCTGAAAGAGTCCGTGGCTCCCGCAACTGCTGTCAAGATCAAAGCAGATATGCCCTTCGGGGCGAGTGGGTGGAGTTCTGGTATGAAAACTACAGTAAGCCAATGCTCCGCCCCAGTTCCCAGCGATCCTATGAGGACTTTATCAGGCTCTACATCTGCTCCCAATTAGGCAGTGTTCCTCTGAACAAGTTAACGATGAATGACCTCCAGCAGTTCTTCCACTGGATGAGAAGGGATGGACGTACGCTGCATAGAGAAACCAGAGGCGGTGGTCTCTCGGACAATATGGTGCGCAACTGTCACAGTCTCTGCCGCAGGGCGTTGGAAAAAGCTGTGGCAGAGCGATTGATCGTAAAGAGTCCAATTGAAGAATGCAAAGCTTCTCCAATCAAACGGAAAGAGATGCAGTTGCTCACCAGGGAGGAGTTGCAAAGACTTCTCATCCAGGCCAAGGATGAAGGTTACTACGAGGTATTCCTTCTAGAGTTGACCACTGGCCTTCGTGTGGGAGAAGTGATGGCGCTCCAGTGGGATGATCTAAATCTTAAAACTGGGGAGCTGCGGATTGAGCGGCAGGTCTATCGGACCAAAGAGGAACTGCTGATCCAGGAACCCAAGACCAAGGCATCTATCCGAACAGTGATTCTTCCCTCGCCTGTGGTCGAGGCGCTAAAGGAGTACAAGAAAACCGTCTCCTCCCGGTGGATGTTCCCCTCACCCAAAAAGGAGGATGCTCCGCTGGCTCCAGCCGCCGCCAGCCACAGGCTCTCCAAAATCCTAACACACGCTGGGTGCAAAAAGGTTCGGTTCCACGATCTGCGCCACGTATTCGCCACTAACGCTTTGGAACATGGGATGGATGTGAAGACCCTGTCCACCATCATCGGGCACGTCTCCAGTGCCACTACGCTGAATGTCTACGCTCACGTCACTGATGATATGCAGAAGCAGGCCGCCGCCAAAATCGACCGAGGCATTGGTAAAGTAGAGGTTCCCACAGAGAATCCCCAAGCAGTAGCCAGCCGCACCATGACAGACTTCAAACCAAAACGGGGCAAGCACCGCTACTGGGGCAGTGGATACTTGGGGCAGACCAAAAGTGGGCGCTGGAACGGAAGGTACACGGTGCCCTGGCCCGATGGAACAAAACGCACCCGAGACATCTACGCAGACACGGAGGAGGAATGTGAAAAGCTGCTGGCAGTAATGATAACCGAGATGAAAACGGAGGTGGCCGCTGAAAAGGAGCGGCTGAGGGCAGAGAATAGGGCAAGCTGAGAACTGCGGCCCACCGGGACACCCCCGGTGGGCCAGTTTTTCTCTGTCTGTGGGCAAACATGTGGTCAAGGAGTATCCAGCCGTACCAAGCAAACAGAAATTGTCACGAGAATGGCAAGTCTGAAACAGATAATGGAGATTTTCATGACCATAAATCAGCCCTTATCCTCAGAGCA
>CAJUOD010000231.1 GCA_910587875.1 uncultured Oscillibacter sp. | reverse complement strand
CTGACGGAGGCGCAGAATATCATTCATATCACCATGGCAAAGCACGTCAGCGAGGGCTATCAAAACGCCCTTGAGGCGGCGAAATCCTTTGAAAATGTGACGGTGGTGGATTCCGGGCACCTCTCCAGCAGCATGGGGCTGGTGGTGCTGTGCGCGGCCTATATGGCGGAGCACCACGCCGCAAAGCAGGACATCCTGGACTCGGTGAGCCGGATGGAGCGCTTTATCTCCTCCGCCTTTATCATCAACAGCACCCATATGATGTGCCAGTCCGGGCGGATTTCAAAGCAGGTTCAGATCCTTTGCGACGCGCTGCTGCTGCACCCGGTGCTGGCGCTTAAGAAGAGCCGGATGGGAGTCTGCCGGATGGAGATGGGCGGCTTCCTGCACGTGGCGAAGAAGTATGTCAGGTGGACGCTGCAGGATCCCAAAAACATCGACCGCCGCATTTTGTTCATCACCTATTCCGGAATTGACGAGAAGCAGCTCCAGTATATTCAAAACCTGGTGCGGCAGTACTGCCCCTTTGAGCGGGTTTATCTGCAGAAGGCGTCCTCCGCCATCGCGAGCAACTGCGGCCCGGGCTCCTTCGGCCTGCTGTTTTTGAGGCGGGACGACGCCGCGATCCCCTTCTTCCAGACGCTGAGCCAGGACGGGACGGCGTAAGCGCGAAAAGGGGGCATACTGAGGCCGGAGAGCGTTTTGCGCGGAGGAGGCGAAAGCAGTGGGAGAGCGGGCCTATCTGGCCATCGACTTAAAAAGCTTTTACGCATCCGTCGAGTGCGTGGAGCGGGGCCTGGACCCCCTGACCACGAACCTGGTGGTGGCGGATTTGAGCCGGACGGAGAAGACCATCTGCCTGGCGGTGACGCCGTCCCTGAAAGCCTGGGGCATCTCCGGCCGGGCGCGGCTCTTTGAGGTGGTCCAGCGGGTCAAGGAGGTCAACGCCCAGCGGCAGCGCCAGGCGCCGGGGCGGAAGCTCACGGGCTCCTCCTCCAGCGACCCCGAGCTGAAAGCGGACCCCGGCCTGGCGGTGGACTACATCGTGGCCCCGCCCAGGATGGCCCATTACATGGAGTGGAGTACCAGGGTCTACGGCGTGTACCTGAAATACATCGCGCCGGAGGACATCATCACGTACTCCATCGACGAGGTCCTGATGGACGTGACAAACTACCTGGGGACCTATGGCCTCAGCGCCCGGGAGCTGGCCATGAAGATCATTCTGGACGTGCTGGAAACCACGGGCATCACCGCCACGGCGGGCATCGGGCCGAACCTGTACCTGTGCAAGATCGCCATGGACATTTGGGCCAAGCGCATCCCGGCAGATAAGAACGGCGTCCGCATCGCCCAGCTGACGGAAAAGAGCTACCGCCGGAACCTCTGGTCCCACCGGCCCCTGACGGACTTCTGGCGGGTGGGCCCCGGCTACGCCAGGAAGCTGGAGGCCGAGGGGCTCTACACCATGGGGGACGTCGCCCGGTGCTCCATCGGAGGGCCCGAGGATTACTACAACGAGGAACTGCTCTACAAGCTGTTCGGGGTCAACGCGGAGCTCCTCATCGACCACGCCTGGGGCTGGGAGCCCTGTACGATCGCGGACGTGAAGGCCTACAAGCCGGAGACAAAAAGCATTGGTGGGGGACAGGTCTTACAGACCCCGTACCCCTATGAGAAGACCCGTGTGGTGGTCCGAGAGATGGCGGACCAGCTGGCCCTGGAGCTGGTGGACAAGGGGCTGGTGACGGATCAGCTGACCCTGACCGTGGGCTATGACATCGAGAATCTGACGGATCCGGAGCGCCGGAAGCAGTACCGGGGCGAGGTCAAATCGGACCGCTATGGCCGCTCCATCCCCAAGCACGCCCATGGAACGGCAAACCTGGAGGAATACACCGCCTCCACGAAGCGGATCATCGCCGCCGCGCTGGAGCTGTTCGACCGCATCATCGACCGAGACCTTCTGGCCCGGCGGCTGACCATCAGCGCGGGCCGCGTGCTGCCGGAGGGCGAGGCTCCGCAAAAGAAAATGTTTGAGCAGCTGGACCTCTTCACCAACTACGCCGCCATGCAGGAACAACAGGCAAAGGAAGCCGCCGACCTGGAGCGGGAGAAAAGGGTGCAGAGGGCGGTACTGGACATCAAGAAGCGCTTCGGGAAAAACGCCATCCTGAAGGGCATGAATTTCCAGGAGGGCGCGACGGCCAAGGACCGGAACCGCACGATTGGGGGGCACAAGGCATGAGCGGACCCTATGACGATATCATCGACCTGCCCCATCCCACCTCGGAGCGGCATCCCCGGATGCCCATGGCGAACCGGGCGGCGCAGTTCTCCCCCTTCGCCGCCCTGACCGGGTACGGCGACGCTGTCCGGGAGACGGCCCGGCTCACCGACCGCAGGGTGGAGCTGACGGAGGCGGAGAAATCCGTCCTGGACGCGAAGCTCCAGCAGCTGGCCCCCGGCGCGAGCGCTGAGATTACCTGCTTCCAGCCGGACGGCAAGAAGGAGGGCGGAGCCTATCTTACGGTCACGGGCGTGGTGAAAAGGATTGACGCCGGGGAGATTGTGCTGACAGATATGCGGAAGATCCCAATTGAGGATATTGTGGAAGTACAATCCTGAAACCGTCCGCCTCCCATGGGCGGCAGATTCTGCGAAAAGAAGCGCCTGTCAGAAATGACAGGCGCTTCGCGCAGAGGTTCGCCGAATTTACGGAGTGCGGAACCATACATTGCTGCATGGTGGGCGATGAAGTTCACCATACTTTCGTTTTGTTCAAAGAGTTGCACACAAAGTAGAAAGACAAGCACCGCCAGTGTAGCAACTATAATGGCTGGGCTTGTGGGGTTAAA
>CAJUOD010000230.1 GCA_910587875.1 uncultured Oscillibacter sp. | reverse complement strand
ACGTCGTCCACGATGCCGATGGTGAACTGGCGCTTGGGCTCGGCCTTGGTCAGCTCCTCATAGACGGCGAAGACGCTCCGGGGCGGGGTGTCCTTGCTGCCCAGGCCGTACCGGCCGCCGATGACGGTGATATCGGTCTTTCCGGCGTTGGCCAGAGAGGCCACCACGTCCACGTACAGGGGCTCGCCCAGGGAGCCGGGCTCCTTGGTGCGGTCCAGAACGGCGATCTTCTTGCAGGTGTCGGGAATAGCCGCGATCAGCTTGTCGGCCCGCCAGGGGCGATAGAGCCGGACCTTGATGAGGCCCACTTTTTCGCCGTGGGCGTTCATGTAGTCGATGACTTCCTCAGCCACGTCGCAGATGGATCCCATGGCGATGATGACCCGATCCGCGTCAGGGGCGCCATAGTAGTTGAAGAGCTGATAGTCGGTGCCCAGCTTCTCGTTGACCTTGGCCATGTACTTCTCCACCACGTCCGGCAGGGCGTCGTAGTAGGGGTTGCAGGCCTCGCGGTGCTGGAAGAAGATGTCCCCGTTCTCATGAGAGCCCCGCATGTTGGGCCGCTCGGGGTTCAGGGCGTGCTTGCGGAAGGCGTCCACGGCCTCCATGTTGCACATTTCCTTCAGGTCGTCGTAATCCCACACGGCCACCTTCTGGATCTCGTGGGAGGTCCGGAAGCCGTCGAAGAAGTTCAGGAAGGGAACGCGGCCCTCAATGGCGGCCAGGTGCGCCACGGGACCCAGGTCCATGACCTCCTGGACGTTGCCCTCGCAGAGCATGGCGAAGCCGGTCTGGCGGCAGGCCATGACGTCGGAGTGGTCGCCGAAGATGTTCAGCGCGTGGCTGGACACGGTACGGGCGGACACGTGGAAGACGCAGGGCAGCAGCTCGCCGGCGATCTTGTACATGTTGGGGATCATCAGCAGCAGGCCCTGGGACGCGGTGTAGGTGGTGGTCATCGCGCCGGTGGCCAGGGAGCCGTGGACGGTGCCGGAGGCGCCGGCCTCGGACTGCATCTCGCAGACCTTCACCGTGGTGCCGAAGATGTTTTTCTGACCGGCGGCGGACCACTGGTCAACCAAGTCTGCCATGGGGGAAGACGGGGTGATGGGGTAGATGCCCGCCACCTCGGTGAACGCGTAGCTGACATATGCCGCCGCGTTGTTTCCGTCCATGGACTTGAACTTTCTTGCCATAAACTTACCTCCTGTAAATTTGCCGCCCGGGGACGGCAATCTCTCCAAGACAGGGACCGGCGCTCTCTCCCGCCGAACCCCATGCGATTTTATTATATCACGGCGGTTCTCCGGTGTAAACCGCCACTTCGTTATTTTTTGCACAAATTTTTCCAGGGTTTCTTGGCGGCCTGGAGGGCCGCCCCACTTATACATCAGCGGGTCAACCGCTTTTGGCGCAGGATCCCCTTGTACAAGCCCTCCTGACACTTTCCCGCCTCGGAGAACCCGTGCGCTTCATAGTACCGCGCGAGGGCGGCGTTGTCCTCCGCCGAGTCCAGCCGCATGTACCGCTTCCCCCTCTTCCGCGCGTACTCCTCCGCCAGGCGGAGAAACGCGCCGCCCGCGCCGCTCTCACCAGCCCTGGCGACAAAGTTGTGGAGGTACAGTGCCGGGGAATCGTCGCTCCAGCGTGCATCGCGCTCCTTGAGCACGGCGGCGCACACGAGTTCGCCCGCCGGCGCGTCCTCCAGGACGAACAGCTCTCCCCGTTTGCGGCATTCCTCGTAGTAGGAAGGCGGATACGCCTTGTCATAATCCGTCACATTCCACTGCCGGACGCCCCGCGCGTCCATCCACTTCATCCGTTCGAGGACCAATTGGAACACCTGCGGGACTTCTTCTTCCTTAGCTTCCCTGAATTGATACCTGTCCATCTTCCGCTCTCTCGCTCCTTTCCTCTTTACAGGCCAACAGCATACCAAAACCGACCCATTTCCGCAACCTCCGCGGCGGGAAATTTCCCCGCTTTCCATTTTCTCCAATCTGTGGTATCATGTCTCCATACAGACACAGCGGGAGGTAAGTCTTATGGTGGTCACCGTGCGTTCCCTTGGCTTGAACGGCGTCTCCGGCTACGAGGTCAGCGCCGAGTGCTTTCTCTCCGGCGGGCTCCCCGCCTTCGACGTGGTGGGTCTGCCGGACGCCGCCGTGCGGGAGGCCCGGGAGCGGGTCCGGGCGGCGGTGAAGAACTGCGGGGCCAAGTTTCCCGTCAGCCGCATCACCGTGAACCTGGCCCCCGCGGGGCAGAAAAAGGCCGGGACCCTCTACGACCTGCCCATCTTCGTGGGGCTGCTGGCGGCGAACGGCGACCTGCCGGAGCCCCCGGCGGACACGGCTTTCATCGGAGAATTGTCCCTCTCCGGGGCCCTGCGGAGCGTGGCGGGGGTCCTGCCCATGGCCCTGGCGGCGGAACAGGCGGGCGTCCGGCAGCTCTTCGTCCCGGCGGACAACGCCGCCGAGGCGACGCTGGCCTCCGGGCTGACGGTCTACGGCGTACCCGACGTGGGGGCCCTGGCGGCCCACCTCCGGGGGGAGGCGCCCCTCTCCCCCGCCCCGGCCTGGAGGCCGGAGGAGGACGAGGCGGGCCTCCTGGACCTCCGGGACGTGATGGGCCAGGAGAACGTGAAGCGGGCACTGGAGATCGCCGCCGCCGGGGGGCACAACCTCCTCATGATCGGCTCCCCCGGGGCGGGCAAGTCCATGCTGGCCAAGCGCCTGCCCTCCATCCTGCCGGATATGAGCCGGGAGGAGGCCCTGGCGGCCTCCGGCGTGTGGTCCGTGGCGGGCCTGGCGGACCCGAAGCACCCCCTCCTCACCCGGCGGCCCTTCCGCAGTCCCCACCACACCGTCTCCGC
>CAJUOD010000229.1 GCA_910587875.1 uncultured Oscillibacter sp. | reverse complement strand
GCTCCGTGCCGATCCAGTGGTCCCCCAGGAACATCATGGCCTCCTTGCCCAGCTCATGGGTGAGGTCCACCATCTCGCGGGCCAAAGCGGCCACCTCCCGGCGCTGGAAGGCACAAAAATCCTTATACTCTTTGGAGGGAACCCGATACTGGTTGTTATAATATCCCTGGTCGATTACAAATTCCGGCCGGAATTGGTAGCCAACCTCCTTCTCAAACCGCTCCAGGATATAGGGGGACACGGAGGCGGAGTAGCCGTACCAGTCCACATACTTCTCCCGCCGCAGCTCGTCAAAGATCAAGGTGAACTGGTGGAAAAAGGTGGTGTAGCGGATCACGTCCACATAGGGGTGCTCCTCAATGAAGCGCCGCAGGCGCTCCATGGTAAACCTCCGGGTCTTGGGCTGGCGCACGTCAAAGGTAATCTGGTGCTCGAAGTCCTTCCAGCCGTTGGTGACGGCGTTGTACATGTGCACCGGGTCCCAGATGAGGTAGGCCAGAAAGCTGACGGTGTAGTCGTGGAAGTCCTCCGGCCGGGGGATGACCACCGCGCCCCGATCCGCGTCATAATCCCACGCCGACGGGGCCAGGGGCTCTCCCGTGGTCCGGTCCATGACCTCCCACCAGCGCTTGATATCGTCCCGGTCGTTGACCTTCAAAAGCTCGTCGCTGATACCCTTCAGAAGCGGGATGGACAGGGGCCCCCCCGCCGCCGTGTGGAAGGCGGTCATAATATAGCACTGCTGGACCTCGTCGGGGTTGGCTTTCGCCCAGGCGTTGTCCTTTCGGGTGGTGTAGTAGGTGGCGTAAACCTTGGCCCCCACGGATTTCAATTCCTCGGGGTAGTCCGTGCCGTCGCAGTCCCGGATGGCGTCCGCCCCCCAGCGCTCCAGCAGGGCCAGGGTCTCGGGGACCACGTCCACGTCCGTGGGGATGGTCACCCGGCCCTTGTTCTGTAAATCCGTCATACGTATCCTCCTCAGAGGCCCTTGTCCCCTTCAAAGGGCTTGTTGTAAATCATCAGCGCCGCCAGCAGCAGGATCACTCCCAGGACCATCAGCCCCAGGCCGGACAGCTGTCCCGTCTGCTTCCAGCCGGCGATCACCAGAGCCAGCCCCAGGAAGAAGAAGCCCGCGATGAACAGCGCCCGGAGGCCGGTATGCTCTTTCCAAAAATTCATACTCTCACCTTAACCCTTTAATCCGCCCACGGTCATGCCCTGGGTCAGCTTCTTCTGCACGCACATGTAGAGGATCAGCGTGGGCAGCATCACCAGCACCAGGCCCGCGTACAGGATGCCGTACTCCGCCGAGGACTGCTGGGCCTGCATCAGGTTCAGCAGGCCCACGGGCAGGGTCTTCTGTCCCTGGGCGTTGCTCATCAGCGTCATGGAGATGATGTACTCGTTCCAGAAGGAGAGGAAGTTGAACAGGATGATGGTGATGATGGAGGGCTGGGCCATGGGGAAGATGATGCGGATCATGGCCTGTCCGTAGCCCGCGCCGTCGATGTAGGCGGCCTCCTCGAAGTCGTGGGGCAGTGTTGCGAAGTAGCCGGAGAGGAGGTAGATGGTGAACGGCAGGGCCGTGGAGGCGTACACCACCGCCAGCACCACCAGGTTGTTCAGCAGGAAGCCGTTTCCTATGAGGTTCTTCAGCCACATGTCCCCGTCCCGGAGCATCAGGAAGATGGGCACCACGATGTAGTTCACGTTGATGAACAGCCCCGCCATAAAGCAGGTGTTCAGAAACCGGCTGCCCCGGAAGCGGAACCGGGCCAGGCAGTAGGCGGCGGGCAGGGCCACCACCAGCAGCAGAAGCAGGGACAGCGCCGTCACCAGGACGGAGTTCAGCATGTAGCTGCCCATGCTGGCGGCAGTCCAGGCGCCCACGAAGTTCTGCCAATAGAAGCCCGCGGGCAGGGCCCAGGGGTTGCCGTAGAACTCGCTGTTTTGCTTGATGGAGGCCAGGAAGACCCAGGCCACCGGCACGATGATGACGACCGCCAGGGTAATCAGCACCACGTAGATGAAAATCTTATACAGGGTCTCGCCGGACATGCCCTTCTTTTCTTTCGTCATACCCTCGCCCCCTTACATTTCCAGGACTTCCCGCCGGGTCACCCAGTTCACCAGGGCGGACAGCAGGAAGGAGAACAGGAAGATCACCACGCCCGCCGCCATGGAGTAGCCGTAGAGCCCCGCGTCCTTCTGGGCGTACATGAAGCTTAGGCCCACGTCGGCCATGCCCTTGGCCACCATGGCCTTGACGAAGAGGAAGGCCATGTTGATGGTGGAGATAATGAAGAAGGTCAGCGTGGTCCGGATGTTGGTCCAAATCAGGGGCAGGGTCAACTGGAAAAACTGGGTCAGCCGCCCCGCGCCGTCCAGGCCCGCGCTCTCATAGAGGCTCTCCGGCACGGCGGACATGGAGGCCATGTACATGACCATGTAATAGCCGATGGCCTGCCAGACCATGGCGATGATCACGCTGACGATGACCATGGGCTGGTCCTTCCAGAGGACCATGACGGTCTCCCCCCTGAAGAAGGAGAGGATGCTGTTCAGCATGCCGTTTTCCGGCTTGTAGATGGCGGAGAAGATGCCGGCGATGACCACCACGGAGAGAATGTTGGGGATGTAGAAGACGATGCGGAAGAAGTTCTGTCCCCTGATTTTCTCCCGGGTCAGAATCGCCGCGAAGACGATGGCAAAGAAAAAGGTGATGATGGTCACCGTGACAATCAGCAGGATCGTATTCTGCATGGCCGTGATGAATTTCACGTCGTTGAACAGGGCCTTGAAATTCGCCGTGCCCACGAAGGTCTCCGTGGGGGAGTAGGCCCCCCGCTCAAAGAGGGACATGCGGAACACGTTCAGGGTGGGCAGGATCATGAAGACGAAATAGAGGATCGCCGCCGGGGCGACGCACAGGGCCAGGAACCGCCCAGATC
>CAJUOD010000228.1 GCA_910587875.1 uncultured Oscillibacter sp. | reverse complement strand
CCACCACCACCTCCATGTGCACCCACATCTTCATGGCGGCGGAGGCGGACCCCACGGTGATGATCGGCGGCACCCTGCCCCTGCTCCACTCCGGCTACCGGGTGGGCCAGGGGGACACCATCATCCTGGAATCCTGCGAGTACTGCAACAGCTTCCTCAGCTTCTATCCCACCGTGGCCGTCATCCTGAACGTGGAGGCGGATCACCTGGACTTCTTCCAGGACCTGGACGACATCAAGCGCTCCTTCCGCCGCTTCGCGGAGCTGGTGCCCTCCTCCGGCAAGGTCGTCGTCAACGCGGACAACGCCGGGGCCCGGGACGCGGTCCAGGGGCTGGACGCCTTCACCTTCGGCCTGGAGCCGGGGGCGGACTGCACCGCCGTGAATCTCCGGGAGGACAAGGGCCGCCCCGTTTTCGACATCCACGTCCGCGGCGAGTTTTACGCCCACGCGGAGCTGCGGGTCTACGGGCGGCACAACGTCTCCAACGCCCTGGCGGCGGCCTCGGCGGCCTACGTGCTGGGCCTCCCCGGCGAGGCGGTGGAGAAGGGACTTGCCTCCTTCGCCGGCGCGGGGCGGCGCTTCGAGTACAAGGGGACCTTCCAGGGTGCGGAGATCTATGACGACTACGCCCACCACCCCGACGAGCTCCACGCCCTGCTGACCACGGCCAAGGGCCTGGGCTACCGGCGGCTCATCGTGGCCTTCCAGCCCCACACCTACTCCCGGACCGCCAAGCTCTTCGACCGCTTCGTGGAGGAGCTGAAGCTGGCGGACGTGGTGGTGCTGGCGGAGATCTACGCCGCCCGGGAGCAGAATACCCTGGGCATCTCCTCGGCGGACCTGGTCAAGGAAATTCCCGGCTCCGTGTACTGCTCCACCCTGGACAAGACGGCGGAGGCCGTCCGCCGCCTGGCCGGGCCGGGGGATCTGATCCTCACCGTGGGCGCGGGGGATATCTACCGCATTGGAGAGAAGCTCTTGGCAAAGGATTGATAAACGATGGAACTTTCACAGCTTTATCACAACGCCCGGCCCGAGGGGGAGCTGCTGCCCCAGGAGGCGGCGGCCTTCGCCCTGCTGGAGGAGCTGGGCATGGACTACGACCGGGTCTCCGGCGACCCCGCCGACACCATGGAGAAGTGCGCCGCCGTCAGCCAGGTGCTGGGCGTGCCCATCTGCAAGAACCTCTTCCTCTGCAACCGGCAGAAGACACAGTTTTACCTGCTGCTCATGGGGCCCGACAAGCCCTTCCACACCAAGGACCTCTCCCACCAGATCGGCTCCGCCCGGCTGTCCTTCGCGCCGGAGGAGAATCTTTGGGAGCTGCTTCACTGCATCCCCGGGTCCGCCACCGTCCTGGGGCTGATGAACGATACCGAGCACCGGGTCCGGCTCCTCATGGAGCGGGAGGTCTATGAGGCGGAGTATTTGAGCTGCCACCCCTGCATCTGCACCAGCAGCCTGAAGCTGAAGACGGCGGACGTGCTGGGGAAGCTGCTGCCCCGCACGGGACACGAGGCCACGGTGGTGGACCTGTAAAAACGGCGGCAAAAACAGCGCGCGGCCGATCCGGTCACGCGCTGTTTTCATGCCTGTTCAAATTCCACGGTCTCCAGGATGCCGGGAATTTCCGCCCGCATCCGGTCATATTCATCCGAGAGCTCCGTCACCTCGTAATTGTATTGGACGTCCGTGGGCCCCGCGGAAATCAGGGCCGCGCCCTCCTTCTCCGCCGCGATTTGAAGGCCGTCCATGTACCCAAATTCCGGGGAATCAAGGTCCACCGGGCTCTCCGCGACAAACAGGAAGAACACCAGGCCGCCGTAGTCCTGCTTGGAGGCCTTTTGGTAAAAGGACAGCCTCGTCCCGTCGTTCTCCACCACGCACACGTCCTTCCACTCCCTCGGAATGGTCAGCCGCACGCGCCGGCCGTCTATGACCTCGTCGACGAGGACCCGGTCCGGCGCGCTTGTCCGGACCACCGTCAGCGTCTCCATCTCCTCGTCCTCCGGCGGCTCCTCGTCCTTCTTGAAGAAGCGGGCCCAGGGGCCGTTGTCCTTCAGCTCCTTGAGCTTGCCGATCTGGCTCTGAACCGCCGCCACGGGCGCCGCCCAGGAGGCTCTTAGATACGGCGCCGCCCGGCCCTCCGGCGCGGGACTCAGGAACAGTCCCCCCACCGTCAGGGCGACGGAGGCCAGGAAGCAGAGGAGCGCCGGGACAATGGAGTCGAAATTGGCCACCCGGACGATCAGCCAGATCACGGACGCCAGGAGCGCCGCCAGCCCAACGAGGCCTACAATGCCGAACACCCCGGCCAGGATGCTGAACTTGACCAGCAGCGCTTCCATAAGCAGTCCCTCCCCTGTCCTCCGCAAGCCCCGGCAAACGCCGGCTTCCAGATTTTCTCTCTTCGAATATGATATCGTCCTTTCCCCGGAATGTCAAGGTCTTTCCTTCCCCGGGGAAACGAAAGGGCGCGCCCCCCGGAGGGCTCCGGGAGGCGCGCCTTGTTCGTCACGCGGCTCTTGGGGTCTTCGCTCAGGCTTCCTTGATAGCCGCCTGCGCCGCCGCCAGACGGGCGATGGGCACGCGGAAGGGAGAGCAGGACACGTAGTCCAGGCCGGTGCGGTGGCAGAACTCCACGCTGGAGGGATCGCCGCCGTGCTCGCCGCAGATGCCCAGGTGCAGGTCGGGATTCGCGCCCCGGCCCAGCTTCGCGGCCATCTCCACCAGGCGGCCCACGCCGGTCTGGTCCAGCTTGGCAAACGGGTCGTTCTCGTAGATCTTCCGGTCGTAGTAGGCGTCCAGGAACTTCCCGGCGTCGTCGCGGGAGAAGCCGAAGGTCATCTGGGTCAGGTCGTTGGTGCCGAAGGAGAAGAAGTCGGCCTCCTTGGCGATCTCGTCGGCGGTCAGGGCCGCGCGGGGGATCTCAATCATGGTGCCCACCAGGTACTTCATGCTGGACCCGGCTTCCTTGAT
>CAJUOD010000227.1 GCA_910587875.1 uncultured Oscillibacter sp. | reverse complement strand
ATCCAATATGCTATCAAATGTGTTGTCCTATAAATGGGACTATTAGTCCTTCGCCATATGGTGAACAATAAAGTCCAGATTGTAGAGCAACCCCTCCACTAAGCCATCATGGGCACTCATATCAGGAAAGATGTCACGCTCTCTGAGCTTCTCGAACAGGACAATATGAACGTCAAAGAGGTTAATTCCGCTATAGGAGCCCTTCCTAAAGTCAAAATCAGAGAATACATTCCCCACCGCCTGCGCCGTGGTGATGGCCGTCCCATCGGGCAGGGCGGCTACATAGTCGGCTAATTTATTCATCAGGGCTTCCTGTTCGCCTGTCAATAGGATCTCGACAGGTGCCTCATCCTCGTCATCATCCGTACCCCGCATCAGGCACAAGAGCTCACCGAAGTTATAGGGGAAGGAATTATCGCCGTGAAAGCTGACTCTGTCTCTGGGATTTCCAGCGTATGTGAAGGACAGCTCCCACTGGATGCCGTCCATCACCTGATACCCGAATCGCCTGGTAGAGTAGAAGGGCCTCCACTCCCCAATATGTAATTCTTCGAGTTGAGTGAAAAAATCTTCTTTGGAGACAGAGAGCAAAGGAAGAGTCCAATCGCTCTCTCGGTTTAGGCCGGGGGCGCGTTGTGTATTTTTGATGGTGACCCCACGCTTTCCCACGGTGACCTCGATGACCTCAGTGGCAGAGAAGAATCCTCCGATAATAAGGGTAACTTCGGATATCTCTGGAATCCTGCGTTCAAACTCTAGAGCAGCCAGCTCTGCCTTGGATGCCTTGTATTCTCCGCCAAGCTGGGCGTAGACCAATTTAGCACGATCCAAGTAGGCCCGAAGGCAAGAAATTTGTGTTTTCTCACTGGGCCCCTCAGATACACATTCATCGGAATCGGGACCCTCGAGCCGATTTTTCAAATTCCCAATCTGCCACTTTAGGCTTCGAATCTGAGAAAAAACCTGCTCTTTGGTTTTCCCCTTCAACTTCTGTTCGTAATACGCATCTGGGCATATCATCATGAGAAACTGCTCCTTCCCATCAGAATTAGACTACTGCTCCGTGGTAGCCTTCTTCGGGCTGTACTTCTGGGCATTTCGTGCCTTGGACTCCCAGTAGATATCTTGGAGAGCCCTCATGACAATGTCCTTGTCCTCCTCGGATAGCTGACCACCGGCGTATAGGGCAGACATGTCGGCAATAAGCTTCTCCGCTTGCTTAGCACCACGGGATCCATACTCTTGCCCGGCAGCGAGGACAAAGGTCTCCTCCTCATTCATCAGGTAATGAACATCCACATTCAGCGCATCTGCAAGGACTTGGTATGTCTCGCGCTTCCGAGGATAGGTCTCTCCCGTCTCGTAGCTGGCAATCGTTCTAACAGAGACTCCTACAGCCCTCGCAAGCTCCGGTTGCTTTAACCCGGCATTCTTTCTCGCCTCTTTTAGCTTTTCGCTGAATTTCATAGGCTCTCCTCCGAAATGAGACTTAATTGCATTTTGCTCTTGACAAATGAAATCGAACTGCATATAATTTCAAGCATGAAGTTCAACTGCATTTATTCTATGCCTTATTTCATGTTTTGTCAATAGTGGGCGAGAAAATGAGGGCTCTCCCGATTGTTCGCTCAGATCGTAGAAAAGCCACAGCCTCAAAGCCACAATTTGGAGGGAACAGCGATGAAAAAGAGGAAGTCAAGTGCCATACATCCCGCAGGGTGTCCGAATGGTCCACACCAGATGGCAATCATTGATCCACAGCTCTTTGGCCCCGTAGATGACTGCGTACTGCTCCAGGCAAGTGGAGATGGGATGAGGAACGCAGGTATTCATTCCGGGGATTACCTAATATTAGACACAACCCAGGAGGTAAGGAACGGTGACATCGCCTGTATTCTTCACCAGGGGGAGTACCAGTGCCGTCGTGTTTTCATAGAGGGCGACATGGTTCGTATCCGCAGAGAGGATGGGGTAACTCCAGACATCGTCACCAGCGACTGCTCTGTTTTGGGCGTCCTTGTGGGGACGATGCGTAGCTATAGATGCCAAGTGCCAGTAATTCAGGAGGTCGTGGAAAAAGATGCTGTACCTATCTCGTAGTGACATTGAGCATATTGCTGGGCGTATTACAGCGGACTACACCCGGCTACCTCAATTTGATGGCCAGGGGACAGACCGGATCGATCCCTATACTCTGGCTCACGATTTGCTGGGGCTATCCATCGATCATTATCGCCTGTCAAAAAATGGAGCAATTCTTGGGCTGACAGCAAACAGTGAGGTCGGCGTAGAGGTCTATGGAGACAATGGGGAGCCGTGCATCTATTACCTTGACGGTAAAACCCTCTTGGTGGAGAAGGAACTGGTCAGCGACCCGGCACAGCGGGGAAGGTATAATTTTACTGTTCTCCATGAAGTTGCGCATCAAATCCTAGATCGGATGGCTCCCCAGGAGCAAGGTGGATACCGCTGCCGAGTTATGTACTATCGGGGTATCGTACAGCAACATCCCGCCCAAGACTGGGGTGAATGGCAGGCAGATAACATGGCTTCTGCACTTCTGCTTCCTGCCTTCGCTGTCAATGCCGCCCTTTCCAAGTTTGGACTGGAGGGTGGGTTTGATATTCTCAACCGAATATATCGGCCCAAGGAATACCAGCGGTTTTGTGATGTGGCTGACTATCTTGGCGCATCAAGGCAAGCTCTGGCCATACGGCTGAGACGCCTGGGCCTTCTGAAAACGGAATATCTCCGTAATCCTCAGGCCATGGTTGATGTAGAAAAGGATGGTGACGGGTGATGGCGTTCCATGTAGTTGTAAAATGCCCGATATGTGGCTGGCGCATCATGGATAAGGTCACTCCGACCTCCGGGACGATTGAAATCAAGTGCCCCAAGTGCCACAAGGTGGTCTCGGTCGATCTATCTCTTCGGCGAAGTATTCGCTACAGGCAAATCAGGCCCCGCATACAGTCAAAATACAGGA
>CAJUOD010000226.1 GCA_910587875.1 uncultured Oscillibacter sp. | reverse complement strand
GGCAAGTGACCCACCAGCTCCCGCTGGAGGGGGCCATGCAGTTATACGCCGGTCTTGACTGCGAGGACAAGCGGCTGGGGGTCACCAAGGACGGCATCGCCGCGGTGGATCTGGCCATCCATTGGGATGGCCGGGAGTGGCTGTCAGAGGACCGGCTGAGGATGGACGAATTCAAGGATGACCCGGTGACGGCGGAGGCTTCCGCCCGTCTCCGGCAGGTACTGGACGAAAGCCCGGCTGTCGGGCGGGTCACCTTCGCCAGCGGGGAACGGTGGAACTATACTGACCCGGAGAAATATCTCCAGGCCGTCCGTGAGGAGCTGCCCTGCCATGCCGCCACCGGCTTCCGCTGTGAAACCCTGACGGATAACCCGGAAGTCCGCAAGGCCGTGGACGATATGTTCTGCGGCCTGTATGGTGAGGAGAATCCCCGCCAGATCGAGGACTACGGTGGTACCGGCATGACGATGGGGGGAATCACCTGATGAAAGACCTTGTTCAATGTACGGTTTCCCGCAATGATTTCCAGCGGTGGCTGGACTGGGGAAACGCGCCTTTGACAATCTGCACGGGCGAGAAAGCCGTCACGATGCTCCTCAAAATCGAAAAAAAGCCGGTTGACTATCTGTACCAGACTGCCGTGGAAGCAGATGGCTGTATCTCCTGGAAAAACGGCCTGACGTTTTGCGGTGTACACGACATCGGAAAAAAGACACTGTATCTAACGAAGGGCCTGTCAACTATTCTTACAGACGGGCAGGCCCCGTTTGTGGCCAGGGCCATCCCCTCTATGGTGGATGAAATATGCGCCAAAATCAATCAGCGCGTGGAGGAGATCATCGCGAATGACCGTAGCAACCTCCCCACACAGATAGTCTCCAGCGGACAAGCGAAGCGCGATCTTCAGTATTATCAGGACTACGGCGCCAAAGAAACGGTAATCTGCCAAATTTTTGCCAACCAGGCGCCAGATGGGCAGTTCCACAGCGACTATATTCTGAATGAACTGCCGGAGGCCGCTTTTATGGCCTGGCTCCAGGACCCGGAGGGCTTCATTGAGACAGAGGCGGATCAGCATATCAAAATCAATCAGGAGAAATTTCTCCTGCAATTTCTGAAAGATGACGCTCTGTTAGCGGAATATCAGGCGCTGATGCAGGATACCGAAAATCCCATCCATCGAATGAAAGCCATCACAGAGGCGTTAAAAGCCAGCGGCGCTAAAACGGTGACCGTTACGGTTGAGAAAGATGGCAAGGAACTGACTTTCAAGACGGCGGCAAACTCCCTGACAGGCCATAGGAATTATTACAGCACCTATGATATCCCCGCACAGGACCGCCGTGAGTTTGAGCGGCTGTTTGGCCGCAGCGCCAATTACAGTGCGGAGGACATCATCCGAATCACCTACGGAAAAAAGACGCTCTATGAGGCGCCGCCTATCCAGGCTGAGGATATGGCGGAACGTATTGAAATGGGAGGAATGCAGCTTGGATAACAGAGAACAGACATCGCCGGCCCAGGGCGAAAACACCCGCGGCTATACCGTCGATGAACTTCTCGCTCAGATGGAGCCGCAGTATCAGGCATATAAAAACACGATGCGCCAGTGCATCGCTGGCCTGACGGAACACGCCGCCCGGCTTGCCGCACAGGGTCAGGAAGAACAGCTGCCCACATTCCGCAGACTGCTCACAGATATGGCTGAGTTCTGGGGATTGGCTGAGGATGACACACCCAAGGGATACCGGGAGATGGTGGAGCAAATCGGCAGTACATTCGATCAGGCGGTATCCGCCGCCAGAGACTCCGGCGGCGCGCCTGAGCTGAGTGAACAGACCAGACAGAATATCCTCAGCGGCTTGGAACTCTACGCCCAGGAGATGCGGGCCAACGATGAGGAGCTGGAACAGTGGGCAGCGGAATGCGACAGCCTTGCGGGAGGCCTGAAGAAACAGTGGTATCCGGCGCAGCCGGGGATGGAAATGAGCAAGTCCGATTTCTGGGAGCTGATCGCCGGAGCAAAGAAAGAATGCGGTCAGAATATGGACGCATCCAGCCAGTGGCTGGCCGGGCAGCTCATTGCCCGCGGCCCCCAGCAGACACAGGACTTCCACGACATTCTGAACGGATACCTGAATCTATCGTATCAATACGGACTGTGGACCGCCGCCTCGCTGATGTGTGAAAACGGCTGCTCAGACGACGGCTTCATCGACTTCCGGGCATGGCTCATCGCCCAGGGCGAGGAGGTCTACATGGCGGCGTTGGCTGATCCGGACTCTCTGGCAGATGTGGAAGCCTATGGAGGCTGCCAGTTTGAGGAATTACTCTACACTGGAAACGAAACGATGAAGCATTTGACCGGCAAGGACGCCTATGAAAACACGGACCCGGACGCATACAAAGCACTGGTAGCGGAGTTAAAAAAAGGTATTACCTATGGAGAAGGCGTCGACTACCCCTACGAATGGGATGAGGTTGAGGAGTATCTTCCCCGCCTGTGTGAGAAGTATTTGGAACCGTGCGCTGTCGAGTTCCATCTGAAGTCTCATCACACAATTTGGTTCTCCGACTGTCCGGATATTCAAAAGGCGCGTGAGGGCGGGCCACCGCAGAGGAACGGGCCGCAAACTGAGAATCTGTATTCACAAGAGGAAAGGGCTGTGATAGAATAGAGATATGGAAGAAAAGGTAAGAGAGTCGTACCCCAGCGACTTGACCGATGAGCAGTGGGAAGAAATCGCACCATTGTATACGGGGATGCGCAACTGCACGTGGAGCAAACGGGAATTAACGGATGCTGTACTATATTTGGTGGATTCAGGGTGTAAATGGAGGCAGTTGCCCCATGATTTTCCGCCATATTCAACAGTACACAGTTTTTATCGCCGCGCCCGGATCAGTGGGCTGTGGGATAAGATACTGGAGCATCTTGTAAAAAAGACGCGAACAAATGCCGGACGCAAGGAGAGTCCAAGCTACGCGATCATTG
>CAJUOD010000225.1 GCA_910587875.1 uncultured Oscillibacter sp. | reverse complement strand
TTGATAAATATATCGAGAAGTTTTTGAATACTGATTTTGTAATCTCCACTGCGGACTATTTCCAGTACCAATTTGAAAAGAGTGAGGGCGATTTGTCGGAGAGCTTTATCGAGGCCGTCCGGCAGAACGAGAACTTTGCCGATGGCGGCAGGCTCTATACCTCCCGTTTGTTGGAGGAAAACTTTTCTACGGACCACCCTGCGTTTACGAACTACAACAAAGACGAGAATGGCAACCCCTTTGTAGACGTGTATGGCGCGGATGATTTTGTGTTGAACACGATGGAGGCAGTAGAAGGAATCATTGACCTGGAAAAGCTGAAAACGGGCAAGTATATTCTGCTGAGTGTGGAGTGCATGGACGATGGGACGGTGATCGACAATCCGAATATCCATGTTGGGGATACCATCCGGCTGAACCATATCCGAGAGGACGGCCTCTTCGGCAGCATCGGGGAGAGCTATGAGTTTACCATCATGGCAAAGGTCCGAAAAAACGAAAACACCACCACCACCCGCAATACCGGCGCTTCACGGCTCTATCTCCCCACGGTAATTTATCTGCCCCTCTGCAACCAGCCGCACCTGGTCAACTTCCCATTCAATGTGAAAACGGGAACGGAGGCCGCGATGGAAGAGTTTTTGAACAGCTATATTGACAGCGTAGAGCCCAGTATGGACTTTGAGTCCAAGGAAACCTATGTCAGCTCCTTTGACAACCTGACTTCCATGATTATTACGATTGGCGGGGCATTGAGCATTATCGTAGGAATTATCGGGATTGCCAACTTTGTCAACTCCGTTCTGACCAGCGTAATCACCCGTAAGAAAGAATTTGCTATGCTGCAAAGCATTGGTATGACCGGAAAGCAGTTAAAGCGTATGCTCTCTTTTGAAGGGCTGTACTACGCGGTGGGAACGATTATCACATCCGCCGTCCTGGGCGTTTTGTTCTCGGTGGTGATCGTAAGGGGCATTTCCAGCGGGATCTGGTTTTTCACCTACCAATTTGTCATGTGGCCCATGCTGGTGGTCTATCCGCTTCTGCTCCTGTTTGCGGCCACAATACCGGTGCTTATGTACCGGAAGATCGCAAAGGTCAGTATCATTGAGCGGCTACGTCAAAACTGAACGCTTGCCTGGAAACCGGAGGCAATATGCCCCCGGTTTCCGAATGTCAATCTTTTTACTCTTTAAGATAGAATAAAACGTGTGGAGGAATATTATGAAACAGTTTTTATATGGAATCCTGGCGTTAGCCTGTCTTGCAGGTCTGACCGCCTGTGGCGGCAAAGAAGAAGTGCCTACATCGGCTGCCAGCAAGGGGACGGCACAGGAGCAGTGCCATATCTATACAACTCAAGTACAGTACACAGGCGAGGATGACCCTGTGCAATATCTGGAAATTGCGGCCCGAAGCGCCCATCTTCTTGCCGAGCTGGAGGATAAAGCGGGGGCCTTTGTTGCGGACTTCTACAACTATCAGGCTATGGATGATGCCGGTACGCCGCTGTATACCATGAACGGGATGCAGTTTGCGGAAGAAATCGACCCTAACGGACACTGTATTCGAGTGAGCAGGAACTACTTTGCACATAACCCAATCGAAACTGCGGACGGCAGTAATTTGACGGAGCAGTTTGTTTATGATGATCTGACGCTGAATCTCCTGGTGCCGGAAAAATATCAGGATATGGAAGAAGATATTGTCGCAGCACACCGGGAGCGTTTTTATTTTGAAAAGGTCGAAGCGGAGAACTCTTATAACCAGGAGGCCGGAATCAGCGACAGAATGAATATTGCAAAAGAGGACCTGAAAATTAACATCATCTATGTAAAAGACGGTCAGGACTATTTTTCCTTCCGTTCAGACTGCGCCCCGCAGACCGGCTGTCATGTGGAGGACCCCGTTGTACAGATTTACACCGGCAATATTCATTGTAACTACGCCCATAGCTTTATGAGCCAGTGGGTCTATATTCCCTCAGAAGCGGAGAGTGCGGAGGAGGCTTATCAAGAAATCTCGGACATGATTCGCTCCTGCGGAGCGGAGGAAAGCGTACAGAAACTGGTCGCATCTGCTGTGGCAAATTCATAGGTGAACCTTTGTTTCGACACTTGGCATCTCCGCACTTGAACAAAATATTAACAGCCTTACGGCGGTTTTGAAATTTTATGGTCAATTTTCCAATGCCAAGAAAATTGTAAGATTTGTGTCATAAGGGAGTAAAAATTGAGTGCTATCCTTTGACTTGGACAAGGCACAAGCTGAGAGTTAGAGCCATATTGGCAGACGCAAAGGAAAGAGGTTGTATATGAGTAAAATATTGCTGCTTGAAGATGACCTGAGCCTGATCAATGGGCTTTCATTTGCGTTTTTCAAACAAGGGTATGAATTGGAGGTCGCCCGGACCGTCAGGGAAGCAGAGGCCGTTTGGGCAGACGGGAGATACGATTTGTTGATTTTGGACGTGTCCCTCCCGGACGGTTCCGGCTTTGAAGTCTGCAAAATCGTTCGTCAGACCTCCAAAGTGCCAATCATCTTTTTGACGGCCTCGGATGAGGAAGTCAGTATCATCATGGGACTGGACATCGGCGGCGACGACTACATCACCAAGCCCTTCAAGCTGGGGGTGCTGCTCTCTCGGATCAACGCCCTGCTCCGCCGCTCCAAGGACTTCGCGAATACGGAGCTATGCTCCAACGGCTTGCGGGTAGAGATGGTAAAGGGACTGGTTTACAAAGGCGATACGCTCCTTGACCTGACGGCGGGCGAGTACCGGCTGCTGTGCCTATTGATGCAAAATCCCAATGTGGTGCTGTCCAAGGAGCAGATTTTAGACAAGCTGTGGGACTGCCAGGGCAATTATATCGACAATAACACACTGTCCGTCTACATCCGCAGGCTCCGGGAAAAGGTGGAGAACGACCCGGGCCGCCCGCAGAAGATCGTGACCGTCTGGCGCATGGGCTATAAGTGGAATGTAGTGGGGTAAGGCGG
>CAJUOD010000224.1 GCA_910587875.1 uncultured Oscillibacter sp. | reverse complement strand
TCATAAAGGTTTTGGAGCGGCTTGGCCACGAGGTGGAGGATTTCGGCTGCCTTTCCAAAGAGAGCTGTGATTATCCCGACTTTGGCGCCGCCGCAGCCAGGGCTGTGGCGGAGGGAAGTTGCGAGCGGGGAATTGTGATCTGCACCACTGGTATCGGGATCTCCATTGCCGCCAACAAGGTCAAGGGAATCCGTTGCGCCCACTGCGCGGACTGCCTCCAGGCGGAGATGACCCGCCGCCACAACGACGCCAATATGATGGCCATCGGCGCGGGCTTCACCGGGCCCAACATGGCCGAGCGCATGGTGGAGGTTTTCCTCTCCACCGAATTCGAGGGGGGCCGCCACGCCCGCCGGGTGGAGAAGATGATGGCCCTGGAGGGCTGAAACGGGAGCGCCGCTCCTGAAAAGAGGTGACGCGCATGGTGGGAACCAAGGGCTACAGCAGCTACCGGGGCCGGGGCCCCAGATGGAAAATTTTACTGGCGATTCTGCTGGTGCTGGTGATCGCGGTGGCCGCCAGCGTCATCTATCTGCAGCAGTTTCTTGTCTACAGCGCCGACGGCAGCCGCCAGATCCGCCTGCCCTGGCAGACGGAGGAGAAGGAGCCCCCGCCGGACGGAGAGGGGGAGACCCCGGAGAACCAGCCCAATATAGACGTGGTGGTCCAGGAGCCGGAGCCGGAGGAGCCCAAGGAGGCCGTGGCCTTTTCCCTCCCGGCCCAGGCGCTGACCCAGGCCCTGTGGCAGGAGGCGGTGAAGCCCGCGGGGACCAACGCCGTGGCCGTCCGCCTGAAAACCTCCAACGGGACGGTTTACTTCAACGCGGCCAACGCCGTCTCCGGCGCAGTGGAGACGGAGCTGGACACCGCCGCCGCCCTGGCGGCGATTACGGGCCAGGAGGGGCTGCACGCCATCGCCAGCGTGGCCTGCCTCCAGGACTTCAAGGCGGCGAATGCCGACGTGGAGGGCCGGGGCCTGAAAAATACCGGCGGCTATATCTTCTACGACGGGAACAACAGCCTTTGGCTGGACCCCGCCAAGCCCGGGGCCCGGGAGTACGTCTGCGCCCTGGCGAAGGAGATCGCGGAGCTGGGCTTCGACGAGTTGCTGCTGACGGATTTCAGCTATCCCACTGTGGGCAAAATCAATAAAGTCAACTACAACACCGACGTGCCCCTGGCCAACAACCTGGACCTGCTCTTAAGCGACCTGAACGCGGCCCTGGAGCCCTATGACATTCTCCTGTCCGTGGAGGTGCCGGAGGCGGTCATCGCCGAGGGCCCGGACACCGTGGCCGGGCTGGACCTGAACCGCCTGGTGAGCCGGGTGGACCGCATCTACGCCGCCACCACGCCTGAACAGGTGGAGACCCTCTCCAACCTGGTCTTCCAGGCGGCGGGGGAGGACGGCAGGGCGGAATTCGTCCCGGAGCTGACGGCGGACAGCCCCACGCTGACGGGCAGCCGCCTGATCCTGGCGGAGTGACCCTGTTAAGAGAGAAACCGGCTCCCGGAGGGAAACCCCTCCGGGAGTTTTTGGCTTGGAGAAAGAGACGGAGGAGGGGGGCCATGAGGCGGCTGGCGGTATTTGCCGGGGGCTTTTCTCTGGGCGTGTTCCTGGCCCAGTATCTCCTCCGGGACGGCTGGATTCTGGCGGGAGCCGGACTGGCCCTGGCGCTGGGACTCCTGTCCCTGCTTTTGCCCCGAGAGTGGCGGCGGCGGGGCGTGATCCTCTGCGCGGCGCTGGCCCTGGGCCTGGGCTGGAGCTGGCTGTACGCCCGGCAGGTCCAGCGGCCCGCCCAAGCTCTGGCGGGACGGGAAGAGAGCCTTGCCGCCACTCTCTGCGGCTATGCCTCTGAGACGGATTTCGGCGCCCGGGCGGAGATCCGTCTGGAGGGCCTCCCCGGCAAGGCGGTGCTCTACGCCGGGCGGGAGCTCCTGGACCTGGTACCCGGCCAGACCGTCAAAGGCCGGGCCCAATTCCGGGACGCCGCCCGGATCCGGGACGAGGACGTCACCACCTTCACCTCCAAGGGCGTCTTTCTCCTGGCCTACGCCCGGGGAGGCCTGGAGGTCGGGGAGGGGATCCGGAACAGTCCCCGCTGGCTCCCCGCCCGGATGGGCCGGGCCATGAAGGAGCGGATTCAGGTCCTCTTCTCCGGGGACGCCGCCGGATTTCTGACAGCCATTTTGACCGGCGACCGGGGCGAGGTTTCGGAAAAGTCCTACACGGCCCTCACCGAGGCGGGGCTGAGCCACATTCTGGCGGTGTCCGGCATGCACTGCGGCTTCCTCATGGCCCTGGCGGGTTTCCTGCTGCAAAGCCGGAAGCTACAAGCCCTGCTGGGCATTCCTCTGCTGGCCTTTTACGCCGCCCTCACCGGCGGCAGCCCCTCGGTGCTCCGGGCCTGCGTCATGCTGTCCCTGCCCCTGCTGGCCATCCTGGCCCGCCGGGAGAGCGACGGGCCCACGTCTCTGCTGGCGGCCCTGTTTTTAATTCTGCTGGCAAACCCCTTTGCCGCCGCCTCCGTCAGCTTACAGCTGTCCTTCGCCGCCATGGCGGGCATCCTCTGGCTGACGCCGAAGCTCTACCGTGGGCTGGTCGGGGAGAAGAAGCGAGGAAAGGCCTGGGGAAAGATTTTCCGCTTCCTGGCGGCCACCTTTTCCACCTCCATGGGGGCCATGGTCTTCACCATGCCCCTGTCGGCCTATTACTTCGGCGCGCTGGTGCTGATCGCCCCCTTGAGCAGTGCCCTCTGCCTCTGGGCGGGGACCTGGGCCTTCACCTTCGGCCTGCTGTCGGTGTTCGTCAGCTTTTTCTACCCGCCCCTGGGAGCGCTGCTGGCCCTCCCGGCCCGGCTGGGGGCGGAGTATATGCTCTTTGCCGCCGGGCTCCTGTCGAAGATTCCCTATCATGCGGTCTATACCGCCAATCCCTATCTGAAGTACTGGCTGGCCTACGCCTACGCCCTCTTCGCCGCCGCGTACCTGGCCCGGCGGACGGGGAGGAGGA
>CAJUOD010000223.1 GCA_910587875.1 uncultured Oscillibacter sp. | reverse complement strand
TCTCACAGTAGATATATTTGAAGGGGTTATACCTCATGGATTGCTTAAAATTGATGGTATTGAGTATTTTTATCTCATATCCACCACGCTGGAGCATTTTACCACATTACTCGACCACCGTACCTTTCGGGACTTGTCAATACGGATAGAGAAAAAAGTCAATTATTTTTATTAGGTTAGAGTGTCGGATTGAATAAGGCGCAGCACCTTGTCGGTAAAGGTTTCCCGGCTGGTCTGGCTGAAATGGAAGTAAATATCAAACGTCGTGCCGGCAACGGACTTTACCATATCGGGCGGCGGCGCGTCCGGGGCGGGTGGGGTGTTGCCGTCCTCCGTCACGGGCAGGGCGGCGTTCATCAGGGTCTCACTGACGGGCAGCTCCGCAACGCCGTTGGCCTCACGGGTCTGGTTAATCAGGCGGATCAATTCCTGGCGAACCTCCATATTGTCCGTTACAGCGGCCACATTTCCACCAGCAGGGGCGGACGGTACAGCGGATTCCACGGTGATCGTCACATTTCCCGTCCGGCCATCCGGGGCGGTCACGGTGATGATTGCCGTTCCAAGAGCATTGGCCACAGCCGCCCAGTGTCCAACCACGCTTTTTACGGACACAATAGCGGGATTGCTGGAAACTGCGGTACAGTCCGGTTCCAAAATCATCAAGCCGCTGATTTCACCTGCCGCCGGGGTATTCCCCTTGTAACCGTTCACTCGAATGGAGGCGCTTGCCTGTGCGGGGACCTCAATGGGGGCTTCGCCTGTTTATGGAGCATCGCTGTCCACCTGAACGCCATCCTAGTAGTAGACGTTGAATCCCACAGCCTGCCCGATGTCTCGCAGCTTCACATAGTTATTGCCCAGAATGTTATAGGCGGTCATTTGCACCTGCTGTCCATCCACATAGATCGGGGACCAAGCCGGTTCCGCTATGATCCCGGCGGCTACGGCGGATGCTCCGCCGAACAGGACCGCTCCCAATAGCATCCCCATTATAAAGGTGAACTGTCTGCCTTTCATCTTGACGACTCCATTTCTGCTCTTTGCAATTAGCTAAAACTAACTATTTAAATCATAGCAGAAATGGTAATGTTTGTCAATCAGTTTTCGCAGGTTTTTTGTTAAACTTCAACTCCAGTGACGCACCAGCGATATTCCCGCGCATCTCTCACGCAGGTATAGAGGGTGATCTGATTGCCGCTGGTGAAGGCGGTGCCGCTGTTGTCCGTTTCGCTTACCTTTTCCACGCTGGTAACAGAGTAAGTGCGGCTCTCTTCCTTGGTCGTAAGGGCGATGCTGTTCCCGATATTCAGCGTGTGGATTTTTCCGAAGTAGGAGTTGGTCCCCCGGTTGTGGTAGAGTAGGGAAGCACCGCCTTACCATATTTCTATGGCAGGTTTGCGCCACCCTCTCACGGAACCGTGCGTACACCTCTCGATGTACACGGCTTCCCCTCATTACTCCATCTTACAAAACTCTCTTCCCATGAATTAGCTTGTGGCAATTTTCACAGACCACTAACGTCTTGCGCCGCTTGGCAATCATGATTTGCTCCCAGGGCTCCTTGCCCTGCAAATCCTTTACTTTACGGACATGATGAATTTCATAGTGTTCTGCATCAGTTGCCCACACAATTCACAGATTTTTGCGGACAGACGTTTCTCAAAAGTGGTCGCAGTATACGCAAAGCGCACAACGGCGTTTGAAATTTGGTCAGCGGGGTTCCAGGCGTCTTTGCAATCGTGATATTTAGCAAAGTAACAGCATTTGCGGCCCTGTTTTGTCTCATAGAGTATTCCCCAACCGCCTCGTCCGTCTTTGCACTGTGCCCTGATTTTACTGGTTTTGCTCTTGTGCTTTCCTGCATGGGTTTTCAAGCAGCTATATTCTATTAGGTATGCAAAATAATCCGGTTTTCCGAAATTACTTGCTATAGAATAGTAGTTGCAAATCTCCCTGAGTTCTGAATTGTAGACAGAAATGATTTCAAGGTCAGTACACCGCAGTAAGGATTTTCTGCGCTCCGGCTTAAATTCTGCCATCTTCTTTTGACGTATCACTTTATCATTGCGCAGAAACGGCTTCCTGGCTCTCCGTGCTTGATTTGGCCGTTGCGCCTGACCCGTACATCATAACCTAAAAATCTGGCGTATTCATTGCTGTGGGTGATAAGCGTCTTTTCCCCGCTGAGTTCCATTTTCAGCGTTCCCGCAATAAACTCCGACAACTGGCGCTTAATTTGCGCACAGTTCTCTTTGCTCCCATTCACACCAATCAGGAAATCATCCGCATAGCGAACATATTTCAGCTTTTTATCCGTCTGCGATTTGCAGGGCGTTTTCAGCAGTTCCTTGCGCAATACCTCTCGCCGATGCAACAACTCGGATTTCTCCTCGCCCTCAGTGGTCTTAAGCCTTTTACGGATATATTCCAGTTTGCTGGCAATCTTCTGATATTCTGGCGTAAATTTTTTTTGAGGTCTGTCTGGGGCCCAGCGGAAACCGGCGTGCTTCAGCTCGGAGCGGATATCCGCGTCCGGCTTGCCGTCGAACAGGATCTGGACACGGTTTTCTTCCTGATTCATGACTATTCTACCGCCCTCAAAGCTCCAGCCCTCTGGGGCGGGACTGTTCTGTTTTGCCTCCAGCTCCGCGATCCGGGCCTTGACGCTGTGGATTTTCTGATTATTGTTGTCCAGAAGGTAGCTGTCATAGGGCTTGGGATTTGCCCGCCAGTCGCGGGCTATAGACGCTTTCATCTTTTCCACCTCCTCCGCCGAAAGGAGGGGACAACCATCCAGAGTGCCGTGTTTGCGGTAGTAGGCGTTAACGGATTTCATCATCTCTTGTTCCCGCTCGCGTCTGGCCAGCTTCTCCCGGAGCATCTGGAGGGCGTTTTCGTCGTCGCAGCTGATACCGGCCATTCCAGTGCCGCGAATACGGGACAGAATGCCCTGGACCTCCTGCCGCTCATGCAGATTCGCGTCCTCCGCCCGGTTCTGCTTTTCCTTTTTTCG
>CAJUOD010000222.1 GCA_910587875.1 uncultured Oscillibacter sp. | reverse complement strand
GTCCTTCTCCTGATAGAGCGTGTACATCTCATCCTGGAAAATATCATTCGTGAGTCTGGAGCGAATCATCTTGACGCCCTCCTTGGTCAATCGGCCCTGACTCGGATCGGCTGACCAGACCATGGCGTGGACATGGGGATGATGACCTTCGTCGTGAAACGCGGCGCACCAGCGGAGCTGGTCCGGCGGAATCTTCATGGCCTCTGCCAGCTCCACTTGATGAGCTTTGATCAGCTTTCTCCAACTCTCCGCGCAGTCATAACCAAGGCGGGTCGCGTCCTCCCGCCGCAGGGACCAGATAAACGTCCACACGTTTCCGGTGTGCTTCTCGACTTCTTTGAGTGCGGCGTCCAGCGACACTGGTCGATTGCTGAACAGGCCGTGCTCACCATGACGCTCCACTCGAGGCCGGGTGGCGATGTACCGCATGTAGCCGTCCCTGTCGGTGAGTCTGTGGGCGTTGGCGTCCAGCACAGCAGAGATCAACGAGGAGGCGCTGCCGGTGGTCGGTGCTGAACGATAGTCATTGTACTCTTCCAACTCAATGGCATCAGGAAAATCCCGGAGCAGATTTTCGATGAGCTGCCGCTGACCTTTTGTTACTGGGCCGCTCCCCTCCAGCTTCTCTACCCGTTCGCGTGTGGCGATGTACTTCATATACCCAAAGGCATTACCAGACTTGATATATCCGCTTTTCTGAATCAGCCTGACCATTAATCATCCCATCCATTCTGGTACCTGACGGCGTCTTCTAGACTGATCACCCCATTGGTCTGCCGTATCTCCTTCATGCACCGTGCCCGCAGCCGCTCCACATCATCCAGGTGAATCTCATTCACCGCCGCCGTGATGTTTGCGATCATGTCCTGCTCCACAGCCAGCTTGAACAGCAGCTTGCCGATCCGAGAGCCCAGCGCCCCCAGCTTGCCATCCAGCACATCCGCAAGGACACGCGGGAGATAGCTGGCGGCGTTTTGCGTGTTCAGGTAGCCGGTGTAAAACCGGATTGCCTTTTCAATGTACTCGTTTTTTGTGGTACAGTTGTCTTTTGTATAACTGGTTTCTACCTGGCTCCATGCATCTGGCGTGAGCCAGACCGTGTGCCGTTTTTTATCTTCGTTCATGCCGGATTTTCCTCCTTATTTTGAATTAGCGTCATGCGAAAGCCGCCAACGGTGGGATTTAAGGGCACTTCCGAAAATATCAGCGTCAATCGGTTTTCCCCTCCGTCATAAAAGCGTCGACTCCTGTCCCCGCAACTGCCCGCACTGCGGGCAGAAGTACCCGCCCTGGCGCGCGGAAAGCGCCAGGGCTTTCTCCTGCTTTTCTTTCGTCCCTCGTAAACCGCTGCATTTTGGTGCGGACTGCTTCCCTAGGACCTGTCTGCCCTCGATAGAAGAATCGCACACGGCGGCTCACAGGCGCTCATGCGGGGTGTTCCTCGTTGCCCTCCAGCTTCTTGCGGATACGCATCCGTTCCACTGTTTCCTCCAGCTGTCGAAGCCGTCGTTGGTTGTTGCGGTCCACTGCGTTTCGAATCGGCAGGATGATGTAGCGCAGAGTGCCGTTGCGCTTGCGTCCATCTCTTGTGGTGACAGACGTTGGCTCTGTGACAATCAGTCCCTGTTCCTCCAGCTCCGAAACGTATTTCCGCACTGTGTTGACACTCATGCGGACGGCTTTGCCGATGGACCTGTAGCTGGGCCAGCACTGATAGGTCTTACGATTTTCGCAGTAGAGCAGGTAGGAATAGACCGCCAGCGCGCCAGACGATAAACCCAGAGAGAAGATCTCATTGGGTAGAGGGAAAAAGTTTTTGACTGCATCTCGTTTTGTGTACTGCCAGAGCATCAGCTATTGCCTCCTGTGTTTCTCTCCACCCACTCAATAAACTTCTCCTTGGGAACCACCATCCTGTTGCCAATTTCTAGAACAGGAAAACTTGATTCGTGCATCAACTCTTATGCACTGGACGGAGCAATGCCCAGCACCTGTGCCACCATCTTTGCGTTGAGGAACAGTGGTAGTTCCTCGTAGCTTTTGTAGACAGACTCTTTCAACATCGCCACCCCCTGTGATTGATTTTTCTTCGCCCATCTGATACGATGAGGGTAACACTACCGGCTACGATTTTCAACGGATTTGAACCCGATTAGGCAAATCCCAAATCTCTATCGGATACAGAGGGAAGGCAGCTATGGCAGAAGAACTGATGCGCATCGAGCTGGACTACACCTATACCTACGACCAGTTCACCGTATTCTTCTACGGCAATCGGGTGTTCATTGGAAAAAAGGACTACCCCATCGGGCAGTGTTGCGTGGACGTCATGAACCTGGACGAGTCGATCCTAGGCGAGATCGACCGGCGTGTCAGGCTGTTCATCCCCGCTGCCCGGAAGCTGCCTACAGAAAAAACAGGCAGCGCCGCCGCCCTTGCGCAGGAACGGCTGAACGCTGTCTGGGAACTCATCTTTGCTCTGCCGGTCTACCGGGATCTGAAAATGGACGAGGCGTGTTGTTTCCATACCTTTCAACGGCTCATGGCGGACAGGGAGAAGTGGGCGCAGGTGCGGGACCCGTCTACCGAAGGGTACGCCATATACCAGGGGATGATGGCCGGGCTCGCCTGCTTCGCAGAGTCCATCCGCACCTTCCGCCTGCAGGTCACGGAGATGACGAGGAAGTATTTCGAGCCGCTGAAACGGAGGACCAACGGCGCCTATGCCGAGGCGTACTCCCGATTCTACGCTGATATGCTTTCCATCGGCGCGCATATTTTCAACTATGAATTTGAGCAGAGCTTCCCCTTGGAGGTGAGCTTTGTACCCATGATGCATCCTACTGAGGAAGGCAGGTTCTTCGTGGCGGAGAAGTCAACCTTTAACAGCCTGGCGGACTTTTTACGGACGGAATTTTATCGAGGCTTGGCTCTGGGCAACGCGCCGAGGCAGTGCCACAACTGCGGGCGGTACTTCCTGCTGACCGCCGGGTACAACACCTGCTACTGCAACAATATCGCTCCCGGCGA
>CAJUOD010000221.1 GCA_910587875.1 uncultured Oscillibacter sp. | reverse complement strand
CCGAGGGCAGCCAGGCCGTGGTGAAGGTCACCGAGTCCCTGGAGCAGACCAGCGTCTACGCCGGCCACGTGACCACCCAGATGGATATCGTGGTGGAGGCGGTGGAGAACCAGACCTCCGCCATCGCCCAGGTCACCGAGGGCGTGGATCAGATTTCCTCCGTGGTGCAGACCAACAGCGCCACCGCTCAGGAGAGCGCCGCCGCCAGCGAGGAGCTGTCCGCCGAGGCGGCCAGCCTGAAGCAGCTGGTGGACCGGTTCAAGCTCGCCAGGGATTGATACGGACCGTTTTTAGACGGCATAAGAGCGAAAAAAGGGCCCCGCGGCCGTGCTGCGGGGCCCTTTTTTTGTGGAGCATCCCCGAAAATAGGGCAAATACAGAAATTGAGGTTGACAAAATCAGGATTTTTGCTACAATAGATACGTTCAAAAGGCGTACGCCTTTTTTTCATGGTTTGCAGACAAACCATGAGAAGGTTTGGATGCGCCCGGAAGACACAAAAATTTTTGGAGGTTTGCAATGAAGAAGTTTTTCAGCATGCTGCTGGCGCTCGTGATGCTTCTGGCTCTCGCGGGCTGCGGCGGCGACACCAAGGCCCCCGCGCAGGATCAGGGCGGCTCTGACGCCAACCAGACCGAGCAGGGCGGGGAGCCCGCCGATACCGGAGATACCGGGGACGCGGGCGACTACCACATCGGCATTGTCACCGGCTCCGTCTCTCAGTCCGAGGACGACCGCCGCGGCGCCGAGGCCTTCCAGGCCAAATACGGCGAGGATAAGGTCACCCTGGCCATCTATCCCGACAACTTCACTGAGGAGCTGGAAACCACCATCCAGACCATCGTGAACATGTCCGACGACCCCCTGATGAAGGCCGTCATCGTCAACCAGTCCATCCCCGGCACCACCGAGGCCTTCCGGCAGATCAAGGAGCGCCGCCCCGACATCCTCTGCATCGCCGGCGAGGCCCACGAGGACCTGCCTGAGATTGGCTCCGCCGCCGACCTGGTCTGCAACAACGACTTCGTCTCCCGCGGCTACCTGATCATCCGCACCGCCCACGAGCTGGGCGCGGACACCTTCGTCCACATCTCCTTCCCCCGCCACATGGCTTATGAGACCATGAGCCGCCGTGTGGCCGTCATGCGGGAGGCCTGCAAGGAGTTCGGCATGGAGTTCGTCCTGGAGACCGCTCCCGACCCGACCTCCGATGTCGGTATCCCCGGCGCCCAGGCTTATATCCTGGAGAACGTCCCCGCCTGGGTCCAGAAGTACGGTGAGAACGCCGCCTACTTCTGCACCAACGACGCCCACACCGAGCCCCTGCTGAAGCAGCTGGTCGAGTACGGCGGCTACTTCATCGAGGCCGACCTGCCCTCTCCTCTGATGGGCTATCCTGGCGCTCTGGGCCTGGACCTCACCGAGGAGGCCGGCGACTTTGAGAAGATCCTGGCTAAGGTCGAGTCCGCCCTGGTTGAGAAGGGCGCCGCCGACCGCTTCGGCACCTGGGCGTACTCCTATGGCTACACCCTGTCCGCGGGTCTTGCCGAGCACGCCAAGAACGTCATCGAGGGCAAGTGCGAAATCACGGATATGGACGCCGTGGCTGAGGCCCTGAACGTCTACTCTCCCAAGGCTCAGTGGAATGGCGCGGGATACACCAACGCCACCACGGGAGTCAAGAGCGACAATGTGTTCCTGATCTATCAGGACACCTATATCATGGGCGATCCGGGCCACTTCATGGGCAACGCCGACGTGGAGATCCCCGAGAAGTACTACACTGTCAGCTGATTCAATTTCAAAATTGTCTGCCGCACGGGGAGGAGGACCTGTCCTCCTCCCCGCGCTGGTTTTGACTTGGCTTTTAAGGGCGGGTCCCCGCCCGGGCGCCGTGGGGCGCGGAACAAATGAGATAGGGTGGATGTATGACAAACAACGTGAACCCCCTGCTGCGAATGCAGAACATCAAAAAAGACTTCTTCGGCAACCAGGTCCTCACCGACATCAATTTTACCCTGGGTGAGGGCGAGGTCTTGGGCCTGTGCGGCGAAAACGGCGCGGGCAAAAGCACCTTGATGAAAATTCTTTTCGGCATGGACGTGATCCGGGAGACCGGAGGCTACAGCGGCGACATCCTGCTGAATGGCCAGAAAGTGGAATTCAACACGCCCTTTGACGCACTGGAGGCGGGCATCGGCATGGTACATCAGGAGTTCTCCCTGATCCCCGGCTTCTCCGCCACGGAAAATATCCTCCTGAATCGGGAGCCCTGCAAAAAGAATATTGTTTCAGAGGTGTTCGGCGACCGCCTGAATACTCTGGATTATAAGGAGATGGACCGGCGGTCCTCCGCCGCCATCGAAAAAATGGGCGTCGCCATCGACGCGAACATGGTCATCAGCGACATGCCCGTGGGACACAAGCAGTTTACGGAAATTGCCCGGGAGCTGAGCAAGGACCAGCTGAAGCTCCTCATCCTGGACGAGCCCACCGCCGTGCTGACGGAAAAGGAGGCCGAGGCCCTGCTGGAGTCCATCCGGGGCATGGCCGCCCGGGGCATCTCCGTCATCTTCATCACCCACCGCCTCCACGAGATTCTGGCGGTCTGCGACAAGGTGGTGGTCATGCGGGACGGCTTTGTGGTCCGGGACGTCCCCGCCGCCGAGACCAGCGTGGAGGACATCACCAAGTGGATGGTGGGCCGGGACGTGCAGAGCGCCGTTGTAAGCGAGGCTCGTTCCAACGACGGGGCCCGGACCATCATGTCCATCCAGAACCTCTGGGTGGACATGCCCGGCGAGACGGTGCGGGACGTGAGCCTGGACGTCCGGGAGGGTGAGATCCTGGGCATCGGCGGCCTGGCGGGCCAGGGCAAGCTGGGCATCCCCAACGGCGTCATGGGCCTGTATGAGGCTGGCGGCACCGTGGAGTTCGAGGGTCAGGCCATCGCCCTCAACAGCCCCCGGAAGTGCCTGGATTCCTCCCTGGCATTCGTGTCGGAGGACCGCCGGGGCGTGGGTCTGCTGCTG
>CAJUOD010000220.1 GCA_910587875.1 uncultured Oscillibacter sp. | reverse complement strand
GCATCACGAGGGACGAAAACGGGAGAGGCGTGGTAGAATAAAGGGGCACGGTACAAGGCCGATTTTTCTTTGCCGCCATAAGCGCGCTAAACAAATTGGCAAAATGCTCTCCCATTGAACCACAAATTGTCCCGCCCGGCAGGGCAGAAGGACGCATAGTAAAGTGAAGCTATAGGAGAGCACACCGTGACAAGAGAAGTGGAGGTCCAAAGATGGAAGTTGTCTATCGGTGCTGTTGTGGGATCGACGTACACAAATCTCTTATCGTAGCCTGCCTGCGCAGAGGCGGGAAGCAGGAGCTGCGGGAGTTTGGTACCATGACTTGCGAAATCAAAGCGTTGGCCAGCTGGCTGTCGGAGGCGGGCTGCGAGATGGCCGCCATGGAAAGTACAGGGTCCTATTGGAAGCCCCTTTACAACCTGTTCGAGCTGCTGAACCTGGATGCGATTATCGTCAACGCCGCACATATGAAGGCGGTGCCGGGGCGGAAGACCGATGTAAAGGACGCGGAGTGGATCGCGGACCTGCTCCAGCACGGCCTTTTGCGGGCCAGCTTCGTCCCTGACCGGGCGCAGCGGGAGCTGCGGGAATTGACCCGCTACCGTAAGAGCATCATAGAGGAACGTAGCCGGGAACTGAATCGTCTGCAAAAGGTGCTGGAGGGAGCCAACATCAAACTGGGCAGCGTGGTAAAGGACATTCAGGGCAAGAGCGCCCGACGCCTGCTGGAACGTCTCGCCGCAGGAGAGCCACTGGATGACTGTGGGGAAATCTCCAGGCTGCTCCACCACAGCCTTCTGCCCAAGCTGGATAAGATCATGGCGTCCCTGGACGGAACCATCACGCCGCTGCAGCGGGAACTGCTGGCCCAGATTCTTGACCACATCAGCGATTTGGACCAGCGCGTCCACAAGCTGGACGGGATGACGGAAGCGTACATGACACAGTCTCAGCCGGACATCGCGGAACTGTGCCGGATGCATGGAATCGGGCAGCGCAGCGCGGCCAGGCGGAGAAAGAACCGCGCGGCAATGGCCGTGGCGCACTCTATGCTCTTTGCCATTTACCACATTCTCAAGAACAAGGTCCCCTTCCGTGATTTGGGTGCGGATTATTTCGATGGTTTCTACCGGGAGCACAAGATCCGCAGTTATCTGAAACGCTTGCAGGCATTGGGATGGGAACCGAATGCCTCACCCGCCTCTATCTGAAACATCCGCTTCCTGACAGCCCGGCGCGCTCTGCTACGGCGGGTCGCTTTGTTGCGCCCTGATGGAGGTGGGTTTTCATAATAAAGAATAGACCTGGGACCGATTTTGCGCAAGCCGGTCCCAGGTTTTGGGTTTATAGCCGATTCAGCCTCTCCTTCAGCTGCCAAATAATCGCCGCGCTCAGCGCGGCGTCCGCCGTTGATTCCAGCTGCTCAATGGCGGTGTCACGATCCGCCGCGGCCTGCTCTCCCCAAGCCTTGAACTCAGCTTCACTCATGCTGCCCTTCATGTAGCGGGCGTAGTATTTTTTGTAGGCCCGCTTGTAGAGCTTCCAGGTGTCCTCATCCTGGAGTTTTTTCTCGAAGACCATCCGGGCTCCCATCTCCCGGCAGGTCTTTTCCGTTTCACTCGGAGCCATGCGCTCACAGTAGAGCGCCCGGTCACCCTGTTTGTGGAGAAACCAGCCGCTGCATAAGCGGCACTGCCTGGGAGCGTTGCCGTGGAGGATAGCCCTGCCCAGTTCCACATAGAGAAAGTCACGCAGGCTGGGAAACGTGAACCGCTCCGCCAGAATGACGGAGCCTTGGAGCGGAAGGAAGGCATAGTTGACCGAGCAGGTCGCTGCACTCTGTTCCAACTGCTGGCATACGTCATCTGTGGTTTCCAGTTTTTCGGAAAAGGGAGAAAGATGACTGCCGAAGGTTTTGAGGGCAGCCTCCAGCTCCTGTGTCAGCTGAGACGTGTCACCAGTTGGTTCACAGCTACTCTCTCCGGCGAGAAAAGCTGTCGCCGCTTCTCCGCACTGGTAAGGGCCCCCTCCGTTGATCCAGTACTTGCCGCCGCTGAAATCTACGGTCAGCGGAAAAGTCAAATTGAAAATGTTCATGAGTAGCTCCTCTTAAAATAGAAGATAAAATATATAGATAACTATTGACAATTTTTCTCCGCTGTGTTACACTGCAAAAATCATAAGTAGACTATACAACACTCAAAAGATAGAAGTCAACTGCCTGAAAAATATTTTTTAAAGAGAAGGCGGCAAAATGAAGGAGTCCATCTACAAGAGCTACGAGGAACTGCCGCTATTTCTCAACGCAAAGATGGTGGGACAGGTGCTGGGCGTTGCTTCGTCCAGCGCATATGAGTTGATGCATGAATCAAGTTTCCCCGTCTTGAAAGTTCGTAACAGGATGGTGGAGCACAAGGAGAAGTTCATTAAATGGGTGGAGCGGAACACAGGAGGTGACAGCTGATGCTCTGGCAGTACACAAAGCCAGCGGCGGCGAGCAAATTCTTTTCTCTGCCCAATGATATTTTTCGCTGGGCCTGTCATCCGGCGCACTCGCTGTCTACTCCTACCTGCTCTACTGCGAGGACCGCAAGACGTATCAGTGCTATCCAAGCTACAGGTCCATCGGCAAGGCCGTCTGCATGAGCGTCAACACAGTGCGGAAGTATGTTGCGGAGCTGGAGGAACGAGGACTAATCATTGCGGAGCCAACCTCCATCATGACGAGAGATGGCCGCAAACACAACGGCACTCTGCGCTACACCATCCTGCCAATCCAAAACGCAGTTGACCTCCACAACCAACGACAGCCCCGATGCCTGGAGGAAACAACAGAGAGAATACGTGTCCGTGAAAAGCTGGAGAACGGCAATAAACACCCTGCGTGAGTGCCTGTGAGTCCTTGTGTGTGATTCTTCTATCGAGGGCAGGATAACACGTCCCCTGAAGGGGCTCTACCCAAACACGACGGTTTACGGGGGACGAAAGGAAAGCAGGAGAAAGCCCTGGCGCTTTCCGTGCGCCAGGGCGGGTACTTCTGCCCG
>CAJUOD010000219.1 GCA_910587875.1 uncultured Oscillibacter sp. | reverse complement strand
TTTCAGCTGTTCCAGCTTCTCTGCGCACTCTTTCTTGGTCTTAGCCAGCACATTCTTTGTCTTGGGATTGCCGCCGTCGTCGTATCCAATAACCACCCGGCCCTCCCACCGTCCGTCCTTCCGCAGGCGGATGGTGCCCTCGCCCTTCTTTCTCTTCTTCGCCATACTCTCACCCCCTCACCATGATGTCGTTCATAAATCCGCCCACAATCTCCGCCGCCCGGCGGTGCATGTCTCCGGTGACGTGGGTGTAGGTGTCCAGGGTGAAGGACGCTTTGGTGTGGCCCAAGATACCGGAGAGGGTCTTGGCATCCACACCGCTGGTCAGGGCGTGAGTGGCGAAGGTGTGTCGCAGGTCGTGAAACCGGATGCGAGGCAGGCCAGCATTCTTCAGCAGAGTCTTCATGTGATTGTAGGCGCTGCCAGGACTGACTGGGCTTTCCGGCCTCAGCGGGTTGGGGAAGATCCACTGGGAGCAGGAGTGTTTCTGCCGCTCTCGCAGCAGTTGTGCCGTGCTGGGCGGCAGGGTGATGGTGCGCCGGCCCTTTCCCGTCTTGGTCTCGCCGGTGGTCAGTCCGCCGCCCTTGCGCTGGTGTAGCGTCCGGCGCACTGTCAGCGTCCCCTTCTTCCCGTCGAAGTCAGACCACATCAGACCGCAAATCTCACCCCGCCGCATCCCGGTGGTCAGCTCTGTGTAGAAGAAGTCGTGCCAGACCGGGTCCTTTTTGATCTCCTCCATGAACCGCTCCAGCTGCTCATCGTTGAGTATCTGCTTGGCGGCGCTCTTCTTTTTGGGGAGTGTGACGTCCTCTGTGGGATTCCTCGACGTGAGCCGTTCCTGTACCGCTACGTCCATGGCCTGGTGGAACACACCATGGAGGCTGCGGATGGTAGAGCCGGAGAGCGCATACCCGTACTCAGGGTGTTCAGTCTTGCGCCCGTTCTTCTGCACCTCCCGATATAGGGCCTGCACATCGGCGGCGGTAACCTTGCAGACCGGCTTGTCTCCCAGGCGGGGCTTGATGTAGCACTCGATGTACTGCCGGTAGCCCCGCAGGGTGGACTCCCGCACCGAAGGAGCGGCGTACTCCTCCAGCCAGCGGTCCAGCCAATCCCCCAGCGGCATCCGGCTGTTCTCGCTCAGGTCGATATCCCGGTACTCCTCGATGCTCTGGTGCAGCTTTTTCATCAGCGCTTTCTGGCTCTTGGCGGAGACGTAGCGAAAGATGGACTCGCCGTTCTCCTTGTGCCCCACCACGATGCGGCCCTCCCAGCGTCCGTCCTCCCGCTTGCGCACCATGCCGTCGCCGGACGGTCTGCGCTTCGACATTGGTTACTCACCTCCTGTCCGAATATCACCGTCGTTTTCATCCATGCACTCGGCCATCAGCCTGACACCCAATCGGAAACCCAGAATGAAATTCTCGGTTGCTGTGATACTGTTGATCTCATGCTGTGATCGAATGAGTTTTGTAAGAGTCTCCTGCTCGGTTTCCTTCAGCTGTTCCATGAGCTGATTTTCATATTTGGCGACACGGTCCACTGCCCGCTTCAGTTCTGAGCCAGGTGTCATCTGCTGTTCGTTGGGTGTGATGTTGCCGTAGTAGAGGTCTTCCAGAATCGTTCTCATATCTACCGCCTCCTTTGCAACACAAACACATACCACACTTTGCGGAATATAGCTACTACTTTTTTCACAGTCCGCCGTTCTGATAGCGGACGGCGTCGTCCAGCGTGACGCTTCCGCCTGTCTTTTTCACGTTCTGGACGCACCGTCCCCGGAGCGCCTTGAGCTGTTCATCGGGAATCTCCATCCCTGCCGCCAGCACATTCATCACCATGTCCTGCTCCACCGCCAGCTTGAAGAGCAGACGACAGACGCGGTTCTCCGAATCCTGCACCGCACCGCGAATAGCGGACAGGTACATAGGCGCTACGGCTGTGCAGTCTCCCGCTGTCAGGTAGTCGCAGTAGAACCGCAGAGCTGTTTCTACGAACTCGTTTTGACTTCGGCAGTGTGTCAGCGGCATCGCCGCTTTGATCTTCCTGTCGGTATCCGGATCGATCCTCATCTGAAATCTCACTTTTTCTTCTGCCATGATGTTATCCTCCAAAATCGTATTTTTCGGGGCATTTGCCACCTGTAATGCCTGGATTTTCCTTGCGGCTCTAAGCCTTTGCCTGTATTCAATGCCAAATCCAGCGCCATACCGGGAAAAGTAATGCCATTCTCCACTTTGCACAGTTCCTCGTAAAATGTACCGCAAACGGCTTCAAACCTCAGTGTTTTTCGCCTCCCGGCCTGCGTTGCGGGCCGGTGTGACCCGGCGTGGCGGCGTAAGGCGCCACGCCTTTATCCTGCACCTTTTTCGACCCCCCGGTTCACCTGACCGTCTTGAAAATCGCTGAGGCCACCCACTTTGCACACCGGGCCACACAGCCCCGACACGCCGCGTTCCACTGTTGGGGGTGTTGTAGGATGCCCCGCCGGCAGGAGAGGCTCCTGAGCTGCGCACAGCCGCGACAATCGGGCCTGTGCTTTCTGTCGTTCTGTGTCCAGCTCCAGCTGACTGAGCTGCCGCTCGTGGTAGTGATCCACCGCTTCACGGATGGGGCGGATGTGGTAGCGCAGTGTGCCGTTGCGCTTGCGTCCGTCTCTGGTGACGACGGTGGTGGACTCCGTGCGGATGAGGCGCTTGTCCTCCAGCTCCAGCACATACTTTCGCACGGTGTTGGCGCTCATTTTCACCGCTCTGCCAATGGTGTTGTAGCTGGCGTAGGACTGGAAGGTCTTCCGGTCCTCGATGTGCATCAGGTAACCGTAGACCGCGATGGCGCCGTAGGACAGGTCCAGATAGAACACCTCATTGGGCAGAGGAGAAAAATTCTTGGTCGGGTCGTGCCTGGAATGGAGATCGTATTTCTTCACGCCGTACCTCCTGTGTGCTCTTCCACCCAACGGATGAACGCCTCCTTGGGGATTACGATGCGGCTGCCGATGCGCAGTGCCGGGAAGCCCTGTTCGTGCATCAGCTCGTACCCGCTGGACGGCGAGACGCCCAGCACCCTTGCCACTATCTCCGCGTTCAGAAACAGCGGCAGCTCGTCATAG
>CAJUOD010000218.1 GCA_910587875.1 uncultured Oscillibacter sp. | reverse complement strand
TTTTCTCTTTTGGACCGTGCACGGCCCGTTTTCTCTTTTCCTTCTGGAAGGAAAAACGGGGCCCCCGCCGGAGCCCAGCGAAGCGGGTCCGGTGGGGAGAGGAGGAAGGAACGGAGCAGAGCGGAGACCTCGCCGTCAGGCGGGGGCGGAGCGGGCGGAGTTTCTTCCGACGACATGGGGGGTGCAATGAACCAGCTAGCATCCTAGCTGACATCTACCCCGCCCGTCAGGGCGTGTACAATCCTCCCCAACGGGGGAGTTGAACCCTCCATAAATTTCTGCTATACTAAACTATCAGAATAAAAAAGGAGGGACTCCTTTTGGTATTAACCGTCCCCTGTCTCCTGGGCCTGGAGGCCCTGGTCTCCGACGAGATGAAACGCCTGGGCCTTGCCAACGTCCGGGCCGAAAACGGCCGGGTCCACTGCGACGGCGGCTTCGCCGACGTGGCCCGGCTGAATATCAACCTGCGCTGCGGCGCCCGTGTGCTGATGGAGCTGGGATCATTTCCCGCCCCGGACTTCGAGGCCCTGTTTCAGGGCGTGCTGGCCCTGCCCTGGGAGGACCTCATCCCCCGGGAGGGGGAATTCCCCGTGAAGGGCTACTCCCTGAACTCCACCCTCCACTCCGTCCCCGCCTGCCAGGCCATTGTGAAGAAGGCCGCCGCCCGGCGGCTGGGGAACGCCTACGGCTGCGAGACTTTGCCGGAGACGGGGGACCGCTATCAGATCCAGTTCGCCATCGTCAAGGACCGGGCCTCCCTGTACCTGGACACCTCCGGCGAGGGGCTCTACAAGCGGGGCTACCGGGCTCAGAATATGGGCGCGCCCCTGCGGGAGACCCTGGCGGCGGCCTTGGTAACCCTCTCCCGCTACCGAGGGAAGGACCCCTTCTGCGACCCCTTCTGCGGGTCCGGCACCATCCCCATTGAGGCGGCCCTCATCGCCAAAAACCGGGCCCCGGGCCTGGACCGGCGCTTCGCCGCCCAGCGGTGGAGGGCCATGGACCCTAAACTCTGGATGGACGCCGCCGAGGAGGCGATGGACAAGGAATTCCACGGACAGTACGACATCTGGGGCGGGGACATTGACCCGGCGGCGGTGGAGCTGGCCCGGCACAACGCGGAGCTGGCCGGGGTGGCGGACTGCGTGCGCTTCGAGGAGGCGGACGCGGGGAAATTCCATCGGGACAGCGCGTATGGGCAGCTGGTGACCAACCCGCCCTACGGCGAGCGGCTGCTGGAGAAGCAGGAGGCGGAGGCGCTGTACCGGAGCTTTGGGAGGGCTCTGGAGGACCTGCCGCCCAAGTGGCGGGTCATCGTGCTGAGCTCCCACACGGAGTTTGAGCGCTGCTTCGGCCGCCCGGCGGACAGGAAGCGGAAGCTGTACAACGGCATGCTGAAATGCGATGCGTTCTTCTATGGGAAGTGAAAAAAGGGGGGCGGGAATTTTCCCGCCCCCTCTTGCAACGAGGGGGAAAGTGTGGCATAATAAATAGCGTTCCGGCAGCGCCGGTTTGGAGATGTACCCAAGTGGCTGAAGGGTCCGCACTCGAAATGCGGTAGGCGCCTCAAAAGCGCGCGGGGGTTCAAATCCCTCCATCTCCGCCAAGCGGCCCTGGGAGCGGCGCTCCCGGGGCCGCCTTTTTTCAACTACCATGAGGGAGGAATACCCATGAGCAGTCTGTTTCTCAAAAACGCCTCGGCCATCGTCACCTGCGATGACCGGGACACCGTGCTGGAAAATGCCGGTATTCTCATCCGGGACGGGGCCGTGGCCTATATAGGGCCGGAATCCCAGGAGGCGGACGAGGTCCTGGACGCCTCGGGCTGCGTCGTCTATCCGGGGCTCATCAACACCCATCACCATCTCTACCAGACTTTCAGCCGGAACCTGCCCCAGGTGCAGAACATGGAGCTGTTCGACTGGCTCAGGGCCCTCTACGAGATCTGGAAGAACCTGGACGGGGAGACCATCTATCACAGCTCCATCGTGGGTATGGGAGAGCTGCTGAAAACCGGCTGTACCACCGTCTTTGACCACCACTACGTCTTCCCCGGTGGGGCCTCCCTGGCTCTGCTGGACGCACAATTCGCCGCGGCGGAGGCCCTGGGGGTGCGGATGTCCGCCTCTCGGGGAAGCATGGACTTAAGCAAAAAAGACGGCGGCCTGCCCCCGAACAGCGTGGTCCAGACGGTGGACGAGATTCTCCTAGACTGCCAAAAGGCGGTGGAGAAGTTCCACGATCCCCGGCCCCTCTCCATGCGGACGGTGGCCCTGGCCCCCTGTTCCCCGTTCAGCGTGTCGGCGGAGCTGCTGCGCCAGTCCGCCGTTTTGGCGCGAAGCCTGGGAGTACGGCTCCACACCCACCTCTGCGAGACCAAGGACGAGGAAAACTATGTTCTGGAGAAGTATGGCAAGCGGCCCCTTGCTTACATGGAGGATCTGGGCTGGGTGGGCCCGGACGTGTGGTACGCCCACGGCATCCACTTCAACGATCAGGAGCTGAAGCTGCTGGCGGACACGGGCACCGGCGTGGCTCACTGTCCTATCTCCAACATGAAGCTGTCCTCCGGCGTGTGCCGGATTCCCAACATGCTGGCCCTGGGGGTCCCCGTGGGCCTGGCGGTGGACGGCAGCGCCAGCAACGACGGGTCCAATCTTCTGGAGGAGCTGCGGGTGGCCTACCTGCTCCACCGGCTGACCTACAGTGAGCGGGCCCCCAGCGGGTACGACCTGCTGAAAATCGCCACCCGGGGCAGCGCCCGTGTGCTGGGCCGGGAGGACATCGGCTCCCTGGAAGTGGGCAAGGCCGGGGACCTGTTTCTGATCCGCCGGGACCGGCTGGAGCTGGTGGGGGCGGACCTGGACGTGAAATCCATGCTGGGCACCGTGGGCTTCAAGGGCCCGGTGGACTACACGGTGGTGAACGGCAGGGTGGTGGTCCGGGAGGGCCGCCTCACCGGCGTGGACGAGGAAAAAGCGGTCCGGGAAGCCCGGGCCGCAGTGAACGCGTATCTGAGCCGATGAGAACATGAAAAAAGGACTGAGGGGTTCCTCAGTCCTTTTTTTCCGCTTCCTCCAGATCGGAAGAGCACACGTCTGAACTCCAGTCACACAGCAAGA
>CAJUOD010000217.1 GCA_910587875.1 uncultured Oscillibacter sp. | reverse complement strand
GATGGAGTATATCCGCCCGCTGGAAATACCCGTCATCTTCCTGACGGCGAAGTCGGCGGTCAAGGACCGGGTAAAGGGCCTGAAGCTGGGGGCGGAGGACTATATCGTCAAGCCCTTTGAGGTCATCGAACTGCTGGCCCGCATTGATGTGGTCCTGCGCCGGTATCAAAAAACGGACATGGTACTGGAGATTGGCGGGCTGAAAATCGACACCAGATCCATGCAGGTATGGCGGGACGAGGCAGAGATCAGCCTGACCAAGACGGAGTATGAGCTGCTGCTCCTCTTCGCCCGAAACCCCCGCCGCGCCCTATATCGGGAAACCATCTATGAGCGGGTATGGGGTGAACCGTACCCCTTTGGCAGCAAGGCGGTAGACATCCATATCCAGCGGCTGCGCAAAAAGACCGGATGGGAAACCTGCCTTCGCGCGGTGAACAAGATCGGCTACCGGCTGGAGGTGGAGCCGTGAAGTTCCATTTGAAGATGACCCTGTGTATGCTGGCGGTGCTGGCCGCCTTGTTTGGAGCCGGAGGCAGTCTGCTGATCTCCGAATCCTTTGAGGACTCTCTGGAGCGGGAAAAGACGGCGGCGCTGGGGGACTACCGCATGGCCTGGGGCACCCTGCAGATCGTCAACAGCATGGATACCTACCTGGACAGGGACGCTATCGTCAAGACGATGGAGCAGTTATACCAGCAGAACAGCGCCTCCTGGTCGGCCCTGCGGCTGTCTACCGGGGATGAAGTGCTGTATGAGAACAGAGGGACGCAGTCCTCATTGATTCAGACTGCCTGGTCCATTGAGGATCCTACGCCTGGCATCTGCCTGTTCCGCATCCTAGACAACGGGGCCGGGGCGCACTTTCTGGTCTTTTCCGGGGCAGTCGAGACCAATGGAGATGTTCTCTATCTCACTACCAGCCATGATGTTTCCGCTCTATACACAGCCCGGCAGGCCCAGCAGCACACCTATCTCCAGGTATTTTTCCTGATGTGTGTTCTATGCGCGGCGCTGTCCTACACGGTGTCGCGGCTGCTGACCGCCCCGCTGGGCGGGCTCTCCCGGGCCTCCCGAGCCATTGCCGCTGGCAATTTTGCCAGCCGGGTGCGGGTCCGCTCCAATGACGAAATCGGAGCCGTATCCACGGACTTCAACACCATGGCGGAAAAGATGGAGCAGACCGTCTCCGAGCTGAACCGGGCTGTGGAGGAGCTGCACCAGGCGATGGAGCGGCAGGAGCAGTTCACCGGCAGCTTCGCCCATGAGATGAAAACGCCTATGACCTCCTTGATTGGCTACGCGGAGCTGCTGCGTAGCGGGACGCTGACCCCGGAAGAGCAGTTGGAGGCCGCGGACTACCTGTATTCGGAGGGAAAACGGCTGGAGAGCCTGTCACACAAGCTGTTGGAGCTCCTGGTCCTGAAACGGCATGACCTGCCCTTCGCCAAAGTCTCTCCGGCGGAACTGATTGAGGCGCTGGTAGAGAGACTGCGGCCGCTGTACGCCGCCAAAGGGATTCGTCTGTCCTGCGTATGCAAGGCGGGGGCCTGCCTGATGGATGCAGACTTGGTCTGGTCCCTGCTCTTGAACCTGGCAGACAACGCACAGAAGGCCATAGAGCAGGGCGGGGAAATACAGTTTCGGCAGGAGATGCTGGCGGACGGCTGCCTCATCCATGTCCTGGACAGTGGCCGGGGGATCCCACCCCAGGCGCTGGAGCATCTGACAGAAGCCTTCTACCGGGTGGATAAGGCCCGGTCCCGGGCACAGGGGGGGTTCGGTCTGGGACTGTCCCTGTGCCGGGAGATTGCCGCTCTCCACAACGGCAGGATTCGATTTGAAAACCGGCCAGAGGGTGGCGCCTGCGTAACGGTGGATCTAAGAGGGGGCCGGCCATGAGAACAATCAAACGATATATCCTCCCGCTGTTTACGCTCGTGCTTATTACTGTGGGCGCGGCGATGCCCCTTGCAGTTTCGCAAATGCAGGACAGCCGGATCAGCAGCCTGCGGGAAGAGTTCCTGCTTAATACGGTTAATCTGACGCTCCAGCAGGATGTTGGGGTAAGTCCGGTTCTCCGCCTGATTGCAGGAGAGTGTAACAGCATCCTGTGGGAGGAGGAAACAAAGCTCACCGAACAGGATGCAATCGAAGCCGCTAAGGCGGTGCTAACTGAAATGGAGGCCATGGACCTATTGTCTGTGGGCGATTTGGCACTGATACGAGACGCAGAGGGACGAGCTGAACCGATTCTCTTAATTGGCGGCGACGGCAGCTCCGCACTGGTTTGGAACTGTTATTCGTACAGCGAGAATGTGCCATACCAGATGTGGATTGATGACACGACGGGTAAGGCCGTACAGTTTCTGGTGAGCAGCCCTACGCCCCGAGATACGGATGCCGCCCACGCCCTGGTTGCAAACTGGAACATATTCTTTCAGGGCTACTATGGAATTGAAATTGTCAGTGTGAAAGAGGAGTCTCAAGGCATTGATTCCGGCGGCATTCTATACCAGTTCGTTTTTGGGGCTGATTTGCAGGACGGCTTGGATGTCTGTGAGCTGGAACTGAAACTGTTTGGCGGCTTAGCGATCTTTAAGTAAAATGATGCAGTTTCGTTGCCGGAATGTTAATGGTTCTTTCTATCCTCCCGCTATGATAAAGGCATCTCAAATAAAGAAGGTGCTTATCATGAACCAAGGAGAAGTGATGATGCGGTCTCGCGGCAAACGTGTGCGCAGGCGTAGACGCAGACGGAGCAGAGGATTGGGGAATTGGTTTCTCCCTGTTTCGGCTCTTTGCTTTCTGCTTGCGGTTTGCATCATGGGATTCAAACCGGACGCCTCAGCGCAGGGTGATTCCACATCACTGGCGAAAACCGCTTATCAGCCCAATAGCTCCACCCAGACCAATCCGGATTCTGCCACAGACACGCTCAAGGTTATCGAGCAAGGTGCTTCTACCCAAACTGGCCCAAATTTTTTCCCGCTGCAGCCTGAGCCTTCAGTCGGCGCCCAGCAGGATCCCAGTTCCACATCGCCAGAGGCCAGCGGCAGCCCCAAAACTACCACACCAGACAAAGATAGCTGGAATCTGCTTCTGGTAAACCCCTGGAACCCGTTGCCGACAGACTATTCTCTCGCCCT
>CAJUOD010000216.1 GCA_910587875.1 uncultured Oscillibacter sp. | reverse complement strand
TTGGAGTACAGGGGCGCGGCCACCATGATGGACAGCTCCCCGGTGACCTTGCTGACCAGGGGCTCAGAGACATAGATGTTCCCCTTCAGCGCCTGCTGGACATACTCCCGGTCGGAGTAGTCCTTCCCGTCGAAGATGCTGATCCCGTCCAGGCCGATCACATTGCCCCGCTGAAAGCCGTGGAGGCTCACCCGCTCGTCGATGATGGCCTTCTTTTCCTCCACCGGCGTGAGGGAGCTGGACAGCTGGGTAATACGGCCCGTGTCCATGGCCACGTTCTTGTAAGCGGACAGCTCCTGCTCGATGCGGTCGGCGGCCAGAACGGCGGTTTGGCTCATCAGCTGATCCACCGTGGCGATGGTGCTCCGGTAATTCAGCCCAATGCTGGCGGCGCCTACGGCGAACAAAGCGATCAGGACCGTCGCTATCAGGCATACCGTGATCTTCTTGCGGATACTCTTCATCTCTCTCCACCCCTACTTTTATGATAGTCGGCCTCTCGTCAGGCCCCCGGACTCTTAGGTCCATTATAGGGGCCGGGACGCCCTTTTGTCAATGGTTTCCACTCATTTTGCCCCTCCCAAAAAAAGAGGGTGGGCGAAAACCGCCGGAGCGCGGGGCGGGCCGCCCCGGCGGCCTCGTTGACAGTCCGCGGAGAATCCGCTATAATCAGGTCGAATCGTCCCGAAAACAGGGTCCCAATCCATACGGAAAGGAGGCTCCTTCATGAAAGCGAGGCTGCTCTTCCTCCTCCTCTGCCTTCCGCTCCTGCTCTGCGCCTGCGGCGGCACCGTCCCCGCCGGACCGGCGGAGCCCGCCCCCGCCGCTCTGGAGGAATCCCCGGAGCCTCCCCCGGCCCCGGAGGCGCCCGACGTCCCGGAAGAACCCCCGGAACCCTCGGAACCTACCGAGGCTACCCTGGCGGTCTGCGGGGACGCCATGAGCCACATGCCCGTCACCAACGACGCCTGGAACGGGGAGCGGTACGACTACGCCCGGATCATGGCCGCCGCAAAGCCCTATGTGGAGGCGGCGGACTACGCCGTGGTCAACCTGGAGACCACCCTCTCCGGCGGTCCCCCCTACTCCGGCTACCCCGCCTTCAACTCCCCGGACGACCTGGCCCGGGACCTGAAGTCCCTGGGCTTCGACCTGTGCCTCACCGCCAACAACCACTGTTTGGACCGGGGCTTCTCCGGCCTCAGCCGAACCCTGGACGTGCTGGACGAGGCGGGCCTCCGCCACGTGGGCACCAGCCGGACCCAGGAGGAGTTTGACCACAACCTCGCCGTGGCCGACGTGGGGGGCCTCTCGGTGGCCTTCCTAGGCTATACCTACGGCACCAACGGCATCCCCGTCCCCAAAAAACATCCCTACGCCGTCAACGTCTTCAACACCGACTACCTAACCACCCTCTCCCAGCCGGACTGGGACCGCCTGGCCGGGGACCTGGAGACCGCCAAGGCCCTGGAGACGGACCTGATCGCGGTGATGATCCACTGGGGATTGGAGTACAAGCTGACCCAGAACCAATACCAGGAGGAGCTGGCGGACTTCCTCTTCCAGCACGGCGCGGACGTCGTCCTGGGGGGCCACTCCCACGTGCCCCAGCCCATGGAGCTCCGCGCCCTGCCCGACGGGCGGCAGGGCTTCGTCTGCTACTCCCTGGGAAACTTCATCTCTTCCCAGACCAAGCCCAACACGGACGTTACGGCGGTGCTGACCCTGACCCTCACCCGGGACAACGAGACCGGGGAGGCCCAGGTCACGGATTACGCCTATGTTCCCCTGTACATGCTCCACCGGGCGGAGGGGGCCTCTCCCCGCTTCGAGCTGGTGGACGTCCACGCCGCCCTGGAAGACGAAGAGACCGAGGACGCCCTGCGGCAGAAGCTGAACGGGGCCCTGGAGACCTGCCACGCCGTCTTCGGAGAGGAGCGGGACGCCGGAAAATCAACACGGAAAAAGCGCCGTCCCAGCCGGGACGGCGCTTCTGTTTGATGTACTCAAAGCTCCTGGAGGAACGCCTCCACCTGGGTCAGGGCCGCGCCCACGGCGGCGGCCTCCTGGGGACGGCGGCTGTACTTGAGGTAAGAAGCGTCCTGCTCGAAGGGGTTCCGCTCCGCCAGCAGCGCCCGCAGCAGCTCCCCGAACTCCTCCAGGCAGGCCCCCACCCGGCCCCCCGCCACGACGCCGCAGTCAAAGGCCACGTGGAGGTTGTTCACCGCCGCCGCCAGGTGCTCCAGATACTCCCGCCAGAGTTCCCGCTTCTCGGCGTCCCCGGAGCGGAGCTCCTCGAAGAAGGCGGAGAGGCTGCCCCCGGCGTGGTCCGAGAGGACCTTGGCGGAACAGTAGGCGTCCAGGCAGCCCGCCTTACCGCACCAGCACCGGCGGCCGCCGGGAACCAGGGTCATGTGCCCGAACTCCCCCGCCCGGAGGTGGTCCCCCAGATAGAGCCGCCCGTCCCGGAGGATGGCCCCGCCCACGGTGTCGTCCAGGGAGAGGTAAACCATGTTCCCCTCCTCCCCGCGGAGCTCCGCCAGGCCCGCAGCCTGGGCGGCGTTGAGGCAGCGGCTGGGCCAGGGAATCTGCTGGGTGAAGCGGCTGAGGGGCACGTTCCGCAGATCCAGGGCGTGGGACTCCCGAAGCGTCCCCCGCTCCTCGTCCACCACGCCGGGGAGGGAGATCCCCACCCCCAGAATCCGGTCCGCCGCCCCGTTGGCCTCCACAAAGCGCTGGAGCAGGCCGCCCAGGTACTTGAAATAGATATCCTCCAGGGAGAAGCGGAGGGCCCCCTTGGCCTGGCGCAGCAGGTTTCCGCCCAGGTCCGTCAGCACCACGCTGACGTGGTCCGCCGTCAGGTCCACACCCACGGCCACCCGGGCATCCCGCACGGGGGCGTAGGCCTTAGCCTTCCGGCCCCCGGTGGAGGCGTACATGCCGTCCTCCCGGACCAGGCCCAGCTCCGTCAGCTCCTTCACATTCTGCAAAATCGTGGGCCAGCTGAGGGCCAGCCTCTGGGTCAGCTCCATCTGGGAGATCCGTTCGCTTTTCAGGATGCAGCGCAGGGTGTTCACCCGGTTGCGCCGCTTCACGTCCATATTGTTGGCAGGCGATGTGGTCATGGCTCCTCATTCCTCGTTCATTTTATAAAGACTTTATGATATGTATAAGATCGGAAGAGCACACGTCTGAACTCCAGT
>CAJUOD010000215.1 GCA_910587875.1 uncultured Oscillibacter sp. | reverse complement strand
TCTTGAAATAGTCGCCGAAGGAGAAGTTGCCCAGCATCTCAAAGTAGGTACCGTGGCGGGAGGTCTTGCCGATGTTCTCAATGTCGCCGGTGCGGATGCACTTCTGGCAGGTGCAGACCCGGTCCCGGGGGGGCTCCTCCTCCCGGGTGAACCAGGTCTTCATGGGGGCCATGCCGCTGTTGATCAGGAGTAGGCTGGCGTCGTTGGCAGGGGGGATCAGGGAAAAGCTGGGCAGGCGGAGATGGCCTTTGCTCTCGAAGTAGCTGAGGAACATCTCCCGCAGCTCGTTCAGGCCGTGGTAGGGGTGTGACATGTGTTTCTTCCTCCAATATAAAAATGATGCGGTAAAAAAGAAAAATGCCCCGCCCCGGCATAGGGGCGAAGGCTTGCTTCGCGGTACCACCCTAATTATCCCCCGGCACGGGGGGACATCTTGAGCCATCCGGTAACGGGGATGGGCCGTTCCGCTCCTCGCGGACCGCTCCAAAGTGGCGGCCTTGCGGCGTGGACGAGGGGCTTTCACCGTCCCCCTCTCGCTGAGGAACCGTCTCGCAGGGCTGGCTTTTTCACGGCGTTTGGCTTTTTGAACCGTAGTTATTATATCGTATTCGCGGCGTTTGTCAAGACGGTTTCTCTTGTTTTCCCTGCTTTTTGGCCAGGGTCTTCTTCCGGTTTTTCACCAGGACGCACTCCCCGGTCCGGATGCACTCCCCGCAGCCGATGCAGGGCGTGCTCCCGCTCTTGTCGCTGTAAAGGACCCCGCAGATGACCGCCGGGATTGCCAGGACCGCAATTAAAAACAGCCAGCCGTACCACGCCATGACAGCACCTCCCTTTTTATGGGAAGTCTACCACGAAAAAGGGGGCTCTGTCAGTGGCATCCGCAACAGCCACAGCCCCAGCAGGGGCAGCATCGCCTCCGCCGGGGCGGGGAGGGGCGGCAGGGGAAGCTCCTGGGGATCGACCACGGCGCCGTCCGGCCGGGGCAGGGCCCGCTGGACGCAGAGCACCGGCTCAGTGAGGCTGGAGAGGGTCAGGCTGTCCCTGGGAGAGAGGCCGTAGGAGACCACCGTCTCCGCCCGGACCTGGGCCGGGAGGGCCTGAAGGTCCCCCGGGGCCAGCAGGAGGCGGCAGACGACGCCCCCGGTCTCCCGGCGCTCTGCCAAGGCCCGGCAGCCCTCCGGCGTCAGGGCCAGCAAGGGCCAGATATGCTCCGCCAGCTCCTCCGCCCGCCGGACCCGCCGGGTCCCGGACGGCAGGAGACGCGCCCACTCCGCAGGGCAGTCGAAAATCGCGGCGTCCATCCCATCCCCCCCGTTTCATTTGACGGAAATTAGTGTTTGCGCCGCCGGGGATTCCATGCAAAATTTCCTCGTCTTTTTCCGGCGGGTGTGGTACAATAGGAAAAACGACCGGACCGAGGGGACGCAGTATGGACTTTTGGGGCCATTTGAAAACCGTAAACCGCCACCGCGCCCTGGTGCGGAAGCACTGCTTTCGCCTGGGGCTCTACTGGCAGGGACTGACCCATGACCTCTCCAAGTACTCCCCGGTGGAGTTCTGGCCGGGGGTGAAATACTTCCAGGGGGACCACAGCCCCAACGACCAGCAGCGCCGGGAGGAGGGTTACAGCGCCGCCTGGCTCCACCACAAGGGCCGGAACAAGCACCATTTTGAATACTGGACCGACTACCAGCAGGACGGCAGCGGCATCGGCGGGGTGGAGATGCCCCCCAAGTACGTGGCGGAGATGTTCTGCGACCGGCTGGCCGCCAGCAAGGTCTACCAGGGGGAGAACTTTGACCCGGGACACCCCTATAAATTCTTCGAGCGGGGGAAGGGGAGGCGGCTGCTGCTCCACCCCAACACGGCGGCGCTGCTGGAGAAAATTCTGATTATCCTCCGGGACCAGGGGGAGGACGCGGCCTTCGACTTTGTCCGCCGGGAGGTCCTGGGAAAAAAATGACGCGTGGGGGCGATGGCCTCCACGCGTTTGCTCATTTGATGTTTGCTCCAAAGAAGGCCAGCAGCTTCAAAAGCGGCGTCCAGAGCCTGGGATTGTGCTCCAGCAGGAACGCCTCCACCTCCGGCTGGGTCAGGCCGTTCCCCCAGAGGAGGATGTGCGTGCCCGCAGCGTCGTAGCCCACGGCGGTCTCCCCGACGGCGGCCACGCCCACGGCGATTTTCCCGCCCAGGGCCGCCACGCCTCCGGCGTACCAGAGGCCCAGCGCCACGGGCCCGAAGGCCAGCAGCCCAATGGCCACCGGCCCCAGCGCCGCCAGGCCGAAGGCCAGGGCTCCCAAGGCCAGGGCCCCTACACTGAAGGCTCCCAGGCTGAAAACGCCCACGCTGAAGAGCCCCAGGGCCACCACGCCCACCGCGATGTTTCCAATGGCGATGATGCCCCTGGCGGTCCTCCGGTTGCGCAGCATATGGGGATAGAAGGAGAAGCAGATGGAGACCAGGGGCAGGCCGAAGAGCTTCGTCTTGCTCTCCCAGGTCCAGGCCCGGAAGTACCGGGTGATTTCCTCCACCTGCTCCTCCAGCTTTGCTGTGGAGGGGGGAGCCTCCGGGGCGGGGCGCTCCGGCTCCTCCAGGCGATCCTTGACCAGATAGTCCACACTGACGGAGAACAGGTCCGACAGGGCCACCAGCTTGGAGAGTTCCGGCGCTGCCGTGCCGCTCTCCCATTTGCTGACGGACTGCCGGGTCACTCCCAGCCGATCCGCCAGCTGCTCCTGTGACAGGCCCTCCCGGCGGCGGAGCTCCAGCAGCTTTTCTGAAAATGTCTTCATGTAATCTTCTCGCTTTCTCTTGAGTTGGCCCTATGCTAGCCCGCCGCGCCGGAAAAAACAAGAACGCGGCGAGTGGAACTTTGTCAACCAACGGTTGCGGCCCTTGCGGGGCAAGGGTTTCCAGGTTTTGAAGGCGGAGAGGGGCTCTACCGATATTATAGGAGCTTTCCCGGGAAAATCAAGCTTCCCCCGGGCCGCTTCCTCTGCGGGCCAAGGTTATAGACATTCTGCACAAAGGTCTTCCGGCATTTTCTAAAATATCGGAAAAAAATTTCGCCGGATTCTGGATTCCACCCTTGTTTATTTCCGCCGTAAATGTTACACTAAAGACAACACCCCTGCGGGGGACTTCGAGGATATCCCATGTCTTATAAGGAGGATGTTTATATGAACGCCTATCTTTCCAGCGTGATCGAGCATGTGAA
>CAJUOD010000214.1 GCA_910587875.1 uncultured Oscillibacter sp. | reverse complement strand
TGGCCGATGGTGGCCATGCAGTTGGTCCGGACGATGCGGACCTCGCCGGAGGGCATGCGGATCTGGGCGTCTCCGCCCTCCTTCGCCATGAGCTGGGCGGCGGTTCCGGCGGAGCGGACCAGCTGGGCGCCGTTGCCGGGGTGGAGCTCAATGTTGTGGATCATGGTGCCCACGGGGATGTTGGCCAGGGGGAGGGCGTTGCCCTCCTTGATGTCGGCGCTGGGGCCGGACTCCACCTTGTCGCCGGCCTTCAGGCCCACGGGGGCCAGAATGTAGCGGCGCTCGCCGTCCTCATACTCCAGGAGGGCGATGTTGGCGGAGCGGTTGGGGTCGTACTCCAGGCGGAGGACGGTGGCGAACATATCGTGCTTATCCCGCTTGAAGTCGATAACCCGGTATTTGCGCTTGTTGCCGCCGCCCCGGTGGCGGACGGTGATGCGTCCGTAGCTGTTCCGGCCGGCGCTCTTTTTCAGGGTCTCGGTGAGCTTGGGCTCGGGCTTGGCTTTCTTGTCGATGCCGTCGAATCCGGAGACCGTCATCTGACGCCGGGAGGGAGTCGTCGGCTTAAAGGTTTTAATAGACATTTGTCGTTACACTCCTTCCGTAGAATCAGACCATGCCTTCAAAGAACTCGATGGTCTTGGAATCGGGGGTCAGCTGGACATAGGCCTTTTTCCAGGTTTTCGTCATGCCGGGACGGCCCGCGCCCATGCGCTTTTCCTTGCCGGGGACCGTCAGGGTGTTGACGGCGGCGACCTTCACGCCGAAGATTTCCTCCACGGCCTTCTTGATCTCAATTTTTCCGGCGCTGGGGGCCACCTCGAAGACGTACTTCTTATCGGCGGCTCCGGCCATGGCCCGCTCGGTGATAATGGGGCGGATCACGATATCGTATGCGGTCATTACGCGTACACCTCCTCGATTTTGGCGAGGGCGGCCTGATCCACCACCAGGTACTTGGCGTTCAGGATGTCATAGACATTCAGCTGCGCCGCGGGGGTGGTCAGCACGCCGGGAAGATTCCGGGCGCTCTTGACGACGATCTCGTCCACGGCGGGGGTCACCACCACGGCTTTTCCGTCGACCTTGACAGCGTTCAGGAATTTGCGGAACTCGGCGGTCTTGATCTCCGCCTGCTTGATGGAGTCAATCACCACCAGGCAGCCCTCGGCGGCCTTGGCGGAGAGGACGGACTTCAGGGCCAGGCGCCGGACCTTCTTGTTCAGCACGTAGCGGTAGCTCCGGGGCTTCGGCGCGAAGACGATGCCGCCGTGGGTCCACTGGGGAGCCCGGGTGCTGCCCTGGCGGGCGTGGCCCGTGCCCTTCTGGCGCCAGGGCTTCTTGCCGCCGCCGGAAACCTCGGCGCGGGTCAGGGCGCTCTGGGTGCCCTGGCGGCAGTTGGCGAGGTGGTTTTTCACGACCTCGTGGACGACGGATTCATTGGGCTCGATGCCGAAGATCGCGTCGTTCAGTTCCACAGTGCCGACTTCAGCGCCGGCCATGTTTAAAACTTTCACAGTAGACATTTATTCAGCACCCCTTTCTCACTTGCTTCTGGCGGAGGCCTTCTGCGGGTTGCGGCCGGAAGCCTTCTGCGGGTTCTTGCTGATGTCCGCGCCGGCCTGCTTGACCTTGTGGACCTTGACCGTGGACTTGATGGTCACCAGCCCGCCCTTGGGGCCGGGCACCGCGCCGCAGACCACCAGCATGTTCAGCTCGGGGTCCACCTTGACGACGGAGAGGTTCTGAACGGTGACCTGATCCACACCCATGTGGCCCGCGCCGTCGCGGCCCTTCATGATGCGGCCCGGGGTCGTGCCCGCGCCCAGGGAGCCCTGGTGGCGGTGAACGGGGCCGCCGCCGTGGGTGTTGCGCTTCACGGCCGCGCCGTGGCGCTTGACCACGCCCTGGAAGCCATGGCCCTTGCTGGTTCCGGTGACGTCTACGAAGTCTCCCTCCGCAAAGGTGTCGGCCTTGACGATGTCGCCCACGTTCAGCTCGGCGGCGTTCTCCAGGTCAAACTCCTTCAGGTGCTTTTTGGGAGCCACGCCGGCCTTGTTCAGGTGGCCCAGCTCGGGCTTGGTGAGCTTCCGCTCGGCAATGTCCTCGAAGCCCAGCTGCACGGCCTCGTAGCCGTCCTTTTCAGCCGTCTTCTTCTGCACGACCACGCAGGGGCCCGCCTCGATGACCGTGACGGGAATCACGTGGCCGTTCTCGTCAAAAATCTGGGACATGCCCACTTTTTTGCCGATGATCGCTTTCATGTAGGTTCCTCCTTAAATTAAGGTTATTGGTTGGGCGAGGCGGCCATTGGGAACCGTTGCTCGGCCAACTTGACCCGCCCATCTCAAAACGCGATGGGCTGCGGTACAAACGTGGTTGGGGCTTACAGCTTGATTTCGATCTCCACGCCGGCAGGGAGCTCCAGGGCCATCAGGGCCTCCACGGTCTTGGGGGAGGACTTGGTGATGTCGATGAGCCGCTTGTGGGTCCGGCGCTCAAACTGCTCCCGGCTGTCCTTGTGCTTGTGGACGGAGCGCAGGATGGTGATGATTTCCTTCTTGGTGGGCAGGGGGATGGGGCCGGAGACTTCCGCGCCGGTGCGCTTGGCGGTCTCCACGATCTTTTCCGCGCTCTGGTCGATCACCTGGTGGTCATACGCCTTCAGGCGGATGCGGATCTTTTCCTTCTGTGCCATGGTTCGATTTCCTCCTAATTCGTACGGTTTTTTGATTCGCGTCGATTCCGTACGGCGAGAGAAATTTTTCTGTCCGCTCATCCGTGCGTATCATTCCGGCTCATGAAAAAACCCGGCGCAAAGCAAGCCGGTTCCGTCATGGCGCGGCGATCTACGCTCGCGTACAGACCTTTCTCAGCCGCCCGATTATCGGACATACTCCCCGGAAGTTACCTCTTTCGAGCAATCTCCCGGTTCATCGCAGTTGCGGGGCGCAGAGGATGTCCTCTCCGCCGCATGCCCATAAATAATACTTGAAAACCGGGCCCTTGTCAAGAGAATTTTTGCTGGATTTTCTCTTTTTTTCATGCGGGGCCCCGTCGCTTTGCCGAAGGCCCGTTTTCCGCCCAAACGGGGGCCCTTGACGGCGGGGGCGGGACATGGTATACTTCCCCTTGAATAAACCGGAAGGGGTGGAAAAGTGAGACTGACTTCCTGCTGAACGCCAAGCAATCTGGCTGCCGGCGCCGCCGAGGCGGGGCCCG
>CAJUOD010000213.1 GCA_910587875.1 uncultured Oscillibacter sp. | reverse complement strand
ACCTCCTGCATGAGCTGGAATTTGACGGCAGGGATGCCACGCCGGAGGAGCAGGAGGTCCTCTCCCGCTATGTGGGCTGGGGCGGTCTGGCGGATGCCTTTGATGAAAAAAAGGATAGCTGGGCAGGCGAGTTCAGGGAACTGTACGCCGCCCTTTCCCCGGAGGAATACGCCGCCGCCAGAGCGTCCACCCTGAACGCCCACTACACCAGCCCCACCGTCATCAAGGCTATCTATGAGGCTGTGGGCAATATGGGCTTTACCACCGGCAACATCCTGGAACCCTCGATGGGCGTGGGCAACTTCTTCGGCCTGCTCCCGGACAGCATGGCGGGCAGCCGCCTCTACGGTGTGGAGCTGGACTCCATCACCGGGCGCATCGCCCAGAAGCTGTACCCGGAGGCGGACATCAAGGTGGCCGGTTTCCAGACCACCGACAGGCGGGACTTCTTCGACCTCTGTGTCGGGAATGTACCCTTCGGCGACTACAAGGTGAACGACAAGCCCTATAACAAGCTGGGCTTCTCCATCCACAACTATTTCTTTGCCAAGGCCATCGACCAGGTGCGTCCGGGCGGCGTGGTGGCCCTTGTCACCAGCCGCTACACGATGGACGCCAAAAGCCCCGACGCCCGGAAGTATATCGCGCAGCGGGCGGAGCTGCTGGGGGCCATCCGTCTGCCCAACAACGCTTTCAAGGCCAACGCCGGGACGGAGGTGGTGTCGGACATCCTGTTCCTGCAAAAGCGGGACCGCCCCATCGACATCGAGCCGGACTGGGTACACCTGGGGCAGACCCCGGAGGGCCTCACCCTCAACAGCTACTTTGTGGACCATCCTGAGATGGTGCTGGGCAAGCTGACGACCGAAAGCACACAGTACGGGCGGGAGGAATGCACCGTTGCCCCCACCCCCGGCGCCGACCTTGCGGAACAGCTCCGGGAGGCGGTCTCCCACATCCAAGGCACTTATCAGGCGGCGGAGGTAGAGGCGGACATCGCGGACGAGGCTGCGGAGCGGGGCGCCATCCCCGCCGACCCGGATGTGAAGAACTTCTCCTATGCCCTGGTGGACGGGGAGGTCTACTTCCGGGAGAACAGCGTCATGAAGCCCGTGGAGCTGAGCGACACGGCAAAGGGGCGCGTGGCCGGGATGATCGGCCTGCGGCAGATCGTGAACGACCTGATCCAGTACCAGCTTGAGGACTACCCGGATGAGGACATCCAGGCGAAGCAGGCGGAGCTGAACGCCGCCTATGACGCCTTTTACGCAAAGTTCGGGACCATCAATTCCAGCGCAAACGCGAGGGTCTTTGACGAGGACTCCTCCTATTATCTGCTCTGTTCTCTGGAGAACATTGACGAGGACGGGCGGCTGGAGAGCAAGGCGGATATGTTCACCAAGCGGACCATCCGCCCGGAACGCCATATCACCAGCGTGGACACGCCCAGCGAGGCGCTGGCGGTCTCCATCGGGGAGCGGGGCAGGGTCGATCTGCGGCTCATGTCCGAGCTGCTGGGGACGCCCGGAGAGTACGGGCGCATCACCGAGGAATTGCAAGGCGTGATCTTCCGTGACCCCCGTGAGGCTGTGGCGGACGACCCCCTCCGGGGCTGGCACACCGCTGACGACTACCTCTCCGGCAATGTCCGGGACAAGCTGATGGTGGCGAGGATGGCGGCGGCCACCGACCCCGCCTACGCCGTCAATGTGGCGGCTCTGGAACAGGCGCAGCCCAAAGACCTGGACGCCTCTGAGATCGATGTGCGCCTGGGCGCGACCTGGATCGACAAGGACTATATCCAGCAGTTCATGGAGGAGACCTTTGATACCCCGTGGCGGCTTCGGAACGCGGTACAGGTGAAATATTCACCCTCCACCGCGGAGTGGCAGGTCACGGGCAAGAACGCCACAGGGCGGCACGATGTCATGGCGTATATGACCTACGGCACAGACCGGGCCAGCGCCTACCGCATTTTGGAGGACACCCTGAACCTCCGGGATGTCCGCATCTACGACACCTATGAGGATGTGGACGGGAAACAGAAGCGGGTACTGAACAAGAAAGAGACCACCCTTGCCCAGCAAAAGCAGCAGGCCATCAAGGACGCTTTCCGGGACTGGGTGTGGCGTGACCCCAGACGGCGGGAGGATTTAGTCAGGACCTACAACGAGCTGTTTAATAGCACCCGCCCCCGTGAGTATGACGGGAGCCACATCGTCCTGGGCGGCATGAACCCGGACATCACCCTGCGGGAACACCAGCGGGGCGCCATCGCCCATGTGCTTTACGGCGGGAACACCCTCCTTGCCCACGAAGTGGGCGCAGGCAAGACCTTTGAGATGGCGGCATCGGCTATGGAGGCGAAGCGGCTGGGGCTGTGCCAGAAGTCCCTCTTTGTCGTGCCGAACCACCTGACCCTCCAGTGGGCCAGCGAGTTTTTGCGGCTCTACCCCAGCGCGAAGATACTGGTGGCCTCCAAGAAGGATTTTGAGACGGCCAACCGCAAGAAATTCTGTGCGAGGATAGCGACCGGCGACTATGACGCCGTTATCATCGGCCACTCGCAGTTCGAGAAGATACCCATTTCCGCCGAGCGGCAGGAGCGCATCTTGCAGGAGCAGATAGACGAGATCACCGACGCCATAGCGGAGATGAAGGCCATGCGGGGCGAGAGCTTCACCATCAAGCAGTTGGAAAAGACCCGCCGCTCTCTGGAGGCGAGGATGGAGAAGCTGCAAGCCACAGAGCGCAAGGACGATGTGATAACCTTTGAGCAGCTTGGTGTGGACCGGCTCTTTGTGGACGAGGCGCATTCGTTCAAAAATCTGTTCCTCTACACGAAGATGCGGAACGTGGCGGGGCTTTCCACCTCCGAGGCGCAGAAGTCCTCGGATATGTTCATGAAGTGCCAGTATATGGATGAACTGACTGGCGGGAAGGGTACGGTCTTTGCCACGGGGACCCCGGTGTCGAACAGTATGACAGAGCTTTACACCATGATGCGCTACCTGCAGCATGGTACGCTCCGGCAGAAGGGGCTGACCCATTTCGACCAGTGGGCCTCCACCTTTGGCGAGACCACCACGGCCATAGAGCTGGCCCCGGAGGGGACCGGCTACCGCGCCCGGACGAGGTTTGCCAAGTTTTTCAACCTCCCGGAGCTGATGAGTATGTTCAAAGAGGTGGCCGACATCAAGACCGCCGACCAGCTCCACCTCCCTGTGCCGGAG
>CAJUOD010000212.1 GCA_910587875.1 uncultured Oscillibacter sp. | reverse complement strand
GTGTAGAGATTGTTGCCCTTCCACTTCATCCCGCGCTTGTCGAAATAGCTGCTGGACTCCACTGCGATGAGGCCCACCTCCAACAGTGTGTTGACACTTTTCATCGCAGTGTTCTTCGCCAGACCCGTCACGGTGGCGATGGTGTTGTAGCTTGGGTGGCAGGTGTGCGCCCGGCGGTTCTCGATCAACAGCAAATAGGCATAGACCACAAACGCAGAGGGTGAGAGCTTCAGCAGAAACATCTCGTTGGGCAGAGTGAAAAATTTTTCGTTGCTGATGTGATGAACGTCTGGAACGAGAGACCATTCAGCAGTGACGAGTTCTTTGCCAACCAGAGCGCCCAGATACTTTTTCACTGTGCTTGTCGTCATGTGGACACCAGCCGCAATTTCTTCCAGGATGGGTTCGCTGGTGGAGCTGTGATAGCAGAGGTAAGAAAAAATCACGAACTCAGCAGGTCTGAGCTGATACTCCCACACTGCATTGGGCATAGCGAATCGGTAGTGTCTTGGTTCACGGCGGGGCCAGCCAATGGAAGTGGATTGTCGTCTCATCAGTTACCACCTCCGGTCGTGTTCTGCTCCACCCACTGGATGAACTTCTCTTTGGGTACGACCGTCCTGTTTCCGATTTTCAGAATCGGGAAGCTTGGTTCGTGCATCAACTCATAGCCGCTGGAGGGTGACACGCCCAGTACCTTCGCCACTAGTTCTGCATTGAGGAACAGTGGCAACTCACTGTAGTCTTTGAATTGAGATACTTTCATGTTGGTTCCTTTCTTCTTTTTTTGATTTTGGCCACGCACCGTACACCTTCCTGCCCCAGGTCGTCTGCGGCGTTTTCACCCTGTTGGCACGCTCACTCCGTCTATGGAGGTTCTGGCGCTGCTTCTCCCAGGGAGTATGAACTCTGGTGGTGGGTATTCAGTTGTCAAGGTACAGCTCACAAAATTGATTTTGTTCTTCTATATTAAATTCTCTATTCTGCGCTTCCGGCTTAACATCCCGCTTGACATTCGTCAATAGGTTTTGTATCATATAAGCGGATACACTATTTCATGAGCTACATTATCTATCGGAGGCAGGGACATGGGTGTTTTGGGAAAAGACCTGTTTGACATAGACCGGCCGCGCACACACGTCAAAGTACAGTTCGGGCAGAATGCCTACTGGGTGGAGTATGACCCAACGCCCCACCCTTATGGTGAGGTCTTGACTGAACTGCTGAACTACGATGTCGCACCGTATGAGCACACGCTTTGTGTTTTGGAACAGGCCATAGAGGAGAAGGACGACCAGACAGCACCGCAGGCATTTATGGATGCGGTAAAGGGGCTGTCTTCCCTTCCCTATTTTCGCCTGTTCCTGTCTGATCTGCGCCAGCTCAACGATGGCGGAGAAAAGGATGCTGCCTATATGCGGGAGCAGGTCAGCGCCATCTGCTTTATCCAAGAGAGGTACTCCTGGTTTTTAACGGAAGCATTCCAGCGGAGGACCTTTGAAAAAAAGAAGGGCCAGAGGAAGGTTCCTCTGGCCCAGCAGATCTATGAAAACTGTTTGGACGCTTTTGTAAGCGGTGTGAGCTTGGGAAAGTCGCCGGATGTGGATGCGCCCCAGGTGAACATTCAGTACGCCGTGTTAGAGATCGACGAGGAGCACCATGAGCTGGTGGAGAAGCTGTACTTCGACCGGCTGGAAGATTTCGTCTATGTGGAATTGATGCGAGGCCTGCAACGGGGCTTTGTACCCAAACGGTGTGCCAACTGCGGCAGGTGGTTTTTGCAGACACCGGGCGCCAGCTACAACTACTGCGACCAGCCCGCGCCCAACAGCGAGGAAGGTAAGACCTGCCGGGAGGTGGGCTCCAGCAAGAGTTTCCGGGCCAAGGTGCTCAACAATGAGATCTGGGCTATCCACCAGCGGGCCTATAAAAAATACTTTGCTCGAACGAAAAAGGGAACCATGACCAAGCCAGACTTTCTGGCATGGGAGACGGAATCCGAGCAGCTCCGGGATGAGGCACTGTCAGAGTATGAGCGGGCAAAGACAGAGGACGAGAAGGCCGCCATTGCGGAGCGGCTGCGGGAAGAACTGAACCGTCAGTGAGCGCGGCCCTATCTTTGGTAACACTGGTGCAACCTATTTTGACTTTGACAAGGAGGGTTTGATATGGCAATTCTCGGAGCAGTGATCGTCCCCCATCCGCCGCTGATTATTCCCACGGTAGGACGTGAGCGGGAGCAGGAAGTCCAGTCTACCATCGATGCCTACCGGACCGCCGCAGAGCAGGTGGCCGCCTGGGAGCCGGAGGTGCTGATCATCACCTCGCCCCACCAGGTGATGTACTCCGACTACTTCCACATCTCTCCGGGCCGGGGTGCCACCGGGGACATGTCTGCTTTCGGAGCATCCGGAACAAAGCTGCACGTGGAGTACGACGCTCAGCTGCGGGACGAGATCATCCGCCGTGCGGAGTCCGCCGACCTTCGTGTCGGGACTCTGGGACAGCGGGACCCATACCTGGATCACGGTACTTTTGTGCCTCTGTACTTTTTGCGAGAGGCCGGAGTGGACTGCCCCATCCTCCGCATTGGCTTGTCCGGTTTTTCTCCTGTAGACCACTACCGCTTGGGACAGTGCATCGCTCAGGCGGTGGAGACTTTGGGACGCCGGGCGGTATTCATCGCCAGCGGCGACCTGTCCCACAAGCTGAGGGACGACGGACCCTACGGCTTCGCCCCGGAGGGGCCAGTGTTCGACCGGCAGATCACCGAGGCTATGGCAGAAGGTGATTTCCTCCAATTCCTCACCATGGATCCCGCCCTCTGTGACCGGGCGGCGGAGTGCGGCCTGCGCTCCTTTCAGATCATGGCGGGGGCGCTGGACGGACTGGCTGTGGAGGCAAAGCTCCTCAGCTACGAGGGCGTCACCGGCGTGGGCTACGGAGTGGTAACCTTCGCTGTCACCGGCCCGGACGAAAACCGCCGGTTTGGGGAACAGTGCGAGGCGGCGGAGCGCGTCCGGCTGGCGGAGAAAAAGGCCGCTGAGGACCCCTGGGTCCAGCTGGCCCGGCTGTCCCTGGAGACCTTTGTAAAAACGCGGAAGCGGCTGGAGCATCTGCCGGAGGGCCTGCCCGCCGAGATGACGGACCAGGCCGCCGGGGCCTTTGTCTCTCTTCATGCCCATGGGCAGCTCCGGGGCTGCATCGGCACCACCGAGCCCACCACGGAGAGCGT
>CAJUOD010000211.1 GCA_910587875.1 uncultured Oscillibacter sp. | reverse complement strand
GGCAGAACTACCTCCGCTCCCTGTTCGCCCTGGGCTTCCAGGGCTTCCTCATCATGATCTGTGTCGGCATCTACGCTGTGCTGATACAGTCCATCTCGTTCACTTCGGATGTAGTCGCCTCCCTCTGGGGCGTCGTGGGGTACACCGTCCTTTTAGTGTTCACCCTGTTCAAGACCGGGGGCCTTGCCCGAAGCGTACTGAACGCCCACTGACCGGGAAAGGAGGTTTTCATGGCAGCGTATATTTCCATCCCCCGCGACCTCACGCGGGTAAAGTCCAAGGTGTTCTTTGGGCTGACAAAACGGCAGCTCGTCTGCTTTGGGGCGGCGGCGCTCATCGGCGTCCCGGCGTTCTTCCTGATGAAGCGTTCCGGCAACACCAGCCTCGCCGTCATGGGGATGATCTGCCTCATGCTCCCGCTGTTCTTCCTCGCCATGTACGAGAAGGACGGGCAGCCGCTGGAGACGGTGGCGAGGCACTTCATCCAGGCGAAGTTCATCCGCCCCAAGGTCCGCCCCTATGCGACCAACAACTATTACTCTGCCCTCATGCGGCAGGACCAAGTGGAAAAGGAGGTACAGGCCATTGTTCAAAACGCGGAAAAACGGGCGCGGGAAAGCGGAGCCAGCCGCTCTCCCCGCAAGCCTGACAAAAGCGGAAAAGCAGCAGATCAGGGCCATCATCGAGAAGGCCCGCAGGGATGACGGCACTCCCCGCACCGCCCAGCAGTCCATCCCGTTCCAGCGGATGTTCCCGGACGGCATCTGCCGTGTCACCGACAACTACTACACCAAGACCGTCCAGTTCAACGACATCAACTACCAGCTGGCCCAGCAGGAGGACAAGACGGCTATCTTTGAGGAGTGGTGCAGCTTCCTCAACTTCTTTGACAGCTCCATCCGTTTCGAGCTGTCCTTCATGAACATGGCGACCGACGCGGAGAGCTTCGAGAAGTCCGTCCGCATCCCGCCGGCGGGGGACGCCTTTGACAGTGTGCGGGCGGAGTACAGCCAGATGCTGAAAAGCCAGCTCGCCAGGGGCAACAACGGCCTCACCAAGGCGAAGTACCTGACCTTCGGCATCGAGGCGGCCTCCATGCGGCAGGCCAAGCCCCGGCTGGACCATGTGGAGACGGACCTGCTCAACAACTTCAAACGCATCGGCGTGACCGCCACCGTACTGAACGGCAAGGAGCGCCTGCGCCTGATGCACTCCATGTTCCACATGGGGGACCGTGACCCCTTCGCCTTTGAGTGGAAGTGGCTGGTGGAGTCCGGGCTGTCCGTGAAGGACTTCATCGCCCCCGCCGCCTTTGCCTTCAAGGGCCGGCGCACCTTCCAGGTGGGGGATATGTACGGGGCCATGTCGTTCCTGTCCATCACGGCCTCGGACATCAGCGACCGTATGCTGGCGGACATCCTGGACATCGACTCCAGCCAGATCGTCACCATGCACATCCAGTCCATCGACCAGAACAAGGCCATCAAGACGGTGAAGCACACCATCACGGAGCTGGACCGCAGCAAGATCGAGGAACAGAAAAAGGCGGTCCGCGCCGGGTACGACATCGACATCATCCCCTCCGACCTCGCCACCTACGGCAGGGACGCCAAGGCGCTCCTGAAGGAATTGCAGAGCCAGAACGAGCGGATGTTCATGGTGACGTTCCTGGTGATGAACACCGGGCGCACCGAGCAGGAGCTGGAGACCAACGTGTTCCAGTCCCAGAGCATCGCCCAGAAGCACAACTGCGTCCTGCGGCGGCTGGACTTCCAGCAGGAGCAGGGGCTGATGTCCTCCCTGCCGCTGGCGCAGAACCTCATCGAGATACAGCGGGGCCTCACCACCAGCTCCACCGCCATCTTCATCCCGTTCACCACGCAGGAGCTGTTCCAGGACCGGAAGGAGTCCCTCTACTACGGCCTGAACGCACTCTCCAACAACCTTATCATGGTCGATAGGAAGTCCCTCAAGAACCCCAACGGGCTGATCCTCGGCACGCCCGGTTCCGGCAAGTCCTTCGCCGCCAAGCGGGAGATCGCCAACGCCTTTTTGGTGTCGGACGATGATGTCATCATCTGCGACCCGGAGGCGGAGTACGCGCCCCTTGTCCAGCGGTTCAACGGACAGATCATCAGGATCAGCCCGTCCAGTACGCAGTATGTCAACCCGATGGACATCAACCTGAACTACTCCGAGGAGGACAACCCCATCGCCCTGAAAGCCGACTTCATCCTCTCGCTCTGCGAGCTGGTGGTGGGCGGCAAGGAGGGCCTCCAGCCGGTGGAGAAAACGGTCATCGACCGCTGCGTCCACCAGATATACCAGAAGTATTTCGAGGACCCCAGGCCGGAGAATATGCCCCTCTTGCAGGACCTCTACGAGGCGCTCTTAAAGCAGGAGGAGAAGGAGGCCCGCCATGTGGCGACCGCCCTTGAAATTTATGTCACCGGCTCCCTGAACATCTTCAACCACCGCACCAATGTGGACATCACCAACCGCATCGTCTGCTTTGACATCAAGGACCTGGGCAAGCAGATGAAGAAGATCGGGATGCTGGTGGTGCAGGATCAGGTGTGGGGGCGCGTGACCCAGAACCGCAGCGCGGGCAAGGCCACCCGGTATTTCATGGACGAGTTCCATCTGCTCCTGAAGGAGGAGCAGACGGCGGCCTACTCCGTGGAGATTTGGAAACGGTTCCGCAAATGGGGAGGCATCCCCACCGGCATCACCCAGAATGTGAAGGACCTGCTCTCCAGCCGGGAAGTGGAGAACATCTTTGAGAACAGCGACTTCATCATCATGCTCAACCAGGCGGCGGGGGACCGCGCCATCCTGGCGAAGCAGCTCAACATCTCGCCCCACCAGCTCTCCTATGTGACCCACTCCGGCGAGGGTGAGGGGCTGCTGTTTTTCGGCAATGTCATCCTGCCCTTCGTGGACCGTTTCCCCACCGACCTGGAACTCTACAAGATCATGACGACCAAGCTGACGGAGGTCAGGAAGCGGGAGGTGGACAATGGCTGATAAGGCGCGCCGCCTCCATTTTACGGAGGATGAGCTTTCTGACCGGGACATCCGCAGGGCGGCGAAAAAGGCTGACAAGGCCGCCGATAAAGCGGACCGGGCGAATGAGAAGCTCCCGACAAAGAGGCGTGTGCGTATCATCCGTGACAGCGGCAGGGCGGAGGCCGTGGACGAGCGGCTGTCGGATAAGCTCCACCAGTCCCGGCAGTCCTCCAAGGC
>CAJUOD010000210.1 GCA_910587875.1 uncultured Oscillibacter sp. | reverse complement strand
CATGTTATGATTATGTTACCATTCGCGTGGTATTTTAGCGGACCGGACCGGGGATTTGATGAAAAAACCGTGAACTCTGGCGTTTTCTTTCCCGAAAAGGGATTTTAGGCTTGCACTTTGGCCCGCATTCCGCTATAATAGGCAAGTGCGTAAAATCCAGCTCTTTGTATAAGAGCAAACATGTAACTGAAAACTTGAGAGGACTGAACACAAATGAGCGCATCGAGAGAAAAGCAAAACCGTCAGGCCGCCGCCGGCCAGGCCGACCCCAAAACCGCCCGGGAGGCGCAGCAGCGCAAGGAGGAGAAGCGGACCAACCTCCTCTACGGCGTCATCGCCGCCGCCGTCCTGATCGCGGTGGTCATCTCCTTTGTCTGGCGCAGCAACTTTATCCCCAAAATGACCACTGCCGCCACCATCGACGGGGAGAAGTACACCGCCGCCGAGGTGGAGTACTTCTATCAGACGGCCTACCGCAACTTCCTGAGCCAGTACTCCTATTTTACCAGCTACCTGGGACTGAACACCAACGGCACCCTGAGAAGCCAGGCCGTCAGCTCTACGGCCGCCGAGATGCTGGGCATTGAGCTGCCCGAGGCGGATGACGCCGAGCCCGACCCCGACGCCGACCCCCTGGCTCCCACCGGCATGACCTGGCACGACTACTTCCTGGACCAGGCCCTGGAGAACATGAGCGTCATCCAGGCCGCCCTGAAGGCCGCCGACGCCGAGGGCTTCCAGTACCCCGCCGGAGTCCAGGCCGAGTATGACGACAATATGGACGCCCTGAAGGCCGTGGCCGCGGCCAGCGGCATCTCCGTCAGCCAGTACCTGAAGGGCAACTTCGGCGCGGGCCTCACGGAAAAAGTCTACGGCGAGCAGCTGATGCGGGTCCTCCGCTACAGCGCTTACTCCGCCGCCCACCAGGACAACCTGTCCTACTCCGACAGCGAGCTGGAAGCCGCCTATGACGCGGATCGGAACTCCTATGACCACGCGTCCTACGAGGTGGTCTCCTTCTCCGCCGCGGCAGAGAGCACCGTCGACGACGAGGGCAACCCCGTGGAGCCCACCGAGGAGGAATCCGAGGCCGCCCGGGAGGCCGCTTCCGAGAAGGCCAACGCCGTTATTTCCGGCTTCGAGGACGGGAAAAAGCTGGAGGACCTTGCCGAGGAATACGAGGGAACCTATACCAGCTTTGAAGACGGCAGCTACTCCGCCGGCTCCGCCCTGAGCGAGTGGGTCTTCAAGGACGGCCGCCAGTCCGGAGACTCCGCCGTGGTCACTGATGGGACCACCCTCTACGCTGTGGTCTATCATGACCGCTTCCGGGATGAGAATCCCACCATCGACGTCCGCCACATCCTGGTGCCCCTGGGCACCGGCTCCATCGCCGAGGGCGAGGAGGGCTACGAGGACCAGCAGGCCCAGCTGAAGGCCGACGCCCACGCCAAGGCCGAGGAGCTGCTGTCCCAGTGGCAGTCCGGCGAGGCCACCGAGGACTCCTTCGCCGCCCTGGCCATGAAGGAATCCACCGACGGCTCCAAGTACGACGGCGGCCTGTATACCGAGGTCTACCAGGGCCAGATGGTCACGGAGTTCAACGACTGGTGCTTCGACTCCGCCCGCCAGCCTGGCGACACCGGCGTGGTTGACACCCAGTATGGCGCTCACGTCATGTACTTCTCCGGCGTGGACATGGCCCGCTGGCAGTCCCAGGTAGCCTCCAACCTGCGGAACGAGGCCTATGTTGCCTGGGAGGAGGAGTTGACCAAGGACGTCACCGTCCAGCGCAATGAATCCGGCTTGAAGCTCATCGGCTGACAGTAGGCAATACCCGGGGCCGGCAGACGCCGGCCCCTTTTCCCCGATACATACATTAGAACTTTAAATGAAGAAAGAAGGAAGCCTGTATGCTGGTTGGTACGCTGGTCAATACCGGCGCGGTGATCGCCGGGTCCCTGATCGGCCTCCTGCTGGGCAATATCCTCCCCGAGCGGCTGCGGGACACGGTGATGAAGGGCTTGGGGCTCTGCACCCTGTCCGTAGGCATCGAGGGGATGCTGGGAGGCAGCAACGCCCTGATCGCCATCATCTCCGTGGCCGCCGGTGCCGTCATCGGCGAGCTCTGTGACCTGGACGGGCATCTGAACCGCTTTGCGGAGGGCCTGGAGAGAAGGCTTAAAAAAGGCCGGGAAGGAGGAGGAGGCCCCTCCCTGGCGGAGGGCTTTGTGACGGCCTCCCTGGTCTTCTGCGTGGGAGCCATGACCATCGTGGGGGCCCTGAACGACGGCCTCACCGGGAACCATGAGATGCTGTTCACCAAGTCCACCCTGGACTTCGTGTCCTCCATTGTCTTCGCCTCCTCCCTGGGCCTGGGCGTCATGCTGTCGGCGGCGGCGATCCTCGTCATCGAGGGCGGCATCGCCTGCCTGGCCAGCCTGGTGGCGCCCATCCTCCAGCAAAACGCCAACACGGTCCCGGAGATGACGGTGGTGGGTTCCATACTGATCATCGGAATCAGCTTGAATCTGCTGGGCGTCACGAAGCTGAAGGTCATGAACTACGTCCCGGCGATTTTCCTGCCCATTCTGCTCTGCCTGTTTATGTGAGATATCCAGCCTATGAAAAAGCGCGCCTCCGCCAGAAACGGGGGCGCGCTTTCCTGTTTAAGAATATTGTCAGGTGTTCTTAGCCATGGTACAATGGGGACAGAACTTTAGCACTGGGGGGATACTCAATGCCCATATATCTAATCCTGATTCTATCGATACCGCTCACGGGCACTTTGTTCTATCTGCTGTACCGCCAAGGCTTCGCAGTGACAAAGAGCATTGCCGCCGTCCTGTTCGTCTTCCGGCCCGGGAGGCAAGCCGACCACGCCTCCCTGAATTCCTGCACCGGATGGGTCCGGCATGTGGGCCGCTTCCGGCAGAGCGGGACATACATGTTCTGCCTTGACTGCCGGCTGTCAAATGGAAGCGCAGCCGTGTCCCTGCTGAACAGCCAGAAGCGTGAGCTGCTGCGCCTATGCCGGGAGAATCCCGAGGGAGAAATCGAATTGAAGGGCTCCGCCCGGTACTACCTGTGCTGGGACTTCCAAAATGCTACAGGTACCTGTGAGCTACGCTGGTAAGGCTGCTTTCGGCTCCAGAAAACAAAAAAGCAGGACAGGTTGCCGAGGCAACCTGTCCTGTGTTGGCGCCACCTATCTTCCCGGGCCGTCGCCAGCCAAGTATTGTGGGCA
>CAJUOD010000209.1 GCA_910587875.1 uncultured Oscillibacter sp. | reverse complement strand
GGGATTAGGACGGCCCGGGCCTCCAGGCCCGGGCGGTGGAGAAACTACCGCTCCCCTCCCCACGGGTGGCGAAGCGGGGCAGCTTCTGGCGAAAAGGTCTGCGGAGGACTACGACACCCATTGGGTTGATCCACCGGAAGTAGGCGGAGAAGGAAACGGCGGAACAGGCGAAAGCCCCGGCGTTACTAGCTTCAGGGGGCGAAGCGGAGACGTCCAGCCGCTGGCTGGAGACTACACGGCGGAGATGGTAGGCGCACTGCCCTCCGGCACCTTAATCCCCTCTAAAACCTCCGACCTGACCAATGACAGTGGCTTTGTCACTTCTGAGGCCATCAACGCCGCAATCCAGGCCGCAATTCTGGACAGTTGGGAGGGTTCGTATTGAGCACCCAAGGTATCCATCTGAGGGCCATTGCTGACGCTATCCGGGAGAAGGAGGGAACCATAGGCCTAATCCCAGCGCGGACGTTTGCCGACCGGATTCTGGCTCTTCCCGTTGGCATAGAAAGCCCTGGCGTTACCCTCCCGGCGGCCTCCACCCAGGAAGAACAGCTTGCCCGTATCGCCGCCGCTATTAGGGCAAAAGAGGGGGCCGAAGGGCCAATTCCGGCGGGGGAGTTTGCCGACAGAATCGCGGCGTTGGAAGCTGCCGAAAGTTTAGGCATAGACTGGCGTGAGACTGAACTTCCATCATCGCGGAGTTGGTACGACATTGCCTATGGGAACGGAAGATTTGTTGTGGTGGCCTCAAGCGCGGCGGTTGCGGCCTATAGCGATGATGGAATCCATTGGACGGAAACACCTCTCCCATCCTCTTTGCGCAGTCCATGTATTGCGTACGGCAACGGAAAGTTTGTAATTATAGCGCCGAAATACCAAGTGACGATGGTTAGTTCTGATGGGATTCACTGGGAAAATGGGGGGCCTCTTTCGGGCGCCGCTATAGCTTGGACCCCTTTGGGGTTTGGAGGAAGCAACAGATTTGTAGCGCCTGGACAAATTGCCAGCAGCAGCGGGGCAACAAGGTTCCCTGTGGAATACAGTGATGACGGCGGGATCAGTTGGAAAAGTCAATCATCAAGAGAAATCGGTGTTTGGCGCGATATTGTTTATGGCGGCGACAAGTTTGTAATGGTTGGAGATTCCGGAGCGTACGCCCGCAGCACATATGGGAACTCGTGGACTGTGTACGCTCTACCCGTGAAATCTAACTTTTACGGTATTGATTACGGCGCGCTTGATGGAGAAAACCTTTTTGTCGCTGTCGCGAACAACTCCAATCAAATCGTATATAGCGCGACAGGCTCTGGCTGGACGAAGGCGGAATTACCTCTGACAAATAATTGGCGGAGCATTGCCTATGGAGCGGGGAAGTTTATAATTATCGCCTATAACTCCGATGCCGCGCTTTGTGGCCAGTCCATTCTTGAATGGGTTCCGGTAACGCTGCCTTCTGTGGCAAATTGGAGAAAGGTAATCTATGGCGGCGGAAAATTTGTGGTCATCGCCTATAACAGCAACAAAGCCGCTTACGCTCTAGCTTAGACACGAGACAAAACCGCCCTATGGGAAACATGACAAGAAAGGAACATCAACATGACTAACGAAAATTTTGCGGTGCAGATCAAACTCTGCCTTGCCGCCGTCCTGGGCACGCTGACAGCCCTTTGGGGCTGGTTCGGCTGGCTGGTGCTGGTATGGGCCGTCCTGATGCTGGCAGACTGGCTGATCGGCTCCGCCGTGGCGGCGAAAGACGGGAAGTGGAGCAGCGCCAAGATGCGGGCCGGGGCCTGGCATAAGGGCGGCATGATCGTAATTGTGTGCGTGGCCCTGACGGCGGACTGGCTGATTGGAACCCTGCTCCATAACCTCCCGGCGGTGAATCTGCCCTTTACCTACGGCGTGCTGCTGGGGCCCCTGGTAATTGTCTGGTACGTTGTCGGGGAGCTGGGGAGCCTGGCCGAGCACGCCATCACCATGGGAGCCCCCTGCCCCGCCTGGCTCCCCAAAATCCTGGAGGCCGGGAAGGAAGCGGTGGACAAGGTGGGCGTGGAGCTGACGGACTTCCGGGAAGGAGAGCAGCGACATGACCGCTGAAAAGGTGCTGGCCGTTGCCCGGAGAGAACTGGGCAATACGGAGAACCCCGCTGGCAGCAACCGGACCAAGTACGGCAAGTGGTTCGGCCTGGACGGGAACCCCTGGTGCATGATGTTCGTCATGTGGTGCTTCAGCCAGGCGGGGGCCCTCGGGCTCCTGCCCAAGCGGACGGCCTCCTGCGGGGACCTGATGCGCTCGGCGAAGGCAGCGGACTGCTGGGTGACGGAGGACTACCGCCCCGGGGACGTGGTGATCTACGATTTCCCCGGCGGCGCAGCCACGGACCATACGGGCATCATCGAAAGCGTGACGTCCGACCGGGTGGTGGCCATTGAGGGCAATACCTCCCAGGCCGGAAGCCAGTCCAACGGCGGGCAGGTCTGCCGGAAGAGCAGGAAGTATAATTTGATCGTGGGGGCGGTGCGCCCGAAATTTGAGGAGGATGATGATTTGAACATCGACAAGCTGACCGACGCCGATCTGGTGAAGCTGGCGGGACGGATGCAGGCGGCCCTGGCGAAGCAGCCGGTGAGCGCTACGTTGGCGCCGGAGCTTCAGGAGGCCAGGGACCGGGGCATTACCGACGGGAGTAGCCCCGGCGCATTCTGCACCAGGGCCCAGGCCGCCGTCATGACGCTGCGGGCAACGAGGGAGTGAGCAGGAAGCCCCGGATGTATGTCCGGGGTCTTTTCCTGTTTTCAGAAGAAAATTGAACAGCCCCAGAAAAAGAGGATAATAGACAAAAGGCCCCCTGATGTAGGAAAATAGAAATACTATGACAACGCTATGGCTGAAAATTTCTTTTCTATTCTTAAAACCGAATGTATTTACAGACATCTCCCTGCAACCTTAGATGAAGCCAGAACATTGATCGATAACTATATCTATTTCTATAACCACCAGCGCATCCAGTTAAAAACTGGAGTGACGCCGCTTACGCTGCGTCACTCCTTAAAACTTATTTTTTCCTACCAGGGTCTTTTTTGTGCTGTCCGCACAATTTGGGGCACTCCACTTCTTTTTAGCTCCATATTAAAAGGATATTATTTTTCATATGATTTCCATATAAAGATGATATTTGAGGGATATTAAATTGATATTATAACATCTGGACTCCTCTTTCTGTACCCATTTCAGTACCCACTTGCTTTATATTTTACATATAATTATTATCCTAAATAGTTGAAGATATATTTGTTTTTG
>CAJUOD010000208.1 GCA_910587875.1 uncultured Oscillibacter sp. | reverse complement strand
TCTGGTCGATGGAGATGGCGGGGGACAGGCCCTCGATGTAGTCCACGTCGGGCTTTTCCATCTGGCCCAGGAACATCCGGGCATAGGAGCTTAGGCTTTCCACGTATCGACGTTGGCCCTCGGCGTAGATGGTGTCGAAGGCGAGGGACGACTTGCCGGAGCCCGACAGGCCGGTCATGACCACCAGCTTGTCCCGGGGGATGGTCACGTCGATGTTCTTCAGATTGTTGGCGCGGGCGCCTTTTACGATGATTTTATCTTGCATAGGGGGGCTCCTTGGTTTTCCCCCGTTGGGGGAGGTTTTTTCCGGCGCTGACGCGCGGGGGAGTCAACAGCCATGATGATGGCTGGTGCAATGCACCCCCCATTCTCTCTTTTGCGAAAAGAGAGAATGCGCCGTGCACGGTGGAAGAGAGAAAACGGGGGCGCGGCTGTAGTACAGAGGGTTTGTTACGCAAGTTTTCAGCCCGCGGCGTGGTGCGGGCGGGAGTTTTGGATGTCGACGCAAGGACTGACCTCCCGTCCTCGCTGCCGCTGACGTCCCGGTAATCGAGCCTGTAGGGGCGGCTATCAGCCGCCCGCTTCTCCAGGCCGGTTTGGGGCCTTATCGTTCCTCGGTCCGCCCCAGCAGATAGTCCGTGCTCACTCCAAAATAATCCGCCAGGGTGCATAATGTCAAGGTGGGAATATTGATTTTTCCACGCTCGATTTTTTGATAGTGTCCAAGTGTAACGCCCAGCAATTCCCCCAGCTCCCTTTGATACATTCGCCGTTCCTTTCGCAGTGCTTTCAGGCGCATGCCCAGAATCTCTAATCTTTCCATAAAAACTCCTTGACATATATTATTTAATAATATATAATTATATTATTAAATAACGCAAATGGAGGTGCCGTCATGAATCCCACCATTGAAAGACTCTTTGATACCTACGGTGAATCCGCTTTAAAAGACCTGGGCAGATTCCCCAGCGGGGAGGTGGACGCGCTCCTGAAATCCCTTCCCATTGAGGAAGACAGCCGGCTGGCCCTCTTTGACCAAATGAACCGCTTCTATCTGGACTGGTCCACGGACGCCTTTGCCGTCGGCCTCCACTTAGGCCTTACCTTATTAAACAACGATATCTGCCGTCCCCGCCCGCAGAAGGGCTAACAGCGCCTGAGGCGCTACCTCCACCTGGGCCCCAATCTTCCCGGCGGAAACATAGATGGTCTCAAACTCCAGGGCCGTCTCATGAAAAATGGTGGGATACGACTTCTTCATCCCCACCGGGCTGCATCCGCCCCGGATGTACCCCGTCACGGCGGTGATGTCCTTCACCGGAAGAAGGTCAATGGACTTCTCCCCCGCCGCCCTGGCGGCCTTTTTCAGATCCAGGCTGTCGGGCGTGGGGATGTCGAAAACGTAATACCCGCCGGAGGCCCCTTTGGCCACCAGGGTCTTGAAGGCCCGCCTCGGGTCCTGGCCCAGGGCCTGGGCCACGTGGACGCCGTAGTCCCGGGTGCCCTCGGGGCCCTCTTCCTCCTCATAGAAATGGGGGGTGTAGGGCACCTTCTTTTGGTCCAGGATCCGCATCACGTTGGTTTTCTCGTCCTTTTTCTTTGCCATCATGTCACCTCAAAATTGCCACGCCCGCCAGGACGCCGAGAATGCCCAGGGCCGTCAGGGGCCCCATGGGCTCTCCGAAGGCCAGCACGCCCGTCAGGGTGGCCGCCACCGGCTCCAGGCTGGCCAGGATGGAGGCCCGGCCCGGCTCCATCCGGGCGAGGCCCCAGGTATATAAGATGTAGGGCGCGGCGGTGGAGAACACCGCCAGGGCCAGGGCCGTCCCCCACACGCCGGGGTTTCCGGCAAACGCCGCCCCCAGCTCCGCCGGGCGGAGCAGGACCAGGGAGGCCGGACCCGCGAAGAGGAAGGTCCAGACCGTCACCGTCAGGGGCGGGTAGTGGGCCAGGGCGTACCGGCCGAAGACGCTGTAAAGCGCATAGAAGAACCCGGACCCCAGGCCCAGCAGCACGCCGGGGACGGTGACGGACAGCCCGCCGCTGAACACGCCGCAGACGCACGCGCAGCCGATCAGCGTCAGCAGCAGGGCCAGGAGCTTTTTCCTGGTCACCGGCTCCTTCCAGAGAACGGCGGACAGGAGCACCACGAAGGACGGGGCGGTGTACAGCAGAATGGAGGCCACCGCCAGGGAGCAGAGCTTCTGGCAGGAGAAGTAGCACACGGTGAACAGCACCACGCTGACCACGCCCGTGCCGAAGAAGTATTTCAAATGCCGCCGCTCCACGCGGAAGACGCTCCGGTCCCTAAACAGGAAGAACAGGACCAGCAGGGCGCAGCCCCCCAGGTTGCGGACCACGACGATGGAGAAAGGCGAGAGGCCCGCCGCCATCAGCCGCCGGTTCCATAGTCCGATGACGCCCCACAACGCCGCCGCCGCCAGAATGGCGGCCATGGCCGGGGCTTTTTTCTGTGTCTCCATTTATTCTCCCAAAATCTCCCGCTGGACATACTTGGGCAGCTTCTTCAAAACCAGCTCGTGGGACTGGGCGCAGAGCTCCTTTAAAATCTCGTCGGGCAAATCCCCGTCCAGCAGGCAGGCGATCCAGTTCCGCTTGTCGCAGTAGAAGCCCGGCAGGATCTCCGGATGGGCCGCCCGGAGGATCTCGCCCCGGGCGGGCTCACATTTCAGGTTGACCAAATCGTGCCCGTTATACGCCTCGTCCTTCATCCCCTGGGGGGAGCAGACGGCGGCGAAGAGCTTGCCCCGGATCATATACCGGAACCAGGCCCACTCGGGCTTGTAGTCCTTTTCTGTCCCCGGGAGGGACAGGAGGTATTCGTCCAGCCAGTCGTATTTCATTCCTTTTCACCCCGCAATTCGATGATCCGGTCCCGGAGGACTGCGGCGTACTCGAACTCCAGCATCTTGCTGGCCTCCCGCATTTCCTTCTCCAGGCGCTTGATCTCCGCCTCCCGCTCCTGCTTGCTGAGCTTCTTGTGGCGGCGGGCCCGGGTGGTCTCGTCCTCGGCGGTGGAGGAGATCTCCAGCACCTCCCGGACGCCCTTGATGATGGTCTTGGGCACGATGCCGTGCTCTTGGTTGAAGCGGTCCTGGATCCCCCGGCGGCGCTCCGTCTCGTCCATGGCGGCCCTCATGGAGGGGGTCACCGTTTCGGCGTAGAGGATGACCAAGCCCTCCGCGTTTCGGGCCGCCCGGCCAATGGTCTGAATGAGGGAGGTCTCGGACCGGAGGAAGCCCTCCTTGTCCGCGTCCAGCACGGCAACCAGGCTGACCTCG
>CAJUOD010000207.1 GCA_910587875.1 uncultured Oscillibacter sp. | reverse complement strand
TGACCTGCGATACACACAGTCAGGGCATGAGTATGTAGAAAGGATTTTTTATGGCAAGCATCAAAAAGTTGGACACGCGAAAATTCAAGATCACCGTCAGCAATGGCTACCGTCCTGACGGTCGAAAAATCAGCAGAGCGAAGACGGTCATGGTGCCTCAGAGTGTTGGTGGTCGAGGTATCCTGCAGTACATCGCTCACGAGGCGGAGGAGTTCGAGAAGCTGGTCAAGAGCGGCTACTGTGAGGATGGAGAGATGGCATTTCAGGAGTACGCTGTGCGCTGGCTGGAGCGGCAGACAAAATACGCTCCGAGTACCCTTGGATTCTACCGCCGGTCATTGGAAACGGTGTATCCGATGATTGGCAGTATTCGGTTAAATAAACTCCGGCCCATCGCTCTGGAGAATCTGCTGGTGGAGCTACGGAAACGGACGTATCACGGCAAACCGATTCAAGAGGCAACTGTCCAGAAATACTTGACGGCTGTCTCCGCCGTGCTGAGCGACGCCAAGCGGAACGAGATCATCGAAAAGAATCCCGCCCGGATGATTGATCTGCCGGATACGACTCGACGGGTGCAGATGATTCCCACGGACGCGGAAGCTCACCGTTTTCTGGATGTCCTCGCCAACGAGGAAGACCCTTACAAAACTTTTTACGCTCTGGCGATTTACACTGGCTGCCGTCGTGGAGAACTGTGCGCTTTGAAATGGGACAACCTCATTATGAATGGCGACGAGTGCATCCTGACGGTCAGCCGCTCTCGCAGCTCGGTCCCAGGGAAAGGTGTGGTGGAAGGAAGTACAAAGAACGGTCAGTCTCGAACGATCTGCATCAGTGAAGAGATGACCACCGTCCTCCGCAGCTACTGCTACGACAAAATGTACGAGGCGCAGGAAGGAGGCTTCGAGATGAGCGACTATGTGTTCACGAACGAGTACGGTGAGCTGATGCACCCGGATACGTTCTCCCGGCATCTCCGTCGGCTCTATGATGAGAATGGATTCCCGAGAGAGTTTCATCTCCACACTCTCCGTCACTATTTCGTATCCACTATGCTCCACAACGGTATAGATAAGCAGACGGTGGCAGAGCTGGCCGGTCATGGCGATACCGGATTCTTAGAGAGGACCTACTGCCATCCGCAGCTACAGCTCAAGCGTGAAGCGGCGGCGCGGTACACGCGGACGATGTTTGATTTCAGCGATAGAGATTCTGTGAGCGCGTGATTGGTGCTTTCGTAGAATCTTCTTCCTGAGCTCAAAAAACAGTAGCTATACAGTGGGAGTTAGAGTATGTTTGTGCTTGCCAAAAGAAACCTCAGCCGGACTGAGGACAGAAGGGAAGATGTGAAATGGCAAGTATTCGAAAGCGGGGAAACAGCTACCTCCTGGTCGTCTCCATGGGCTACGACCACACCGGCAAGCGCCGGGCCGCCCAGCAGAAAACGGTGAGGCCGCCGGAGGGCCTCACGCCAAAGCAAAAAGAAAAATGGCTCAATGAGCAAGCGGTTCTCTTCGAGCGGGAGTGCAAGGATACTCCCCTGACGGTGGACAAAACGATCACGCTGGCGCAGTACGTTCAACTCTGGCTCCGGGATATCGCCCCGGACAAACTGGCGAAGTCCACGCTGGCCCGCGACAAGCAGGACATTGACCGCTTCCTGCCGTATTTGGGAGGCTATAAATTAGTAGACCTCCGCCCCGAACATTTCCGAAAGCTCTACGCCGAGCTGCGGAAACAGACAAGTCAAAATACTGGAATGCCGCTCTCCGAGTATACGGTTGAGGGAGTCCACGCGTGTCTTTGTGGAATCCTCTCCGACGCGACGGAGGGCGGCTTTCTTAACCACAACCCGGCGTGGCGAACCTACAAATACTCCGGTAAAAAGAAAGAGAAGCTTGTCGCCGATGAAGAAACGGTTCAGAAGATTATTACCGCACTTGAAAATGAGAGCCTTAAATATGAAATCTATTACAAGCTCATCATTGCCACCGGAATGCGGCGGGGTGAATGCTGTGGCTTGAAGTGGTCCGACATCGACTACGAGCACAAGAGCATCCACATCCAACGGAACGTGGTAAAAATCACAGGGGAAGATATCATCGTCAAGGATACCAAGACAGCGGCGGGGGACAGGTATGTGTACTTCTCCCCGGAGATGGAAAGCCTTCTCAAAGAGTATTATCGTGAATGTGTCTGGCAGGCCGACGCTTACGAGAATCGGGAACTGACCGCCGATGACTTTGTGTTTCGCAAGCATGACAGCCGGGACCCGATGACGCCCAGTACATTTACCTGGCGGTTTAAGCTGATCCTGAAAAAGAACGGCCTCCCGGAAAAGCTGAACGTGCATTCACTCCGCCATAGCAATGCCAGCCTGCTGATTGCCAACGGTGCGGACGTGGCGACGGTGGCGGGTCTTTTGGGCCACTCCCAGCCGTCCACGACGCTGGACATCTACACCCACGCCTTCGACAAAAACAAAAAGGCCGCCAGCGAAGCCCTCCAACGGGGGCTGGATATCTGAGGGAGAAGGAAGGAACATGTACGATTATATGCAAGCCCTCCAAGCCCACTTCTCAACAGAAACCCTCTGCGCTGAACAACAGGCAGAGGTGGTACGGTTGCACCGTAGGCTGGAAAAGAAGCTGGACCGTAAACGGCGGCGAGAGTTGCTGGAGCTGGTAGACGCGGAAGCGAGGCTGCAAGATGATTTATCCCTGGCCAGTTTCATTGCCGGATTTCGTCTGGCCTGTGGAATCGCTCATGAGCTGAGGATAGAGCCGCCCTATTCCTTCCGCCAGGAGGAGGAAGAACGGATTGGCAAAAAAGGATAGGGGAAGAGGGGGCTAAATAGGTAAGCGGCATGGAGCAACGCTTCATGCCGCTGTTCGTATGTACTCAATAATTCTCTGCGTGAACCTCAAAGTAAGCCTGGGGATGGGCGCAGACGGGGCAGACCTCCGGCGCGGCGGTGCCCACCACGATGTGCCCGCAGTTCCGGCACTCCCAAACCTTGACCTCGCTCTTCTTGAAGACCTCTTGGGCCTCCACGTTGCGGAGCAGGGCGCGGTAGCGCTCCTCGTGGTGCTTCTCGATCTCAGCCACCATGCGGAACTTGGCGGCCAGCTCCGGGAAGCCCTCTTTCTCGGCGGTCTCAGCGAATCCGGCGTACATGTCGGTCCACTCGTAGTTCTCGCCGTCGGCGGCGGCGCCCAGGTTCTCGGCGGTGGATCTAATGCCCGCCAGCTCCTTGAACCACATTTTGGCGTGCTCTTTTTCATTGTCGGCGGTTTTCAAAAACAGGGCGGCAATCTGCT
>CAJUOD010000206.1:2858-3334 GCA_910587875.1 uncultured Oscillibacter sp. | reverse complement strand
CGCAGTGTTATATTGCGGTTGTTTCAAAAAAGTTGCCTCCTTCCAACATGAAACAACCCGTGCTTACAATACTCATGCTGGTGCAATTATACCATAAGCGCGGGTTGGTTTCAATTAGCGTTTATCAAATTCCTGCGGTCTGATGGGCGGCGGAGTAGCGTATCACATCTTCAAGCAGTGTTCCGATAGACTTTCCCTTGTCGTTGAAATGCTCAGCGACCCGGATGCGGGAGTTGCCGTAATAGAAGTACAGCGTTCCGTACTCGTCCTCCACATAGAAGGTAGGGACTTCATCCGGTTCAACGTCATAAGCAGCTCGCCATTCATCAATAAGTTCCTGCGGCGGCTCGAAAATAGGGTCAAAGCAACTCTCAATATCAATGGGCAGGTTCAGAAGTTCCTCAAAGGTCAGCAGTTCAAAATTTTTCGTCATAGTACCTCCATAATTCGTAGTTTGTGGATCAGTCGGCTTTGCG
>CAJUOD010000206.1:0-2848 GCA_910587875.1 uncultured Oscillibacter sp. | reverse complement strand
AAGTACAGGGTTTCGTACTCATCTTCCACATAGAAGGCGGGAACCTCGTCCGGTTCAGCGCAGACAGAGTTCCACTCGTCAATCAGCTCCTGCGGCGCTTCAAACATCGGCTCATAGTAGGCGCACAGATCAATGGGTTCGTACACATAGTTTTCAAAATTGTTCAATCAAGTACCTCCATAATTCATAGTTTGTTGGTTCTGGGTCAGGCATCCTTGCGCCGGACCCACTGAATGTCATAGCTTAGTGCATCGGCAAGCTGGATAGCCTCTTTGTAGCGGAGGGACTCCCGCTGGAGCTTGTTGGACAGGTTGGACACGCTGTCCGACCAGCCGTACACATCGGAGAGTACGTCCACCACCTCCTGCATGGTCATCCCCTGGCGCACGATATACGCCTTGATCTCATTTCTCATATCAGATTTCATCGTTTCTTCCTCACTTTCTGATGAATTTTGTTCTTTGTGCCGCAAAGCAGTTTCACGGTATAATAAAGATTTTGCGGGTTGCGATTTCCGCTCAGTTTTGCTATCATGAAGCCCAGGTCACAAGAGGCCATTATCCATTTCACTGTTTCGTATGGCCTCCATTGAAACTGTGGATTTGCTCATCCGTCCACAAAGCGGTATCACGGTTCCGTAAATCACGAACAGGTGTAATCCATACACTGGTGCGTGATAATTTTTACGGAAATCACAAGGATTGAATTTCACTCGGCTTTTTCAAAGGCAGTTGAGCGCGACTGCCTATAAAAAAAGAATAGGGGCGAACTCAAAACTATCCGTACATGCGTACATCGGTACAAGGGGCTGTGTACTCGTGTACGCACGTACAGATAATTTCATTTCTTTTTTATAAAGCGTTCGGTCTTATCAAGACCTCAATTCCCACATAGCCCCGGCATCGCTTGCCGCTGCCGATATACACATTGTTGGTGGCCTCCAGCCGGTAGGCATCGGCATTCTGGGCGATAAAGCCGGAAAAGCTCTTGGGGGAAAGCGGGTTCTCTGCGTTATCCTCGCACCAGACCTTATAGGCGGCGTAGAGGTCACGGGTAGCGGCCTCGCTGTCCGCCTTGAACTGGACATAACCGGCAGAGGTCAGGAAATCCACAATGTTGTTGGCCTCCCGGACTACGACCGCGATGTTCTCCCTGGCCCGGTCGCTGATGGTGAAGCGATAATTGTTTACCAGCAGGCGGTGAAGCCCTTCCAGGCACCAGAGGAAGATACCCTCACGCTCCGCAATCAGCTTGTCCGAGAGAAACGGATCGTCCGCTCTCCCTGCCGGTTTGTCCTTTGTGGTCAGCACGATCTGGCGGCGAAAGAAACCGTCAGACCTGTCATGGAGGGCGGTCAGGGCCCCGTTGCCGAAACAGAGGAACCGCACATAAAGCTGTCTCTGATAACTCTGGACACCCTTGCGCTCCATGTCCATCTTGCACTCCGAGGTCACGATGGATTTGATATAGTTGGTCTTGGGCAGGGCGCTCATGTCCATATCGTCGTCCACCATCAGCAGCTTGCTCTCCAGGTCGGCGCGGCTGAACCGGTTGTTCTCCACCTTCTGGATGCTGGTGGTGTTCATGCTGTCCCCGAAGATGGAGCGCATCACCAGCCCGATCCGGCTCTTGCCCTCGCCGCCCTTGCCGATGAGCATGAGCATCTTCTGGCCCTTGGTGGTGGGGAGCAGGCAATAGCCCAGGTACTCCTGCAAGGTGGGGATGTCCTCCGGGTGGAGCAGCTCCGACAGAAAGCGCAGCCACTTCTCCGGCGGCGGCGCATCTGGGCGGTAGGCAACAGTCAGGCGGTTGTTGCAGTAGGCTTTCTCCGGCGAGAAGCGGCCATCCACAAACAGTGTGCCGTTGGCAACGTGGATACAGTCGTACTCCAACGCTATCGGTTCTGAGTACGCCGCCATCCGCAGGGCGTTCAGAAGCTCGTCCACCTTTCTGGCGATTTTGGTTTCCAGCCACGGGCTGATCTGCTCGTAGATTTTCTGCTTCAAGCTACTCTCGTCCGCTACCAGCCCGTCCACCGTGTAGAACCGCCCCCGGATGCAGCGCATGGGGTGTTCCCGAAGGAACGTCCGGCAGAACACCGGCTCCATGAGTTTGTAGTCCTCCGTCAGCCAGTCGGGAAAACCGGACTGCAATTCTTCATTTTCATTCAATCTCGAATACCTCCAATCTGTAAAAATCGGGCGGTCGCTACGCCCTTCTGCTGTGGTTATGAGCAAATTTGAAAAAACCGGGCTAATGGCATGACAGCCCCGTTTCAAAAAACATGACAGAGGGAATTTCGGTAGCGGCTTCCAAAATTCCCTCTGTCAGTGTAATAGCGATCACCTCTCCATGCCGTGCCTCGTTGTGAACTGCGCCGTCCTGCGCTCCGAATCCCGCTTGGCAGCTTCGGCCTTGCCCCGTTCCAGTTTGGCAAGAACGGACTCTCTGGCCTTCTCCTTAATCTGCCTGGTGGCGGCAGACCTGACCTCCGGCTTCCGCAAAACCGCCTGCACTCTGGCAAGCACCTTTTGAGCGGCTTTGTGAATCAGCGCTTGCGCCTTTCCCAGCACCTTACCAATCAGCCCTTTCTCCGCCGGGGAATAGTGGCTCTCCGGGGACAGACACCAATCTTTGTAATCGGAGACGATCTTCTCATCCTGCAACTGTGTCTCGGCGCGGACGGCATCGGTCACAAGCTCCACAGCCTTGTCGTAGGCGATTTCAGTCACCTCATCAATCAGGGCCTCGGCATCCTCCAGCCGGAGCGACACGGCCTCTAACGCCTGTGCCTTTTCTTCAATCGCCGTCTCCTGCTCTGTAATCAATTTCTTCTGCTTCTGGATGA
>CAJUOD010000205.1 GCA_910587875.1 uncultured Oscillibacter sp. | reverse complement strand
ACTCCGACTCTGAAGGCCGCTGGTTCGAATCCAGTCGGGCGTACCAAAAGCCCTGAAAACACGGTTTTCAGGGCTTTTTTGTAACTTTTTATGCAATTCCCAACATTTTCTAAAGGAGGATTTTATCATGTCCAAATACGCCGGAACACAGACCGAGAAAAACCTGGAGGCCGCTTTCGCCGGGGAGTCCCAGGCCCGGAACAAGTACACCTATTTCGCCTCCAAGGCCAAGAAGGAGGGCTTCGAGCAGATCGCCGCCCTGTTCCTGAAAACCGCAGACAACGAGAAAGAGCACGCCAAAATGTGGTTCAAGGAGCTGGAGGGCATCGGGTCCACCGCCGAGAATCTGGGTGCCGCCGCCGACGGGGAGAACTACGAGTGGACGGATATGTACGAGGGCTTTGCCAAGACCGCCGAGGCCGAGGGCTTCCCGGAACTGGCCGCGAAATTCCGGGCGGTCGGCGAGATTGAGAAGCACCATGAGGAGCGGTATCGGGCTCTGCTCCGCAACGTGGAAGCCCAGGAGGTCTTTAAGAAGAGCGAGGTCAAGGTCTGGGAGTGCCGGAACTGCGGACATATCGTGGTGGGCACCGCCGCCCCGGAGATTTGCCCCGTCTGCGCCCATCCCCAGGCTTATTTCGAGGTTCATGCAGAGAATTATTGAGTACATCAATCTGGTCAAGGAGGTCCCCTTATGAAAGTTCTCATGATCAACGGAAGTCCCCGGCCTAACGGCAACACCTCCCTCGCCCTGCGGGAAATGGAGGCTATTTTCAAGGCGGAGAGCATCGAAACTGAAATTATTCAAATCGGGAACAAGCCTATCCGGGGATGCGTCGCCTGTGGAAAATGTGCGGAAAAGGGCCGGTGCGTCTTTGACGATGCTGTCAACGAAATTGCGCCAAAATTTGAGGTTTGTGACGGCTTGGTGGTAGGCAGTCCTGTTTACTATGCCTCCGCTAACGCCACCTTGGTAGCTTTTCTGACTCGACTCTTTTTCAGCACGCCTTTTGATAAGACGATGAAGGTGGGCGCCGCTGTCGCCGTCGCCCGGCGGGGCGGTCTGTCCGCCACCTTCGATGAACTAAACAAATTCTTCACGATTTCCGGGATGCCTGTGGCCTCCAGCCAATATTGGAACAGCGTTCACGGGCGGGAGCCCGGCCAAGCGGCCCAGGATGCGGAGGGCTTGCAGACCATGCGGACCCTGGCTCGAAACATGACTTTCCTCATGCGGAGCATCGAACTGGGCAAGGAAAAGTACGGCCTCCCGGAGCGGGAGCCTCCCCAGCGTACAAACTTCATCCGTTGACAGACTGGCACCACTGTCTGCCTATGCTAATCCCAGGTGCATTTTGAAGTCCACACAGAGAATCATTGAAACGGCGGCATGGAGCGTTGCTCCATGCCGTCTGCCTTTTCAGAACACCTCTCCCCTGCCCTATCCTTTACCAATCCGTTCTTCCTCTTCCCGGGGGAAGGAGTAGGGCGGCTCTAATCCCAGCTCATGGGCTATCCCACAGGCTAGACGGAATCCAGCAATGAAGCCGGCCAGGGACAGGTCGTCTTGCAGCCTCGCTTCCGCGTCTACCAACTCCAGTAACTCTCGCCGCCGTTTGCGGTCCAGCCTCTTATCCAGCTTACGGTGCAGACGGATCACTTCTGCCTGTCGTTCAACGCAGGGAGTCTCCGGTGAGAAACGAGCTTGCAGGGCTTGCATGTAATCGTACACAGTTCCCCCTCCCCTCTCAGATATCCAGTCCCCGCTGGAGGGCTTCACTGGCGGCCTTTTTGTTCTTATCGAAGGCATGGGTGTAGATATCCAAGGTTGTGGAAGGCTGGCTGTGGCCCAGGAGGCCAGCCACCGTAGCCACGTCGGCGCCGTTTGCGATCAGAAGGCTGGCATTACTGTGCCGGAGCGAATGCACGTTCAGCTTTTCCGGGAGGCCGTTCTTCTTGAGAATCAGCTTGAACCGCCAGGTGAAGGTACTGGGCGTCATCGGGTCCTGGCTATCGTGCTTGCGGAATACAAAGTCATTTGCGGTCAGCTTTCTATTCTCGTACGCATCGGCCTGCCAGACGCATTCCCGATGGTATTCTTTGAGGAGACTCTCCATCTCAGGAGAGAAGTACACATACCTGTCCCCGGCCGCAGTCTTGGTGTCCTTAACAATAATATCCTCCCCTGTGATTTTTACCACGTTCCGCTGGATGTGGATGCTCTTGCATTCGTAGTCAATATCGGACCATTTCAGACCACAGCACTCACCCCGCCGCATCCCAGTGGCGATAATGAGTTTGAAATACGTCTCATACTTGAGGCTCTCATTTTCCAGAGCCGTGATAATCTTCTGCACCGTTTCCTCGTCCGCAACGAGCTTCTCTTTCTTCTTGCCGGAGTATTTATAGGTCCGCCAAGCCGGGTTGTGGTTAAGAAAACCGCTCTCCATCGCATCGGAGAGGATTCCACACAAACAGGCGTGGACTCCTTCAACCGTATACTCGGAGAGCGGCATTCCAGTATTCTGACTTATCTGCTTCCGCAGTTCGGCATAGAGCTTGCGGAAGTGCTCAGGACGAAGTTCTGTCAATTTGTACCCACCCAGGTACGGCAGGAAGCGGTCGATGTCCTGCTTGTCACGGGCCAGCGTAGACTTCGCCAGCTTATTCGGGGCAATATCCCGAAGCCAGAGTTGAACATACTGCGCCAGCGTGGTGGACTTGTCCACGGTCAGCGGCGAGTCCTTGCACTCCCGTTCAAAGAGAACCGCTTGCTCATTGAGCCACTTCTCCCTCTGCTTTGGCGTGAGCCCCTCCGGCGGCCTCACTGTTTTCTGCTGGGCGGCCCGGCGCTTGCCAGTGTGGTCGTAGCCCATGGAGACGACCAGGAGGTAGCTGTTTCCCCGCTTTCGAATACTTGCCATTTCACATCTTCCCTTCTGACCTCAGTCCAGCTGAGGTTTCTTTTGGCAAGCACAAACATACTCTAACTTCCACTGTATAGCTACTGTTTTTTGAGCACAGGAAGAAGATTCTACGAAACCACCAATCAGGCGCTCTCATAATCTCTGTCACTGAAATCAAACATCGTCCGCGTGTACCGCTCCGCCGCTTCACGCTTGAGCTGCAGCTGCGGATGGCAGTAGGTCCTCTCCAAAAATCCGGTGTCGCCATGACCGGCCAGCTCCGCCACCGTTTGCTTGTCCACGCCATTGTGAAGCATGGTGGACACAAAATAATGTCGGAGGGTGTGGAGGTGGAACTCCCTCGGAAAACCATTCTCGTCATAGAGACGGTGAAGGTGTCTGCTGAACGTATCGGGGTGCATCAGTTCACCGCTCTCGTTTGTGAACACATAGTCGCTCATCTCAAAGCCGCCCTCTTGGGCCAGATCGGAAGAGCGTCGTGTAGGGAAAGAGTGTAGATCTCGGTGGTCGC
>CAJUOD010000204.1 GCA_910587875.1 uncultured Oscillibacter sp. | reverse complement strand
CCGGCCGGGGGTGTGGGTCTTGAACTCCTCTTTCTTGTGGGTCGCGGAATTGTATAGATACATGGTCTCATCCTCCATTTTATGGGGCCGACAGCCGCGGCCCTCTTTTTATCAAGCTTGTTTATGCGGGCTTTCTTCGGCCCTCCCGGCCCTCCAGGGACCGCTCCAGTTTCTCCACCTGCCGGGCCAGCCGTTCCAGCTCCTCCCGCACCGGATCCTGGACGCCGATCTGGTCCACCTCGTCGGCGTAGTACACGGGGCAGCCGTCCACCCGGACAATCCGGGCGGGAACGCCCACGGCGGTGGACCCCGGCGGCACCTCCCGCAGCACCACGGCTCCGGCGGCGATGCGGGCGTTGTCCCCCACCTTGAAGGGCCCCAGAATCCGGGCCCCGGACCCTACCATCACGTTGTTCCCCAGGGTAGGATGGCGCTTTCCCTGGTCCTTGCCGGTGCCCCCCAGGGTCACCCCCTGGTAGAGCAGGCAGTCGTCTCCGATTTCGGCGGTCTCGCCGATGACGATGCCCATCCCATGGTCAATGACCAGCCGCCGCCCGATGGCGGCCCCGGGGTGAATCTCGATGCCGGTCTTTTTCCGGACGCGCTGGGAGATCCAGCGGGCCAGGAAATAGTGGCGGCGTAGATACAGCCGGTGGGCCAGCCGGTGCCACAGCAGCGCGTGTACCCCAGGGTAGAGCAGGAAAACCTCCAGCTTGCTCCGGGCCGCCGGGTCCCGGCGCTGGTAGGCGGCCAGCAGGCCGCCCAGGCGAGTCAAATACATGCAAACATCACTCCTTGCCGGGCCGGGAGGGAAGTGAAAAGCGCCTCCCGTACCGAAGTACGAGAGGCGACGAATCGCGGTTCCACTCTCATTTATCACTCAAGGGGCCCTTGACGGGGGCCGGGCGGAGGGATTTCCCCCTCCCGCTCACGGACGCACTTCGCGGCTCCCTCCGCAGGCGCGCTTGCAGCCGGTGACGCGCCCTCTCTGCTCTTCGGGTAAGCCGTTACTCTTTCCGATCATCGCGGTATTCACTTGACTCTTTCAGTATATTAACAGGACTTGTCTCCGGTGTCAAGAGCCATCTTCACTGCGCAAGACAACCGTTACCGTCGCTCCGGCTTGGGGAAACACCAGATTGTCAGAGCGCGTGAAAGTTCTTTTGGTTACTTTTCTTTCAAGAAAAGTAATCATTCCTCCGCCTTCAGCTGGTAGCCCAGCTCTTGGACCTTTTGCCGGATCTGCTCCTGGCGGACGCCGGTGGAATCGTAGTCCACCGCCACGCAGCCCCGATCGCTAAGGCTGACGGAGGTGACGCCGGGCAGCATGTCCAGCCCCTGCTTCAGCAGCTTCTCGTCGTGCTTGTCCCCGGCATTCTCCAGGGAAAAATAGGTGCTCAAATGGGCCATGGGAATCTCTCCTTTGAAACGTTTGGACTAGCTTTCCCACGGCGCGTCTTTTCATTCCCGGCCCTTTTCCTCCGGCTTCTTCTCCAGCCGGGCGGACAGCTCGTTCAGCTCCGTCCCCGTCTGGTCCAGGGCCCGGGGCAGCTGGCTGAGCGCCACCTCGATTTTGCGCAGCTCGCCGTTCACATGGGCGGCCACGGCCTCAAAGTCGACGGTCAGCTTTTTATAGCGGCTCCGAAATTCCTCCAGCGTCCGGCGGGTCTGGGCGGCGGCTTCCTCCTCCAGGTCGTCGGCCCGCTTCCGGGCCTCGCACTCGATGGCCCCCAGGCGCTCCCGGAAGCGGGCGTAGGCCTCCGCGTCCGGCTTGAGGGCGTCCCGCTCGGCGGCCAGCCGGGCCGCGTCCTGCTCCAGGGACCGCAGGGGCTCCAGGTCCGCCCGGGCGGCGCTCTCCGTCTCCAGCCGCTCCCGGAGCCGGTCCCGCTCCTCGGTCAGGGCCTCCACCCGGTCCCTGAGGCGCTCCAGCTCCTCCGCGCTGTCCTCCGCCTGACGGCGCAGGGTCTCGTTCTCCGCCTCCAGCTCCCGCTGGGCGGCGGCGGCCTTTTCCGAGGACTGCTCCAGATACCGCACCACGTCCTGCTTGTCAAACCCGCCGAAGGCCACGCTCTTAAAGGAATAATTTTCCATACGGCCACCGCTTCCTCTCAAAATTTCCCCTTGATTCTACCACAGGCGGCGGCGTTTTACAAGGGGCATCCGCAAAACCGCCCGGCGCTCCCAAGGCCGGAAGCGCCGGGCAAACGCTCAAATCTCGTACCAGCGAATCTCATTGGCGGCCAGGTCCAGCGAAAAGCGGGACCCGTCGCCCCGGTAGACCGTGGCGCTCTGGGGCTCGTAGGTGTTGTTCACCACGCAGAAGCGCCCGCTGTCCACATAGGCGTGGACCTCCACCCGGCAGTTGGAGGAGAACCACTTCTCCAGGTCCCCCTCCCCGTGGGCGGCCCACAGGATGGCCCGGTGGAGCAGACGGCAGTTCTCGAAGGAGTAGGGCAGCCCGGAGAGGTACACTCCCCGGCCGGAGCCGAAGGCGTTCACCGCCAGCTGAACCTCCTTCTCCCGCTGGACCAGCACCTCCGCGCCCTCCAGGGCGTAGACGCTCCGCTGGCCCTCGCCGAAGTCCACGGGCCCCTCCGCGTCCGCCAGGAGGAAGTGGTCCGGGTGCTCCTCCCAGTTGTACTTGTCGTAGCCCAGTGTAAAGCCTGTCTCCTTTTCCACCCCCAGCACCGGGGCCATTTGGAGGTATCTGCCCTGGTACTGGTGCCCGGAGGGCTCACCCACGCCGATGAAGCCGCCGCCGTTCCAGACGAAGCGCTTCACGGCGGAGGAGATCTCCGGATCCTCCCAGACGGCCCCGCCGGTGTGGGCGGTGTCCCCGCCGCCGATGTTCAGGAGGACATCCACGCCGTCCAGGACATGGGGGTCGGCCTTCAAATCGTCGAAGCTCAAAAACCGCACGTCGAAGGGCGCGCCGGACAGGGCCTCGATCACCCCCGCGTAGGAGTAGTTCTGCTTTTGATATAGGGCATGGTGGACCATATGGCAGCCCCAGGACCGGGCCCGGCCCCAGCAGTTCAGCACCGCCACCGTCCCGGCGCAGTAGGGCCTGGCCCCGTTGATGTGCCCGTAGAGCTCCCGGAACTCCCGGCAGACGGACTCCACGTAATCCACGAACTCCGGGAACTGGCAGGCCAGCTTTAAGTACCCGCCGTAACCGATGCGGTCGATGGGCTTGCGCAGAATGGCCCGCCGGGCGGTGACCCAGTTCTCCCGGGCCTCCCCCACCGGGTCCCCTCCCTCGTGGAAGGTGTCCGGGAAGAAGTAGGGCAGGAAGCGCCCCTCGGTGTACTTGACCCCGGGGATATCGGCAATCAGCCGCAGGGTGGACCCGTTGCCCACGCTGCCCACCACGGCGTCCAGGCCGATGGACTTGAACTCCTCCAGATAGGGCTCCGTGCCGATCCAGTGGTCCCCCAGGAACATCATGGCCTCCTTGCCCAGCTC
>CAJUOD010000203.1 GCA_910587875.1 uncultured Oscillibacter sp. | reverse complement strand
GGGCAGGGAGGTCTGGGGCAGCTCCCCGGCCTTCAGGCGGCGGTAGATGTCGGCGCTGTGGATGTCCACGCCGTCGGAATACTCCCCGTCGGCGCAGAGGATGCGCAGGGGGACGATGTAGATGTGGTTCTCCGCCGCCAGACGGGGGGACAGGTCCGCGCAGGAATCCGTCAGCAGCGCGATCTTTTGAGGGGCCACGTGTTCCCAACTCCTTTTTTCAATAGGGCCGCCGCTTCCGGAGCGGAGGCCATCGGGCTTAGGCATTACGGCCATTATCCCACAAACCGGCGAAAACTGCAAGAGCGATTTGCGGACTTTTCCAGACTTTTCCTCCCCGGGGAAAAATATAGAGGAATCAAGAGATTTTCCCTTTACCTGCCGGGAGTTCTCTGATATAATATACAAGTTAAATTTTGCCCTGACGCCGGGCCGGAGAGGAGGGCGCTTTCATGAAGTATCAAAAGTGGAACATCGGCGCCCCCAGGGAGGAAGACGCCGCCGCCTTGCGGGAGGCGGGCTATCCCTACCTCATGGCCCTGGTGCTGGCGGCCCGGGGCGTCGCCTCCCCGGAGCGGGCGGCGGAGCTCCTGGACCGGGACCGGAAGCTGACCCTGTCCCCCATGCTCATGCGGGACATGGACAAGGCCGTGGCCCGGATTCAGAGGGCGGTTGCGGACGGGGAGACCATCGCCGTCTTCGGGGACTACGACGTGGACGGCATCACCTCCACCGTGCTGCTGCTGGACTACCTGAAAAGCTGCGGGGCCAAGTGCCTGCGCTATATCCCCCGGCGGATTGAGGACGGCTACGGCCTGTCCAAGCCCGCCATCCAGGGCCTCCGGGACCAGGGGGCCACGCTGATGATCACCGTGGACTGCGGCATCACCGGGAACGAGGAAGTGGACTTCGCCAATTCCATCGGCCTGGACGTGGTGGTGACGGATCACCACGAGTGCAAGGAGGCCCTGCCCAAGGCCGCGGCGGTGGTGGACCCCCACCGGCCCGACTGCCCCTATCCCTTCAAATTCCTGGCGGGCTGCGGCGTGGCGCTGAAGCTGGTGCTGGCCCTGGGGGGCGAAAACCGGGAGGACGCCCTCTTCGCCCGCTACTGCACCCTGGCCGCCATCGGCACCGTGGCCGACGTGATGCGCATGGAAGGGGAGAACCGGGCCATCGTCTCCTGCGGGCTGGAGGCCCTGCCCCACACGGACTTTGTGGGGGTCCACGCCCTGCTGCGGGAGGCGGGGCTGGAGGGCAAGCCCGTCACCTCCATTCAAATCGGCTTCGTCCTCTCCCCCCGGATCAACGCCGCGGGGCGCATGGGGGCGGCGGACCTGGCGGCGGATCTGCTGGAGACCAGCGACCCTGCCCGGGCGGAGGAGCTGGCCCGGGAGCTCTGCGAGCTGAACCGGGAGCGCCAGGCCGTGGAACAGGCCATCTGCGCCGACGCCGTGGAGCAGATCGAATCCCTCCGCCAGGAGGAGCGCAGCGCCCTGGTCCTCTCCAGCGAGGAGTGGCACCAGGGGGTGGTGGGGATTGTGGCCTCCCGCCTCAGCGAGAAGTACTCCTGCCCCAGCTTCATGATCCACCTGAAGGACGGCACGGGCCGGGGGTCCTGCCGGTCCTACGGGGGCTTCAACCTCTTCGCGGCCCTGGAGTCCTGCGCGGACCTGCTGGAGGGCTTCGGGGGCCACGAGCTGGCGGCGGGCTTCACCATCCCGGAGGAGAACATCGCCGCCTTCCGGACCCGGATGAACCGCTATGTCCGCTCCGCCACCGGGGGAGAGCCCCCGGTGAGCTGCCTAGAGGTGGACGCCGCCGTGGCGTCTCCCGCCGAGCTCACGTTGGAGCAGGCGGAGCAGCTGGAGCTGCTGGAGCCCTACGGCGCGGGGAATCCCCGGCCGGTCTTCGCCCTGCTGGGGGCTACGGCGGAGGCCGTGCAGCCCGTGGGGCAGGGGAAGCATTTGAAGCTCCGCCTCAGCAAGGGCGTCAGCCGCTTTGACGCCATCTTCTTCTCCGTCACGGCGGAGGAGTGCGGCGTTGCCCCCGGCAGCCGGGTGGACGCGGCCTTCTACCTCCAGGCCAACACCTTCCGGGGGAACACGACGCTGCAATTGCAGCTGGTGGACGTGCGGCCCTCCCTGCTCCCCAGCCGGAACGAGGCCGAGGCCCTGGCCCTGGTCCGCCGGCTGACGGAGGAAAACGGCCCCGTCTCCCCCCAGGAGGCCCTGCGCCTCCGGGCCTCCCGGAGCCAGTACGCCGCCTGCTGGGTGGCCCTGGAGAAGCGCCTCCGCCAGGGGAATGCGGAGGAGGATCGCCTGCCCTATCTCCGCCGCCTGGCGGCCCGGATGGGGGGGAGCGAGAGCTTCCTCCGCTCCGCCCTGGCGCTGGAGGTCTTCCGGGAGCGGGGGCTGATCGCCCTGTCCCGCCGGGGAGACCGGCTGGTTTTGAGCCTGATCCCCGTCCAGGGGAAGGTGGATCTGACCGCCTGCCCCTATCTTCTCCGCCTGCAGGAAAAGGAGGCGACCTGAGATGACCGTACAGGAACAGTACGAGCTTTTGGAAAAGACCGTCCGCGGCTACAATCCCGCCGCCGACTTTGATCACATCCGGTCCGCGTTCGAGTACGCCGACCGCTGCCACGAGGGGCAGAAGCGCAAGAGCGGCGAGCCCTATATCATTCATCCCCTGGCTGTGGCCCAGATTGTGGCGGAGGAGCTGAAGCTGGACTCCGAGTCCATCGAGGCCGCCCTGCTCCACGACGTGATTGAGGACACCCCCGCCACCCATGAGGATGTGGCCCGGATGTTCTCGCCCACCATCGCCAACCTGGTGGAGGGGGTCAGCAAGCTGACCCGCATCCAGTACGCCACCAAGGAAGACGAGCAGATGGAGAACCTGCGGAAGATGCTCATGGCTATGAGCAAGGACATCCGGGTCATCCTCATCAAGGTCTCCGACCGGCTCCACAACATGCGGACCATGGAATACCAGTCCCCGGAGAAGCAGAAGCAGAAGTCCCTGGAGACCATGGAGATCTACGCCCCCATCTCCCACCGCCTGGGGATGCAGCGCATCAAGTGGGAGCTGGAGGACCTGTCCCTCAAGTACCTGGATCCGGTGGGCTACAACGAGATCATTACCCGGCTGGACGCCAAGAAACCGGAGTACGACGCCTTCCTCCTCCGCACCCAGACCCAGATGGATGACCGGCTGACGGAGCTGGGCATCCAGCACATGGTCTACGGGCGCATCAAGCACCCCTACTCCATTTACCGCAAAATGTTCAACCAGAACAAGTCCCTGGACGAGATCTTCGACCTCTTCGCCTTCCGGGTGCTGGTGGACTCGGTGGGGGACTGCTACAATGTCCTGGGGGTCATCCACGACATCTACAAGCCCATCCCGGGCCGGTTCAAGGACTATATCGGCACCGAGAAGCCCAACGGCTACCAGTCCCTCCATACCACCGTCATGG
>CAJUOD010000202.1 GCA_910587875.1 uncultured Oscillibacter sp. | reverse complement strand
GATTGTCAGCATCGGCATTCTGGCACTGATTCTCAATATGTGGATCAAGCAGAGAACGCATGAAACAGGCTGGCTATGATGACATGGACATGATCCGGGCGTGGTACAGTTGAAGCCCCTTGCTGTTCTTCAAGCTGAAATAAAGCACCCGTTCGGCGGCGTGATCAGAACACATTCTGACCACGCCGTCATTCTTATTGGGCTACATCGCCGAGTGCGGCTTTGGGAGGAAATGCCGCCGGAGTGGAAACGCGCGAATCCTTGGCAGGATGTTGGTTTCCAGCCATTTTCCCGTGTGGGCCAACTTGTGGGTCGGCCCAAAACGCCAAAAATAAACCTCACAAAAAAGTTGCAGAAAATAGAGAAAACCCGCCAAAACTACACAGTTTCGGCGGGCCGATGGTGAAGACTACTGGACTCGAACCAGTGGCCTCATGCGTGTGAATATTCGATAGGGAGGGCGGCAATGGCCTTTCCGCTCCATCCGGGCCTTTCGCGCCCGGATTTTGTCATTTCCGCATCCTATCCACTCCGTTGTTCCCACCCAGGTTTTTTCTATCGTGGGTCAACTTGTAGGTCAGGACTCAAATTACCTCTTGAAGCGGGTCTGCGACGGAGGGACAGTTGTCGTACAGCTCACAAGGGTCGAGATCGATGCAGGTGCTGGTGTTTCGAGTTCCTTCCAGATCCCAAGCAACGGTGCCGTTCATTACTGTCAGGCTGTTTCGAAACACGGCCTCATCGCAGAGCGGCAAAAAAACTCCGTCCCGCTTCAAAAGAGGTTTTGCGTCGAGGAGCCGGATTGCGCCATCAAGGAAGTAGATATAAACAGTGAAGTCTTCTCCCGCTAAAACTTGGACAACCTGTGGAATCATATAGTCTGCCTCCTCTCACATGAGCGGATTGATACGGTTCAAAGGCTTTGCGTCTTTGGATAGTTCCCAATTCTGCATGAGTTCATCCCGGTGAAGCTCACACCAAGCCAAAATTAGTTTCAACTGCCGCGCGGGTAGAGCGCCGCGAATCACGCAGCCTTCCTGAATATCGACCAGAGCTTTCTGGCCAGCATATTCCGCATGAAAATGAGGTGGGTTATGATCGCTGTAAAACATTGTGATACGAATACCGCAGAACAAGCTGATTTCAGGCATGTTGATCGCCTCCGCCCTTAATATTTTCAGTATACCACAATTGTGTGAAAAAGAAAAGAGATTCTCCAACTCAAATATTGCGCCGCTATAATCAAAGAAAAGGAAAAGTTTCGGCGGACCAAATCTTACGGTCCGCCGAAACAATAGAGTCAATTTTAAGCCTTTTTCGCGTTTTTCCGCATATCCAAGATGACAGCCCCAACGATGATCAGTCCCTTGATCACGTTGGTCATGTTGTCGTCCACGCCCATCAGCACCAGGCCGTTGTTGACGACTCCCATAATCAGGATGCCCGCCAGCGCTCCGCTGGGGCGGCAGATGCCGCCGGTCTGGGAGGTGCCGCCTACGGTGGCCGCCGCGATGGCGTCCAGCTCATAACCGATGCCGTATGTGGAGGCGTCGGCAGAGCCGGTACGGGCTGCCAGCAAAATACCGCCCAAAGCCGCGCAGGCCGAGCACCAGACATAGACCAGCACCAGATTCCATTCCACGGAGATACCTGCGACACGGGCCGCTTGGTCGTTCCCGCCGATTGCATAGACGTTTTTACCGAAGCGGGTCTTTGTCAGTAGGAAGGTGGAAAGGATGAACATGAGGATGAACACCACGATAATCATGGGGATCACCCCAAACAGCTTGTACCGTGCGATGGCCCGGAAGCCCTCCGGCAGATTGGAGACCGGCTTGTTGGAGTACATTTTCGCCAGAGCCCGGCAAATCAGCTGCGCTCCCAAGGTGGCGATAAAAGGATGGATCTTCGTATAGGCCACGATGGCGCCGATGATGCCGCCCACCACCGCGCCGATGCCGATTCCCAAAATCAGCGCCACAGCCGTGGGGAGCTGGGGGCCGCCGGGGAACAGCCGGGTGGCCAAGTCTGCGGGCTGCACCAGGGAAGCGACGATGACCGCCACCATGCCTGCCAGGGAACCAGTGGACAGGTCGATACCTTTAGAGAGGATTGCGAACATGACGCCGAAGGTCAGGATACCGCGAATGGACTCGGACTCCAGCAGCGTCTGGATGTTCGCCGGCTGCAGAAACGCCCAGCGTCCCAGCCGGATATAAATGAGGAAGTTCATCGCCAGAATCATGACGATCAACACGCCCCAGATGGCGTTTTGGGAAATAAATCTCCGAATGTCGAATCCGGGTTTTTGAATGGTTTTTTCCTGCACTTTCTGTTCGCTCATGCCCTTGCCTCCTCCTGCACCTTTCCGGTTGCGTATGTCATAATCAAGTCGCTGGTGGCGTCCTTCCGGTCGATGATGCCGGTCATTTCGCCCTCGTGCATGACCAGAATGCGGTCCGCCATGCCCAGAATCTCCGGCAGCTCGGAGGAAATCATAATGATTGCTTTTCCCTCGCCCGCCAGTTTGGTGATCAGCGTGTGGATTTCCGCCTTTGCGCCCACGTCGATGCCGCGGGTGGGTTCATCCATAATCAAAATATCTGGATTTGTCAACAGCCACCGGCCCACCAGCACCTTCTGCTGATTGCCGCCGGAAAGATTCATAATCAGCGTATCCAGCGTGGGTGTTTTGACGTTCAGCGCTTGGGAGTATTTCTCCGCGTCGCTGCCCATCCGGCGCTTTTTCATAACAAAGCCGTAGCTTTTCAGGTTCGCCAATACCGTGTTGGTGCCTACGCTCTGGAGCCCCACGATGCCGTTTCCCCGCCGGTCTTCCGTCAGCAGGCCGATTTTGTGGGCAATGGCGTCCTTGGGGCTCTTGATTTGAAGCTCCTGGCCGTCCTTGATGATTTTCCCGCTGGTTTTGGGCCTCATGCCGAAAATCGTTTCCACGATTTCCGTCCGTCCTGCGCCTACCAGCCCGGCAAAGCCCAGAATCTCGCCCCGGTGGAGCTCGAAAGAAACGTCGTGAAACGCTTTGCCGGAGCTCAGATTTTCCACCTTTAAAATGGTCTCGCCGATGGGACACTCCACCTTGGGGAAGATGTTGTCCATCTCCCGGCCTACCATCAACGAAATCACCTTGTCCACGTCCAGGTTTTCCGCCCGGTCCGAGGCGACGTATTCGCCGTCCCGGTAGACGGTAATATCGTCGGAAATCTGGAAGATTTCATCCATCTTGTGGGAAATATAGATGATCGCCACATTTCGCTTTTTCAAATCGGCGATGATTTGGAACAGGTGCTCCACCTCCGATTCCGTCAGAGCGGAGGTGGGTTCGTCCATGATGACAACTTTGGAGTTGTAGGAAACCGCTTTGGCAATCTCCACCATCTGCATTTTAGCCACGGTGAGGTCGCCCATTTTGGCGTCCGGGAGATCGGAAGAGCGTCGTGTAGGGAAAGAGTGTAGATCTCGGTGGTC
>CAJUOD010000201.1 GCA_910587875.1 uncultured Oscillibacter sp. | reverse complement strand
TGCTGATGACCTCCGGCTTTGACCGCTACTTCCAGATCGCCCCCTGCTTCCGGGACGAAGACGCCCGGGCGGACCGGTCCCCCGGCGAATTCTACCAGCTGGATATGGAGATGTCCTTCGCCACCCAGGAGGACGTGTTCGCCGTCATCGAGGACGTGCTGCCCCCCATCTTCGCCCAGTACGGCAAGTACAACCGGGCCAGCGCCGCCCCCTTCCTGCGCATCCCCTACACCCAAGCCATGGAGACCTACGGCACCGACAAGCCGGACCTGCGCATCGACCTGACGGTCCAGGACGCCACGGACACCCTGGCGGGCTGCGGCTTCGGCCCCTTCGAGGGGAACGTAGTCAAGGCCGTGGTGGTCTCCGGCTTCCACGAGACCCGGAAGTTCATCGACAAGACCCTGGCGGAGGTGGAGGTCGTCTCCGGCGGGAAGCCTTACTGGTTCCGCCTGGACGAGAACGGGGAGATCGTGGGCGGCATCGCCAAGTTCGTCCAGCCCATCAAGGACGCGCTGGTCTCCGCCCTGGACCTGAAGCCCAATGACTTTGTGGCCCTCTCCGCCGGGAAGCTGGGCGCGGCCCAGAAGACCGCCGGGGTGCTGGTGAAGACCCTGGGCGCGGCGGTGCCCGGCCATATGGACAAGGAACAGTATGCCTTCTGCTGGATCGTGGACTTCCCCATGTATGAGATTGGCGAGGAGTCCGGCGAGCTGGAGTTCTGCCACAACCCCTTCTCCATGCCCTCCGGCGGGCTGGAGGTCCTGCTGAAGGCCGAGCGGGGCGAGATCGATCCCCTGAGCATCACCGCCGACCAGTACGACCTGGTCTGCAACGGCGTGGAGCTCTCCTCCGGCGCGGTGCGGAATCACGACCCGGAGATCATGGTCAAGGCCTTCGAGATGGTCCGCCTGGGCGAGGAGGACGTGAAGGCCAAATTCCCCGCCATGTACAACGCCTTCACCTACGGCGCGCCGCCCCACGCGGGCATTGCCCCGGGCATTGACCGGATGGTCATGCTGCTGGCGGGGGAAGACTCCATCCGGGAGATCATCCCCTTCCCCATGAACAAAAACGCCATGGACGTGATGATGAGCGCCCCCAGCGAGGTGACCCAGAAGCAGCTGGACGAGCTGCACATCGCCCTGGTGAAGCCGGAGGAGTGATCATGGACCCCCGTCAGGAGACCCGGGCCCACCACGCCATGGCGGCCGTGGGCGGCTTCTTCGGGGTCTACGCCCTGCTGACCCGGGGCGGGACCTTCGGCTCCTCCGAGACCTCCAACCTCATTTACCTGGTGGTGTCCGGCCTGGACGGGACCTGGGGGCCCGCCCTGGTCCGGCTGGGGGGCACGGCGTGCTACATCGCCGGGATTGTCTTCGCCGTACTGCTCCGGCGGGCGGGGAAGCTGGACCGGCTCCGCTGGGGGGCCATTGGCATCGACCTAGCGGCCTGCCTGGCGCTGGCCTGGATCCCAGCGGAGACGGACCCCATCCTGGCCCTCTACCCCATGTTCTTCGCCACGGCGGTGCAGTGGGTGGCCTACTCCCAGGCGGCGGGGTACAACTGCGCCACCATCTTCTCCACCAACAACCTCCGGCAGTTCACCGAGGGGGTTACGGAGTACCTCTGCGGACGGGACCCGGAGCAGATGCGGAAGTTCCGCTTTTACGGCGGGACGCTGGTGTGCTTTCATCTGGGGGCAGCCTGGGGGTGGTGGTGTGTGAGATGCTGGGGGATTCCCGGCATCTACGGGTGTGTACCATTGCTGGTACCGCCGGTGGGGTTTTTGATTCCCAAAAGGGGGAGGGTTTACTCGCCCTGACGGGCGGGGCGGACTGGATACCAGCGATGGCTGGTTCATTGCACCCCCCATTTTCTCTTTTCCTTCCAGAAGGAAAAGAGAAAACGGGCCGTGCACGGTCCAAAAGAGAAAAGGAAGTATTGGGGACCTTCTATCGGTAGGACACCTTACTGTGGGGCCTGCACCCCTGTGCAGGCCATTCCTCCGCGCAGGCAGTACCTCCGGTTTCACGAATGTCTTTTGCCCGCGGCGTGGTGCAAGCGGGGGTTTTGGCAGTTGATGCATGGACTATCCGTCTATCCTCGCTGCCGCTAACCTGGCGCTGGCGGGCGGGTTATCTCGGAAAAAAGAAGGAGGGCAAAGCCCTCCTTCTTTTTCATCCAGTTAAAAATCGTGCCTTCCGCCACTTGTGATACCCAGGGTTTCAAAAAGCGAAACAATAGCCTCAATCTTATAAAAACACTCCTTATCCGAAAGATTCTCGTCAGCCAAAATGTCCCTGATTCTTAACAGCGTCCGCACGCTGGCTTCATTGGCCAGGCACCGGATCACTTCCTGCTCGCTTTGCATAGGCGCCCTCCCTCCAGGTTTATATATCGCCCACCTTTGACAAGCCTTTTCAGTACAGTATTCTTAGAATTGTCTGAGAGGAGCGGTCAAATGGACACCCGGTCAGCCGTTGCCAACCGAATCACAGTACTCTGCGGCCAGCGAGGCTGGACCATCCATAAACTGGCCACGGAATCCGGCGTATCTCCTTCCACCGTAAAGAGCATTTTATATGGAAGGAGCCAAAATCCGGGGGTTGTGACCATCAAAATGCTCTGCGACGGTCTAGGGATTACTTTGGAGGAATTTTTCTCCGCCCCGGAATTCCGGCAATTAGAACAGGAGCTTCAATAAAGGGACAGGGGACCAATCCCTACCGCCCTCCGGGTGGTTTCATATTGCTTTTTGGGGAAAACTGTGGTATTCTGGCGACAGGAAAGAATCATCTTTCAGCGCTGCCAGTAACGGCGGACGGTTGGCCCCCTCGACAGGGGGCGGCTTCTGCCCCCTGATCTTTGGAAAGGGGGGCTTGCCTAATGGTTACATATAGTGAACTGTTCCAGTACACGCTTGTTATCATCGGCATGATCGGCCTCTTTATTGCGGCCTATAAAAAGAAGTAACCGCCCGGTCCCACAACCTGCGGTTACTTCTGTAATCCAGTAGGGGCCAACCGTCTACCGGCAGCGCCCTTTCTATGTTCAGTATAACCGCCTGTATTGGATTTGTCAAGTGGGATGCGCCCAAACGCGGGGCCCCCTCTTGACAACCCCTCCAAAACATGATAAAGTGACGAAAGTTCAAAGGCCATAAAGGGGAGAAGCCTCCCCCATCCCGGCGAAGAGAGAGGGCGTTTTGGTGCGAGCCCTCCCGGGAGGGAGACGGCTTGGCGCCCCTTTTCACGCCGCGGGGAGGCAATGCCCCGCCGGTCCCCCGCCGTTACCGGGCAGAGCGCCCCCGCCAGGGGGAATTCAGGTGGGACCGCGGACTGGTCAAAGTTCGCCCTGAGCCAACGAAGGCTCGGGGCATTTTATTTTTAAGGAGAGAATGACTATGGACAACCGGCAAAAGACCATGGAAAAAATCGTCGCCCTCTGCAAGGGCCGGGGCTTCGTCTTCCCCGGCAGCGAGATCTACGGCGGCCTCGCCAACAGCTGGGACTACGGCCCCCTGGGCGTGGAGCTCAAGAACAACGTGAAGCGGGCCTGGTGGAAAAAGTTCGTTCAGGAGAACCCCTACAACGTGGGGCTGGACGCCGCCATCCTCATGAACCCCCAGG
>CAJUOD010000200.1 GCA_910587875.1 uncultured Oscillibacter sp. | reverse complement strand
GGTCAGGCTCCTCCTGTTCGCTGATGTGGAAGCGGCAGTCCTGGGCGCCGTTCAGAATGGTCCCCTCCGGGTCCACGTCGAAGCGCCGGTCCGGCCACAGCTCCCGCAGGATGTGCAGCACGCTCTGCCGGGAGCACTCGCAGAGCAGGCTGGTGTTGATGTACCCCTGGGTGTGCAGGGAGCAGGTGCATTGGTGGAAGATCAGCCAGAACTCCTTCCCGGGCCGCACAATCTCCGTGTCCAGGCCCCCCATCTCCCCCAGGGCCCGGAAGAACCCGTCGACGTCCCCGCCGGTGCGCTCCTGCACGCCCCGGTAGAAATCCAGCATTCCCATCTGGAGGCAGTTCTCCGCGCAGCTGCGGAGCAGGGTCTCCCGATCCTCCTCGGGCAGGGCCGCCAGGCCGTCCTCGAAGCCCGCGAACCACCAGCGAATCTCATTATCCATCTGTACGCTCCTTTCTCAAAGCCGCATCTCCACGCCCTTGCCGCGGAGAAACCGTTTCAGCTCCCTGATGTCCACCTGTCTGGTATGGAAAATGGAGGCCGCCAGGCCCGCGTCCACGCCAGGGTGGGTGAAGAGCTCTGCGAAGTGCTCCATATTTCCGGCCCCGCCGCTGGCGATGATGGGCACCTTCACCCGCGCCGCCAGGGCGTCCAGCATCTCCAGATCAAAGCCGCCCTTGACCCCGTCGGTGTCGATGGAGTTCAGCACAATTTCCCCCGCGCCGTCTCCCACGCCCCGGACGGCCCACTCCATGGCGTCGATGCCGGTGTCCTCCCGGCCCCCCTTGGCGAAGAGTCGGAACTGCCCCTCCACCCGTTTCACGTCCATGCTCAGGACCACGCACTGGTCCCCGTATCGCTTCGCCGCCGCCGCGATGATGGAGGGGTCCGCGATGGCCCCGGAGTTGACGGAGACCTTGTCCGCGCCGCACTTCAGCACCCGGTCGAAGTCCTCCAGCCCCCGGATGCCGCCCCCCACGGTGAGGGGAATGAAGATCTCGGAGGCCACCCGGCGGAGGATGTCCGTGAACAGTCCCCGGCCCTCGGCGGAGGCGGTGATGTCATAGAACACCAGCTCGTCGGCCCCGGAGTCGTTGTAGAACCGAGCCAGCTCCACCGGGTCCGCCATGTCCCGGAGCCCCTCGAAGTTGGTCCCCTTCACCACCCGTCCGTCCCGCACGTCCAGGCAGGGGATGATCCGCTTGGCTAACACGCCCCCACCTCCTCGACAACGGTCCGCAGGTCCAGCCGCCCGTCGTACAGGGCCCTGCCCAGGATGGCCGCCCGGACGCCCATGCGCTCCAGCCGCCGCAGCTCCTCCAGGGTGCTGACGCCGCCGGAGGCCGTGATGTCCAGGCCCTCGATTTTCACCAGCTCCTCATAGAGCTCCAGGTTGGTCCCCTGCCCCGCGCCGTCCCGGCTGATGTCGGTGTAGATGACGGTCTTCACCCCCGCGTCCCGGAGGCGGCGGCAGAAGTCCACGCCCTTTTCCCGGGAAAGCTCCTTCCAGCCGCTGACGGCAACATAGCCGTCCCGGGCGTCCACGCCCACGGCGATCTGGTCCCCGTAGGCTTGGGCCATGCGGGCGGTAAAGTCAAAATCCTTCACGGCGACGGTGCCCAGAATGCAGCGGCCCACCCCCAGGTCCAGATATTGGCGGATACGCTCCTCCGTGCGGATGCCGCCGCCTACCTCGATGTACAGCCCGCCCTGCTTCGCGATGGCGGCGATGCTGTCGAAGTTCGCCAGGGTGCCGTCCCGGGCCCCGTCCAGGTCCACCACGTGGAGATACCGGGCCCCGGCCTCCAGGAATTCCCGGGCCTGGGCCTTGGGGTCCGCGCCGTAGACGGTCTCCTGGTCGTAATCCCCCTGGTAGAGGCGGACCACCTGCCCACCCCGGAGGTCAATGGCTGGAAAAATCTGCATGCTCTCGCTCCTCTCTCACGGGTGGACCTTGCAGGTCAGCGCTTCGACATCCAGGCGGAAGACCTGGGTTCTCTCCAGGGCCGCCGGGTCGATATCCCACTGGTCCCGCCCGGTGGTATGGGCCAAAATGGCCAGGAGGCCCGCCCGTTTCTCCTCCGCCGTCTCCAGAATGGTCACCGGCCCGCCGCCCATAACACACCGGAAGCGGGAGGTGGCGTCCTGGGCCTTCTCGCCCACGACCCACTCATGGCCCGTGTCCATCTCGAAGGCGGCCCAGCCGTCTTTACGGAGGAGGTCCATTTTCCGGCCCTCCTTGGCCCCGTGGAAATAGAAGGCATAACGCCCGTCCTTCTCCGTGAAGCCGAAGTCCAGGGGAACCACATAGGCCCGCCCCCCGTCGCACAGCCCCAGGCGGCAGCAGTCACAGGCGGTGATAATCTCCCGGATTTTGACTGGGTCCGTGACCTCCCGATCCTTTCTTCTCATGGCCCGCTCCCTTCTCACAGCTCCGCAAAGGCCCGCAGCAGCCGCAGCCCCGCGTCCCCGGACTTCTCCGGGTGGAACTGGGTACCCCAGACGTTTCCCCGCCGCACCGCCCCGGTGACGGCCAGGTTTCCATATCGGGACGTCCCCAGGGTGCTCTCCCGGCAGTCTCGAGCGTAGTAGCTGTGGACATAGTAAACATATTCGCCGTCCTTGAAATACTTGAACAGCGGGTCGTCCCTTTCGATCTCCAGGCTATTCCAGCCCATGTGGGGGACCTTCAGCGCCTTGTCCGCCAGGTCCTCCCCCAGAAAGGCCACCTCGCCGGGGACCAATCCCAGGCCCGGGTGCTCCCCGTACTCGAAGCTCCGGTCAAAGAGGAGCTGCATCCCCAGGCAGATGCCCAGCAAAGGCTTCCGCTCCGCCTCCTCCAGCAGGATGGGCACCAGGCCCGTGGCGTCCAGCTTGGCCCGGGCGTCGCCGAAGGCTCCCACGCCGGGGAGGATGACCCGGTCCGCCGCCCGGAGGCGCTCCGCCTCGCAGGTGACCTCCGCCTCCACGCCCAGGGCGCGGAGGCTGGATTGCAGGGAGAACAGATTCCCCACGCCGTAGTCCACGATGGCGGTCATCACAGCACCCCTTTCGTGCTGGGGACCTCATCCATGTGCTTGGGGTCGAAGGACACGGCCTCCTTCAGCGTCCGGCCCATGCCCTTGAAAACCGCCTCCAGGATGTGGTGGGTGTTCTCCCCCGCAATCTTCCGGATGTGGAGGGAGCCGGGGCAGTTCCGCACGAAGCCCAGCCAGAACTCCTGGGCCAGCTCCGTGTCGAAGTCCCCCACCTTGGCGGCAGGCAGGTCCACCGCCCAGCCCAGGTAATCCCGGCCCGAGAGGTCCGCGGCGCAGAGGACCAGGGTCTCGTCCATGGGCAGCAGGAACTGCCCATAGCGGACAATGCCCCGCTTGTCTCCCAGGGCCTCCTGAAACGCCTTCCCCAGGCAGATGCCGATGTCCTCCACGGAGTGGTGGTAATCTACCTGAACGTCCCCTTGGCAGGCGACGGAGAGATCGAAGTCCCCGTGCCGGGCGAAGAGCTCCAGCATGTGGTCCAGGAAGCCGCAGCCGGTGGCAACGTCCGCCTTTCCGGTCCCGTCCAGGTTCAGGGAGAGCTTGATCCGAGTCTCCCGGGTGTCCCGTTGGATGCTTGCGGTACGCATGGCGCTTCCCTCCTTATCC
>CAJUOD010000199.1 GCA_910587875.1 uncultured Oscillibacter sp. | reverse complement strand
CACGACGCTCTTCCGATCTGGTCAAGGAGAAGCGGGGGTGCGTCCGCGATCTCACGCTCCACCCGCATTTTCACCGCAATATCCACGCCGCCGTGCTGCAACTCGTAGCCATCTTCGCACAGCTCATTGATAAGGTCGGCAACCTTGTGATAGTCCCGGATAACATTGGCATAATCCACGATCAGGCGGCGTTCGCCGTTGCCCAGCCGCTGGCCGTCGCGCTCGGCAAAGTCGATCAGGGCGTTGGCCTGCTGCTCCGGGGTAGCTCCCGGCATGAAAGTCTTGTCGTTGATAAGACCGTCCAGCCCGTTCCAGATGACCGGGGCCTGCTCCTGCTGGGCCTCACGCTCCTGCTGAAGCTGGGCAAGGTGGCCGTCGATTTTGGTAATCAGGTCGTTGGCCGTGGCCCGGATGGTTTCAAGGGAGGCTTTCAGCTCGGACAGCTCCTTGCCGCTGCTCCACCCGGCCACATAGCCGAACGAGTAGTCCGATGTGTCCAGCCCGTAGTGCTGGCAGACGGTGTAGGCCACGCTCTCGGCCTGCACCTCACGAGTGCGGCGGTCGGGGCGGTCGGCCAATTCCTCCGGCGTGGCGTCCTTGTCAATGGCGTGGAGGGTGGCGTGGGCGATCTCATGGATAGCGGTTTTCAGGTTTTGCAGCTCACTCATGCCCTCGTCGATGGCGATACGCTTTTCCTCCAGGTGGTAGTAGCCGTGCGCCCCGCTCTCAATGTCCTCAAAGGCGATGGGGACGGGGGAAGTCCGCTCCAGGGCGGCGAAGAAGTCCTGATACCGCTCCACGCTGCCGGTCAGCTCGTCCACGGCGATGTCGGGTATCTCCCGGCCCTCGGTCTGGGACACGTCGAACACCGACACCACCTTAAAGGCCGGGACGGTCACTTCCCGTTCCTCGGTCAGAGGCTTCCCGTCCGGGCCGGGGATGGGCCTGCCGCTGGCGTCCAGCTTTTCCACCTGCCGCCGCACCTTGTAGGGGGCCGGGGCCAAAATCTTGATGGCCCGCTCCCCCCGCTTCACATGGCGCTCAAACTCGTCCTTCCACTTGTTGTAGCCCGCCACCAGGGAGGCGTCCGGCTTCTGCATGGCGATCAGGAGAGTGTTGTTGAAGCTGTAATTGTGGAACTTGGACATGGCGGTGAGGTAGTTTTTGTACTGTTCACTCTCAAAAAGGGCCTGAATACCGGCTTCCAGTCTGTCGGTGATCTCTTTCATGCGCTCGGCGTTGTTCCTGCCGGTCAGCACAATGGGAATGACGGGCTGGGAGGCCGGGGCGGTCTGCGACCGCTGGGGGCGGCTGGCCTCGTCCCGCTCCACCTGCGGGGGCGGAAAGGACAGCACCCGGTATTCCTCCGGGATGATCTGGCCCTCGTAGACCTGCTTCCACTGGTCGCCGCTTTTGACGATATAGCCGTACTCGGTAAAGGCCCCCTGTTCCAGTCCGGCGATGTGCTTGCCCAGCGCCGCTGTGTCGATGGCGGGCTTCCACTCGTCCGGCATATCCACCATCCCGGAACGGTTCAGGTAGTAGTCCCCCAGCGCCGCCACGGTATGGATGTCGGGGAGATTGACGAAATAATCCAGATTGTCGGGGTAGTCGATGATGCGGCTGATCGTCCGCAATTCGGTGTTCTTCTGCTGCAAGGCGGCGTTCAGTGTGCCGATCTCGTAGGCGTCCAGCTTTTCCAGCCGGGCGGCAAGGAAATTCAGCTCGTTCACGCCGGAGGCCAGCGCCAGGTCGTAGGGGATAGCCAGGTGACGGCCCTCCGGGGAGGAAAAGCCGCTGATGAAATAGTCCCAGGGGTTATCCTGCGTGACGCCGATCTGCCCCATCGCCGCCCGCACCTGTTCCGCCGTGGCGGGCAAGTCCAGCCAGACGCCGGATTTGCCGTCCCGCTGGGTGGTGTGGTTGCTCAACTGTATCGAAAATACTTCGCTCACTCGGTCGCTCCTTTCTAATCACAGCACAAGGCCCCATCCAACCGGACGGGGCCTTGCCTCTGAAAATGTTATTGCTTTTTCCACTCCATGCGGAAATTGACGTACTTCCCGCCGGTGTCGGCCAGAAGCACCGTGCCGTCGTAGGTCTTGCCGGTCTTGGGGGAGAACAGGCCCTTGATCTTCACCTTTCCATGTTTGAGCAGGGCGGCGGCGATCTTCGGGGTGAACGCCTTTTTCCGTTCCTCAAAAAAGCGGTCGTTTTTCCACATGACGAACTGACAGGCCCGGTTGCCGCAGTAGTAATTTTTCTTCCCCTCGTAGACGGTTTCGCCGCACCGGGGACACGTCCCAACGGCCACACGCTCGGTCTGAAACAACTTCTGCTTGTCCTCGCTGATACAAGAATAGGCCGTCACCAGGTCGCGGGCCTGCGCCTCGATACCGGCCATGAACTCGTCCGGGTCGGCCTCCCCCTTGGCGATCTCGGACAGGCGGGTTTCCCATTCGGCGGTGAGGGCCGGGGAGGTCAGCGCCTCCGGCAGAACCGCCGCCAGATTGATGCCGTCCTTGGTGGGAAGAAGCTGCTTGCCCTTGCGCTGGACAAAGCCCATCTGCACCAGCTTTTCCAGAATGGAAGCGCGGGTGGCGGGCGTACCCAGCCCCTTGCGCTCGGCATCGTCAGGCATATCCTCCGCCCCGGCCCGCTCCATAGCCGACAGCAGGGTATCTTCCGTGTAGGGCTTGGGGGGCGACGTGAAATGCTCGGTGACGGAAGCGGCCACATCCTCGAAAACCTGCCCCTCGGTGATGGCGGGCAGCTCCGGCGCGGCCTCGCCGTCCTCGTCGGCGTCGGTTTTCAGGGAGGCCCGGAAACGGCGGTCGATGTCTTTCCAGCCAGCGGCCAGGATGGTCTTGCCCTTGGCGGTGAACTCCTGCCCGGCGCAGGTGAAAACGGCGGTGACGGCCTCATACTCATGGGCCGGGGCCACGGCGCACAGCAGCTTACAGCACACCAGGGACAGCAGTTTCCTTTCGCTGTCCGCCAGCCCGGAAAAGCCCTGTTTCACGAACTCCGCCGTGGGGATGATGGCGTGGTGGTCGCTCACCTTGGCGCTGTTCAGGACGCGGCGGATCTCCGGGGAGAACGCCGCCCCCTCCATGAACGGGAGGATGGGGGCAAGATCGGCCACGATGCCCGCCGCCGTCTGCTCCATGTCGTCGGAGAGGAAGCGGCTGTCTGTCCGGGGATAGGTGAGCAGACGCTTTTCATAGAGCATTTGGGCATAGTCAAGGGTCTGCTTCGCCGTGAAGCCGAAAAGCCGGTTGGCCTCCCGCTGCAAGGTGGTGAGGTCGTAGAGCTTGGGCGGCTGTTCGGTTTTCTTCTCCCGCTGGATGGAAGCGCAGACGGCCCGCGCTCCCCCGCAGGCCGTCTTGACGCTCTCCGCCCCGGCGGGGTCGGGGAAGCGGTCGCTTACCGCCTCCATGCCGCCCCTGGCAATATGGACGATGTGATATTTCTCTTTCTGGAAGCCGGTGATCTTGGCGTCCCTGTCCGCCAGCATTTTCAGGGTGGGGGTCTGGACGCGGCCCACGGTCAGGGTCTTGTGGTACAGCACAGAGAAAAGCCGGGTGGCGTTAATGCCGATCAGCCAGTCCGCCTTGGCCCGGCACAGCGCCGATTGATGCAGCGGGTCATAGTCCCGGCCCGGTTTCAGGTGGGCGAAGCCCTCCCGGATGGCGCTGTCCTCCATGCTGGAAATCCACAGCCGTTTCAT
>CAJUOD010000198.1 GCA_910587875.1 uncultured Oscillibacter sp. | reverse complement strand
GACTGGAGTTCAGACGTGTGCTCTTCCGATCTGAGGGGAGCTATACCCAGGTGGGAATCGGACACGTGTACAACGCCAACGGCTACGGCGGATTCAAGGACTTCTGGTCCCTGCTCTACATCTCGGACAGCGGCTCCTCCTCCGGCGCGGATGCTCCCGCGCCCGCGCCTACGCCCTCCGGCTTTAACCCGGTTCCCATGAGCGACCTGGCAAACCGGAAAAGCCTGCAGAAGAAGGCCACCGACGAGCAGCTGGCCCAGGCCTACGCGAAGGCCCTGGAGCTCGTGCGGCCTCTGGCGGGGCTGTCCAGGGAGGAGCAGCTGCAGGGAATTGCCGCCGCGGTCCGGCAGCTGTTTGACGAGGGCATGGAATACTCCACCTCCGCGCCCCACTACAACGACCCCTACGGCTACTTTGTCCTTGGCACGGCCTCCTGCGCCGGCTGTACCCGGGCGACGGGCCTGTGCCTGAATATCCTGGGAATCCCCTACGAGCATGTCAATGAGAGCCAGTATACCCACCAGTGGTGCCGGGTCAACGTCAATGGCACGTATTGGATCTGTGACGCCTACGGCCTCTACTGCGGCCCGGAGCCCGCGCCCTATACCCATCCCTATTTTTGAGCCCGAGCGCGCGGACCATAAACGAAGAAGAACAGCGGGCCTCTCATGCTGCACGGCATGAGGGGCCCGCTGCGATCTGTTGGGGATTAAGGCTGTTTGCCGATGTAGGCCAGGATGCCGCCGTCCACGTAGAGGATATGTCCGTTGACGAAGTTGGAGGCGTCGGAGGCCAGGAACACCGCCGGGCCACACAAGTCCTCCGGCTCGCCCCAGCGGCCCGCCGGGGTCTTGGCCACGATGAACTGGTCGAAGGGGTGGCGGCTGCCGTCGGCCTGCCGCTCCCGCAGGACGGCGTTCTGCTGGGTGGCGATGTAGCCCGGGCCGATGCCGTTGCACTGGATGTTGGCCTCCCCGTACTCGGAGCAGATGTTCCGGGTCAGCATTTTCAGCCCGCCCTTGGCGGCGGCGTAGGCCGAAACGGTCTCCCGGCCCAGCTCGCTCATCATGGAGCAGATGTTGATGATTTTCCCGTGACCCTTTTTCAGCATCCCGGGGATGACGGCCTTGGCGCAGATGAAGGGCCCGATCAGGTCGATGTCCACCACCTGGCGGAACTCCTCCACGGCCATTTCCGTCATGGGGATGCGCTTGATGATTCCGGCGTTGTTCACCAGGATATCCACGCCCCCCAGGTCCGCCTCGATTTTGGACACCAGGTCCGCTACCTGGGCCTCGTCCGTCACGTCGGCGATGTAGCCTTTGGCTTCGATGCCTTTGGCGGCGTAGTCCGCCAGGGCCCGGTCCAGGTTGGACTGGCTCCGGCAGTTGAAGGCGATTTTCGCTCCCGCTCCCGCCAGGGCCTCGGCAATGGCGAAGCCGATGCCATAGGCCGCGCCGGTGACCAGGGCGACTTTGCCTTCCAGAGAAAAGGCTTTCTGCATGTCCATGGAAATGTCCTCCTCTCAGCGCAGGTCCGTGACAGGGATCACGTCCATGTCGTCAAAGGCCTGGTTCTCGCCGCCCATGGCCCAGATGAAGGTATAGCTTCCCGTGCCGCATCCGGCGTGGATGGACCAGGAGGGGGAGATGACCGCGTCGAAGTTCTTCATGACGATATGCCGGGTCTCCTGACCCTGGCCCATCATATGAAAGACCACGTTGCCCTCGGGGATGTTGAAGTAGGTGTAAACCTCCATCCGCCGCTCGTGGGTGTGGGCGGGCATGGTGTTCCAGACGCTGCCGGGCTCCAGCACCGTCAGGCCCATGGAGAGCTGGCAGGTCTCCAGCACGTCCGGGTGGATGAACTGGTTGATGACCCGGGCGTTGGAGGTCTCCGGGCTGCCCAGGGGCCGCTTGGCGGCGTCTTCCATGGAGAGGAAGGTGGTCTGGCAGGCCCGGTGGGCCGGGGCGGAGACTAAGTAAAACCGGGCGGGGTCCTCCGGGCTGTCGCTGGAAAAGAGGACTTCCTTCTCGCCCATGGTGATGTAGAGGCAGTCCTCGAAGCCCAGGCGGTACTCCCTGCCGTCCACGGTGACGGAGCCGGGACCGCCCAGGTTGAAGACCCCGGCCTCCCGGCGCTCCAGGAAGTAGTGGGTGCCGAAGTTGGCCCACACGTCGATGCCCTGGTCGATGGGGAGGGTCTTGGAAACGGGATGGATGCCCAGGACCACCATGCGGTCCACGTGGGAGTAGACGGCCTGGACGGCGTCGGGGACATAGAGATTTTCGATCAGGAACTCCTTTCGGAGCTCCTCGGTGGTGTAGCGCTTCACGTCGCCGGGATTGGCGGAATAGCGGATATCCATAATATGCTCCTTATTCAGAAAGAAAGTCCTCCCGCATGGGGGTGAAGATGTCCAGCAGGGCCCCCGCCTCCAGGCAGGTGCAGCCGTGCTCTACGCCGTTGGTCTTCAGCAGGGTGTCTCCCGCCCGGACGGTATGGGTCTCTCCCTCGATGGTGAAGGAGAACGTGCCCGAGAGGACGTAGGTGATCTGGGTATGGGGGTGGCTGTGCAGGGGCCCCTGGGCCCCGGTCTCAAACTGGTTTTCCACGCACATCAGTGCGTCCGTATGGGCCAGGACGCGGCGGGTCACGCCCTGCCCGGCGGGGCGGGGCGTACAGTCGCCGGAGAAGACCCAGCGCTGGTCTTTGTTCGGAAGCATTGCGGACCTCCTGTCAGGAACGGGGACGCCGAGGGCGTCCCCGTCTTTTCGTGTTTATGCGTTCTTGGGAAAATACTGGGGATAGGTTTCCCGAATGGCTCTCGCGTCAATCTTGTAGCGGCTGAGGTGGATTTCCATCAGTTCCCGGGCCGCCGCCGGGTCCCCCCGGGTGATGGCGTTGGTGATGTCCTCGTGGTCCTGTACGATTTTCAGATCCTTTACCGTGGAGAGGGCGATGCTGCGCACCCGGTCGAAGTGGATGGAGATGTTCTGCATCAGGGAGAATACCTGGGCCTTCCGGGCAATTTCAAACAGGGTCTGGTGGAACTCGTTGTCCAGGGCCATCAGGTTCTCCGGGTAAAAGCTGTCCAGATAGAATTTCTGCAGCCGGACATTCTCCCGCAGGCGCTCCACGTCGTCCGGCTTAACCATTTCGCAGACCAGCTCCACCACGGCGCACTCCAGGACGTTTCGCATGAAGCGGGACTCCTCCACCAGGTCGTAGTCGATCAGACGGACCACGCTCCGCTTCTGGGGCTGGATGTCAATGATCTTGACCTTGGACAGCTCGATCAGCGCCTCCCGGACAGGCGTCCGGGAGAGGCCCAGCTCCGCTGAAAGCTCGTTTTCGCTGACCTGGCTGCCGGGCTCCAGGTCCAGGTGGATGATGTTTTCCTTGATGACGCGCAGGGCGTAATCCCGCCCGTTTTCACGGGGAAGCCGTTCCAGAACCTTCATAGGTCCGCCTCCTGACTCGTTTAATTCTGCTACTAGCATACAAGTTTGGAGGCCCCCTGTCAAGCACTTGTATATCAGTTTGCCAGATACTTTTTCAGCGTGGCCCGCACAGCGCCGGGGCCGGCCAGCAGCTCACGGAGCTGCCCCTCGATTTTTCCAGCCAATCCCAGCTCCACCAGGTCGGAGCCGAAGATCACCGGGTTGCGGAGGATGTCCTCCAGCTTGCCGCTGACGCTCTCGGGATTCCCCAGGGTCACGCCCTGGAGCTTCGCCTGGAGCTCTTCCAGCATGGGGTCGCCGCTGCACGCGAAGGGCTTGCCCTCGTCGTCCAACGCCAGCACGTAGCGGAG
>CAJUOD010000197.1 GCA_910587875.1 uncultured Oscillibacter sp. | reverse complement strand
TGCGGGCGCCCCAGCGGGCGTCCATGGAGGCGAAGGGGGCGGCGCTCATGTTCTCAGTTCCGCCGCAGACCACGATGTCGGAATCCCCGGCCAGGATGGAACGGGCGCCCTCGATGAGAGACTTCATGCCGGAGCCGCAGACCATGCCCACGGTGTAAGCGGGAACAGAATAAGGGATGCCGGCCTTGATGGAGACCTGGCGGGCCACGTTCTGGCCCTGGGCGGCGGTGAGGATGCAGCCGAACATGACCTCATCCACGTTCTCCGGCTTCACACCGGCGCGGTTCAGGGCCTCCTTGACCACGATCGCGCCCAGCTCCGCAGCGGGAGTGTTTTTCAGACTGCCGCCAAAGGAGCCGATGGCGGTACGGCAGCAGTTCACGACATAAAGATCTTTCATGATGTTCCTCCGTTTTGTAATATTTTGGCGGCTCGGCGGGCCGCCGGAGTCTCAACGGGCAAGACGGGGCACAGATTGCCAATTTTTTGACAAGCCGCTGGCCGCCTTTCTCTGTGTATCATTATAGAGACTCTGCCCCGTTTCGTCAATGGTCTTTCGTCAGGTTTTACAATTTCGTTAAATCTTTGACAAAATGTGGGGCGTTTTCGTCAAGGTGACGAAAATCCAGCGTTTTCCAAACGGCCCCCGGCTCTGTTTCCCGGTTTCTGGAAGCGAAGAGCTATTCGCCCTCCGCCCGCAGCTCCGCCAGGGCCCCGTCGAAGGCCGCCGCGTCCAGGCTGTCGTAGGCCGGAGCGGTCTGGATCCGGGCCTCCTCGGCGGCGGCCTGGAGCAGGCGGTCGAAGGCCTCCCCCGCCAGGGTCTCCCCCTGGTAGGCCAGGCGGCGGAGGATGGAAAAGCCCTCCTCCGACTCCAGGATGCCGGAGTACTGGCCCTCCTCCAGGGCCCGGGCCGCCTCCTCCAGGGCCTGGGGCAGGGTCCCGTCTCCCGGCAGCAGGGACCGGGGCCCCGCCCGGTCGTCTCCCTCCGCCGCCAGGGCGGAAAACGCCGCCGCCGGGTCCTCCGCGCCGTTGAGGCGGGAGAAGACCTCCGCCGCCCGCTCCCGGGCCGTCTCCCGGTCCTCCCCGGCGTTGATCAAGATACGGTCCACCGTCAGGCCGTCCGTGTTCTCCAAAAGCCCTGAAAGCTCGCTGCCCTCGGTGAGGCAGAAGTCGTAGAGCTTGGCGTAGAGCATCCCCACCTCCGACAGCTCCTCGGACCGGAGGCGGTCCAGCCCCAGAGCCGCCAGCTCCTTTAAGTACGCCTCCTCCCCGCCGTGGGCCGCGGACTGCTCCTCCCAGGTCTCCGCCAGGGCCGCCCGCTCCCGCTCGCTGAGGGCGCAGCCGTACTTTTCCGCCCAATTCTCCACCGTGGCGTAGAGGGCCGTGTTGGCCAGGGCCTGGTCCTTGGCGTAGTCCGCCAGGGTGCCCCCGGGCACCGGGGTCTCCCAGTCCAGGGCCAGGCCGGCGTCCTTGTACTTCTCCCGGACCTGATCGCAGGTGAAGGCCAGCCAGTAGAGATACCGCCAGGCGGGGACCTCCCGGCCGTCCACCGTCAGCAGGATCAGCTCCTCCCCCAGCTCCGCCGCCCGGCCCAGCAGGGAGGCGTTTTCCTCCTCCTTTTCCACCCCGCAGCCGCTAAGGCCCAGGCATAGGACCAGGGCCAGGGCCGCCATCCGTTTCCGCATCGCTCCCGCTCCTCCCATCAGGTTGTCCAAACCATTCTATTCGGGGGAAACGGGAGATATGATAAAACGGAAGGCCCGGAGACGGGCCTTCCGCTTTCGTCCTATTCCTGGGTCTGGAGCTTCAAGTCCTCCACCAGCTCCATGGCGCTCTCCAGGGCGTCCGCCCCGGGCTTCAGCTTCAGCTTCAGGGCCGGGTCCTCCCCGGCGGCCACGGTGAGGCGCTGGCGGTACTTGTTCAGCCCGCAGACCTTCACCACCGCCTCCGGGCGGAAGACCGCCAGCTGGAAGCGGAGCACGTCCTTCTTCTGGGTGATGTCCGATATCCCCGCCTTGGCCGCCGCCGCCCGCAGAAGGGCCACGTCCAGCAGGGCCAGCACCGGCTTGGGGGCCTCCCCGTAACGGTCCAGCAGCTCGTCCAGCAGGTCCGAGGCGTCGTCGTTGGAGCGGATGGCGGCGATGCGGCGGTAGAGATCCATCCGCTGCTCCGGAGAGGAGACATAGCGCTCCGGAATGTTGGCGTTGACCGTCAGGTCGGCGGAGCACTCCGTCTCGATCTGCTTTTCCTCGCCCCGCTCCTCCAGGACGGCCTCCTCCAAGAGCTTCAGGTAGAGATCGTAGCCCACGCTCATGAGATACCCGGACTGCTCCGGGCCCAGAAGGTTTCCCGCTCCCCGGATCTCCAGGTCCCGCATGGCGATGCGGAAGCCGGAGCCAAACTCCACGTACTCCCGGATGGCGGAGAGGCGCTTGGCGGCGATCTCCTGGAGGACCTTCCCCTTCCGGAAGGTCAGGTAGGCGTAGGCCCGCCGGGCGCTGCGGCCGATGCGGCCCCGGATCTGGTGGAGCTGGGCCAGGCCCATTTTGTCCGCGTCCTCTATGATGAGCGTGTTGACATTGGAGATGTCGATGCCCGTCTCTATGATGGTGGTGCAGACCAGCACGTCCGCCTCCCCCTCCACCATGGCCCGCATGACGGAGGACAGCTCCTGTTCCCCCATCTTCCCGTGGCCGGTGACCACGTGGACCTCCGGGCCCAGCAGCTTCTGGATGCGGGAGGCGGTCAGGTCGATGCTCTCCACCCGGTTGTGCAGATAGTAGATCTGCCCGCCCCGGCCCAGCTCCTTCCGCATGGCGTCCTCCAGGATGGCCCAGTCGTGCTCCAGCACATAGGTCTGGACCGGCTGGCGGTCCGCCGGGGGCTCCTCGATGGTGGACATGTCCCGGAGGCCCGACAGGGCCATGTTCAGCGTCCGGGGGATGGGCGTGGCGGACAGGGTCAGCACGTCCACCTGACGGCTCATTTCCTTTAAGCGCTCCTTGTGGGTGACGCCGAAGCGCTGCTCCTCGTCGATGATGAGGAGCCCCAGGTCCTTGAACTCCATGCCCTTCTGCAGCAGCTTGTGGGTGCCGATGAGCAGGTCCACCCGGCCCTCCCTCGCCGCCTCCAGGATGCGCTTCTGGTCCTTGGGGGGCGTGAAGCGGGACAGGACTTCAATCCTCACCGGGAAGTCCCGGAAACGGCCCATGGCCGTGGCGTAATGCTGCTGGGCCAGGACGGTGGTGGGCACCAGGATAGCCGCCTGCTTCCCGTCCAGCACGCACTTCATCACGGCCCGGAGGGCCACCTCCGTCTTGCCGTAGCCCACGTCGCCGCAGAGCAGCCGGTCCATGGGCCGGGGACGCTCCATGTCCTTCTTGATCTCCGTCACCGCCCGGAGCTGGTCGTCGGTCTCCGCGTAGGGGAACGCCTCCTCAAATTCCCGCTGCCAGGGGGAGTCCGGGGAGAAGGCGAAGCCGGGGCGGCGCTGCCGCTCGGCGTAGAGCCGGGTCAGACCCTTGGCCAGGTCCTTGACGGCCTTCTTGGCTCGGGTCTTCTGCTTGGCCCACTCCGTGCCCCCCAGCTTGTTGAGCTTCCGGGTTCCCTCGCCGTCCTCTCCCCCGCCGATATACTTGCTCACCAGGTCCAGGGCCGTGGCGGGGACGTACAGGCAGTCTCCCCCGGCATAGTCGATTTTGATATAGTCCTTCTCCACGCCGTCCACGGGCATCCGCTGGACGCCCGCGAAGCGCCCCACGCCGTGGTGGACGTGGACCACCAGGTCCCCGGGTTTCAGGTCGCTGTAGGACTGGATTTTCTGGCGGTTGGACTCTTTTTTGGGCCTTGCCCTCCGCCGGGCAG
>CAJUOD010000196.1 GCA_910587875.1 uncultured Oscillibacter sp. | reverse complement strand
GATGGAGGCGGCGTCGCCCTTCATGGTCAGAATTTCGCCGATCAGGCGCTGGGGGCCGACGCGGACCACGTCGCTCATGTTGGCGTTGGAGAGGCCCGTAGCAACCACCAGCGGCCCGGAAACTTTAACAACTTTGCCGCTCAATATTTCACACTACCTTTCTTAAAGGATGTCGGCTCCTACCGCTCTTTCAATAGCACGCTGGATATTGTTCTTGCCGATGCCCAGGGACCCCTGGCGGCCGGGGATGAGGATGATGGCGGGGCGAATCTCGTCCTTGTAGCGGGAAATCACGTCCTCCAGGTCCTTTGCCAGCTGCTCGGTGAGATAGATCACCGCGCAGTTTCCCTTGGCCAGCTCCTTGATCTTCTCCCTGGCCTCCGCCGCGTCCGCGACGGGGTAGGTGTCCAGTCCCAGGGCCCGGAAGCCCATGACGGACTCCCAATCGCCCACGGCGGCGATTTGATAGGTCATAGCCATATTGTCACCTCACCGCCTTACACATAACCGGCCCGCAGCCGGGAACGGATGACCTCGGCGGGCAGGCCCGCCCCGCGGCCCATCAGCAGGATGCGGATGTTCGTGTACTCCGTCTCCCGGGCCGCCAGATAGCCCAGCAGCGGGGCCTCGCCGAAGGGCACGAACTGCGCCCCGGCCAGGTAGTCGCCCACCGCGTCGTCGCAGAGCTTCTCGAAGGCCGTCAGCGGCCCGCCCCGGAGGGCCTCCGCTCCCGCCTCCGCCGCCGCCTGGAGGGGCGTGGGGCCGTAGAGCTCCTGGAGGGAACCGGAGTTCCCCGCGGCGGCCACGGCGTCCGCGCCGATGTCGCCGCCCTCCAGGAGGACCGTCTTCAAAAAGTCCCCGCTCTTGCCCATCCGCAGGGTGCGGACCAGGGCCCGGAGATTCGCCGCGTCGATCTGGATTTTCACGTAGCCCGCCAGGAAATCGCTGCCCGTCTCCTGGGCGACGTTTGCCATCTCCTGATAGCACCAGCGATCCAGCACAATGTCCGAGAGCTGGGGGTCCCGGGTGGAATCCAGCACCTCCCGGGCCTCCGCCGCCGCGGCGGCCAGGGTCTCCGGCAGCTCGTCCAGCCGTCCGGTCTGAACGGCCTCCTTCAGCTCCGCCGCCGGGATGCGGCCCATATCCATCAGCATGGAGTCGGGGCTGGTGTCCATGGCCTGGGCTTTCAGCACGGCCTTGATGTTGTGATAGTCGTATTTCAGCTTGAAAATGTCGATATACCTGGGGTCCGGCGCGCCGTCCAGCACGTCGGAGAGGGTGGCCTCCCGGGCCGCCGAGAGGGCGGCGTCCATGGCCTCCGGGTCCCGGGCGTCCAGCTCGGGGTACCCGCACTCCTGGAGGATTTTGACGGCCTCCTCGTCCGTGCGGGCGTCCAGGACCTGTTCCATCCGTTCCCGTGTCAGGAGCCCGGTCTCCATGGCCTTGATGCGGGCCGAGATCGCCAGGTAATCGGTGTCTTTGATTTTTTTCGCCAAGACACTTCCTCCTTACATTATGAGAACAGCTTCTTCACCACTTCTCCCGCGGTCTCCGCCTTCTGCAGGCGCACCAGGGTGTCGAACGCGCAGTTGACCTCCACGTTCTCGGAGCGGAGGATGAAGCCGCCCTGAATGGAACGGGTCTCCCCGGAGAGGGTCAGCTTCTTGCCCCCGTCCTTGTTGGCCTTTTCCACGGCGGCCTTGCCCACCTTGCGGCGGTCGGCCTCGGAGAAGATGACCTCCTCCTTCCCGGTGGAGGACGCCTGGACCAGCAGCTCCGCCAGCACGGCGGCGTACTTGTCCTCGGGCAGGGAGCAGAGCTTCCGGAGGGCCAGGTCATAGGCCTTTTCCACCATCTCCTGCTTCGCGGCCAGGGCGGCCTTCCGGGCCTCCATCTGGGCCGTGCCCGCCAGGCGCTCCTCCCGCTCGGCGGCGGCCTTTTTGTTCTTCGCGTCCAGGTCCGCCGCCTCAGCGTCCGCCTGGGCTTTGTACTTGGCGGCGATCTTCTCCGCCTCGGCCCGGGCCTCGCCCAGGACGCGGTCGATCTCCGCCTGGGCGTCGGCGCTGATGCGCTGGGTGATTTTTTCAATTCCGTTCATGGTTCAATCCCCTTTCTTCGGGGTAATCAGGAGATGTTGATGATCATCAGCATGGAAGCCAGCAGAGACAGGATGGCGTAGAACTCCACGGTGATGCAGAGGACCATGCCCTTGGACCAGTCGTCCGGCTTCTTGGCCAGGATGTTGATGGAGCCGGCGGCCACGCGGCCCTGGGCGATGGCGGAGAACAGGCCGCCCAGCGCCATGGGCAGGCAGGCGAAGAGGTACTGGCAGCCCTGGGCGATGGTCATCTGGGGCAGCTCGCCGCCCAGCAGGCCCATGGAGAAGATGGCGAAGAACCACACCACCAGGCCGTACAGGCCCTGGGTGCCGGGGATCACCTGGAGAATCATGACCTTACCGAATTTGCTGGGGTCCTGGCACAGAAGGCCCGTGCCCGCCTCGCCGGCGATGCCGGTGCCCTTGGCGGAGCCGATGCCGGGGAGCACCGCCGCCAGGCCCGCGCCCAGGAGAGCCAGGGCCAGGCCGCCGAAGGCGCCGATGAAGGAGCCGGCAGCCGCGTTCTGTTCAATCGCCTGAATGATATCCATATCCATAGTGTTGTTCCTCCTAAAATAAATTTACTTGGTGATGTCCACGTATTTGGTCTCCATGGCCAGGGGCCGGAAGGGCTTGCCGCCGTCCTCATAGAACTTGCCGAAGTACTCCAGGCACTGGAGACGCAGGTCGTGGACGTAGCAGCCCAGCAGGTTCAGCGCGAAGTTCAGCGCGTTGCCCGCCAGGGAGATCACAAGGAAAATGATAATGTTGCCGGGGATCGCGCCCAGGGTGTTGAACACCTGGGCGATGACGCTGCCCGCCAGCATCAGGGCCATGAGACGGGCGTAGGACAGAATGTCGCCGAAATAGCCCGTCACGTGGTTGTAGAGGGAGCCGAAGATGCCCATGATCTTGCCGAAGCCCTGGCCGGTGACCAGGGGCCCGATGACGATCAGGGCGAGCCCTGCGTAAAGCACCAGGTTCGTAACGCCCACAGCCATGAGGCCGATGCCGACGAAGACGATCCACCAGGTGACCTCCTCGAACACGGCGTCCAGCACCTGCCCGGCTTTCAGCTTGCGGATGAAGCTGATGGCCATGCCGGTGACGATCTGGACCATGCCCAGGGCCATGGCCCCCACGAGAATCATGAGGGTGTCGTTCAGCGGCGTGAAGAGGGCCGGCAGGGCGAAGTCCCCTCCGGTGGTGAGCTTCACCACCTGGGTGAGGAAGTCTCCGAAGAAGCCGCCGGTCAGCGCGCCCCAGAAGAAGGTGGACACGCCGCACAGCTGTAAGAGGCCCATCATGTGGCCCATGGTGCCCTTGGGCCGGTATTTCTTCGCGATGATGGTACCCGCCAGGAACATCAGAATGCCGTAGCCCATGTCCGCCATCATGATGCCGTAGAACAAAATGAAGAACGGCGCCATGAGGGGGTTGGGGTCCACGTTGTTGTACGCGGGGAGGGAGTACATCTCCGTCACCATGTTCAGCGGCTTGGTGAACCAGTTGTTCTTGAGACGCACCGGCACGTCGGGGATGTCCTCCTCCGCCGGGTCCTCGGCCTCCCAGGCGCAGCCCCTGCTCTCCAGCAGGGCCTGGACCTCACTCATGTTCTCCGCCGGGGCCCAGCCCTCGAAGAAGACGATGGTCCCGTCGGTGAGGAGGCGCTCGGTGTTCTGGTCCTCCGCCGCCTCGGCGCTGAGCCGGTCGGCGTAGAGCCGGAGGGCGTCCCGCTTGCCGGCCAGGGCGGCGATGGCGGCCTCGGCCTCCTGCCGCTTCGTGCGGTTCTCCTC
>CAJUOD010000195.1 GCA_910587875.1 uncultured Oscillibacter sp. | reverse complement strand
GTTGGCAGAGGTAAGGCCGTAAACCGAGTTGATGGCAATCTTCAGAGCCTGAGCCAGATCAGCAGCGGCGTTCTCATCGGTCAGATACTTTGCCAAAGCGCCGTTCAGCATCTTGCGGGCCCGGTCAAAGTCCTTGTGCTTGATGGCGACACGGGCTTCCTTGATCTCCTCGAACCGCTTGGTGAACTCGGGGCCGAAGAGCTCCTCCGCGATGATGGAACTGGGGTGCATGGAGGCGATGTCCAGCAGGGCGATGTTCCCGTACATTCCGGGCTCGGCATAGACATAGCCGCCTTCGCCAACCTCCTCGCCGCGATAGATGGACTTGCCGTTCTCAAACTTGTACCCAGGGAAGATAGGCCGCTTCTTTTTGTCGAAGGCCGTATACCGATCGAACTCCTGGGGGCCCATGGTAAAAGGCAGATCTCCGTCAGGATCAAATATCTGGCTCACGTCGCCCATATCCCGATAGTTAAACACATCCTGCGGCTTACGGTTCCCGCCAAAGATAATCCGGGCGGTCAGGGTGTTGGTGGTGTCATTGACCGTCATGCCGGCCACGTCCGCCAGAATCTCTCGAGCAACGAAGTCCGCCTTCCGGGCGTTGAATACAGCTTCAGTGGCAATAACGTCGTTGTCGCAGTATTCGGCGACCTTCATCCACATGTTCTCCGGCACCGGCTGATCCCAGGGAAGGCCCAGCTCCTGATGGTGGATGCCCAACTCGATTTCCCACTTCTTCAGAGACTGCTTTTTGGAGCAGAAATCATAGACGTCCGTATACGAGACGTTATACGCCTCACCAAAGAAGCAGTTGTTGCTCCGGGCCTTTTTCTCGCTGCTGATGATGCGCTGGGACAGGTTATAGAGCTGCTCGTTGGTGTATCCCATCAGACGGGCGTAGAGGATGTGATTGTCATACCGGCGGCAGTTGAAGCCGACCAGGTTGAACTTCATCAGTTCCTCAATCTCCTTGGAGGTGGGATTGATCATCCGCACCACCGACGCCCCCGGGCCCTCGAACTTCCAGTTCACCAGGAACAGGTTGGGGAAGACCTCCACGTCGTAGAACACCAGCTTGGCCTTGTCGTCCTTCGCCGAGGGAGACTGATCGTCGGACTTGAACTTCATCCGGTTGACCAGTTTGATGCAATACTCGGATTTGTTGCTGCTGTTGGCCGCGAAGGCCAGAACAGCGTTGCGCATATCCGTCACATCATAGACGAGGCCGCTGTTATAGCTGTCCTCCAGGATCTTATAGATAAAGTCGATGCTGGGCTTAGTATTGGGATGGATCTCCTTATTGAGATTTTGCCTGATCTGTCTTCTAAGCCCTTTCTCGCTTTGGACCACTTTATCGTTTACCACTTTACTTTCTCCTTTCAACGGTAAACCTGAGCTGATCGTCGAGATAGGCAGGTTATTGCTTTTCGACAGCTTCCGGCGCAGGGAGCTCTTTCCCGTAAATATCTTGATCTCAATGTGGTCTGCATAGACCCTGCTGAGTCTTAATACATCGCCGGTATAGATGTAGTGCAGGTGGATGCCGCAGCCGCTCTTGCTCACCTCGGCATAGGTCGCCGGCCACTTACTCGCCTCTTCCAGATTCCGCTCAAAGGACTTGTTGCCCTGGTCGTCCGGAATATCAAAGTCGATGACGATGTGGTTTTCCGGCAGCTTGACATAGTGAAGTCGACTGGTGTCCAACTGCGAGAGCTGAGTCGTGACCTTTTCCCACTTCTGGGTCGGAGTTTCATTGGCCGAGGCATACTGCGCGAGGCAATCGGAACACTCCCGGTCAAATATAGATTTTGTGGCGTCAAACTGAATGAGTTTTGGCTTCTTTTCCTCGGGCGTGATACTGACAAGCCGATCCTCGAACTTTTCCGTCCGAAACCCGCTGTAGTAATTGCGGATACGGGCTCCGTCGTCAAGGGTAGGGCGATCATCATACGTCCAGAAATAGTTTTTCAGTTCCTCCTTAAACGCCCGCTTGCTCAGTGGATAGGTGACCTTCGCCTCCTCATTGTAGGTTTTATACATCTCCCAGGCTGCTTTCAGCGATACGCCGTCCTCCTGCTTGAACACCGGGTAGCTGTCCACCACAAAGTTATAGAAGTCGTTGGAGGCCCCCAGCATGGCGATAGGGATGTAATCGTCATAGTAGCCGGGGTCTTCCTGATAGACCTCCTGACAGTGGTAGGCAATCGCGCTGAGCTCGAAGTCGATCTGCTTCACGATTGCCCGGTATTCCGCAGCTGGCAGTTTGTTTCCCGATGGGGAGACGTCGATGAGCCTTCGGATCAAGCCCGATTTGGCGTCCGTAATCTTGACGGGCTCATTTGTGCCGATGAACAGAAAGCACTTGAAGCTGTTGGTGTAGACAGACTTGAACTTCTCATTCACCGTCATCTCCTCGTGGGAAACCAGACTGTTCAGACGGGTATTGTCCTCAATGCGAGACAGTTTTCCGTCATGCTCAATGGCTACCAGCGGGTTCGAGCGAAACGCTTCCAACGCAAATACATTACTGGCCGACCCAAGCGCCTTCGACTCAAAGGTCTTGTAGTAGCCCTCAAAGAGTTTCTGGATGATGTTGAGCACCGTAGACTTACCCGTACCGGCCTCGCCATACAGCACCATGAACTTCTGGAGCTTCTTGGACTCACCGCAGACAACGGAGCCAATAGCCCACTCAATCTTGTGACGCTCCTCCGGTTCGTAGAGAGTGGACATCAGCTTGTCATAGGCTGTCGTGCTTCCTGGTTCAAGCGGATAGGGCAGTTTTTTGCTGGCGTAGTCCTTCTTGCCAGCGTTGCTGTTGGAGAATATCAATTTTTCGTCGAGCATATGGAAAGAGTCCCACATTTGCTTCTGGCAATACTTATGCCATGCGTCGATCATGCCCGACTCGGCGTCCCACAGATGTAGGATGTGAATATTCGCATCGAAACCGTGGCGATGTTCCTCCGCGTATCTATCCAGTTCGCGGTCTATGAGCTGAAGAGCGTCCTCCTCATTGGTAGACCATAAGCCGCGTTCATCAACCCAGATAGCGTAGAAATCGCCGCCCCGGATCATGAGGTCGTTGCTCGTTCGGACTATGAACTTTGGATAGATTTCTATTACGCCACGCTTCGTAGAACGCGTTGAAATCGTTACGAAATCTAACATTGCATGTGTTACTCTCCTTTGCGCTTCAACTCCTCGACCTCACCGCTCAGGCGTTCGATCTCCTCCTGCTGCTCCCGGCGGACGGTCTCCGCCCAGAGCGCGTAAGCAACGCCGGTGATGGCAATGAGCTTGAGCCGCCGGTTAGACCTGACCTGCCTGCGCATGGTCTTTTCCAGCTTGGCCAGGGCCCTCTCGGTGGTCTTCATCGACTTGAAGACGTAATTGAGCATCTCGTTCATCGGGTATCTCCTTTCAAAAATATAAGAAGAGACACGCTACACGATCTCATCCAGATACCAGCACATCTGATACCAGATATCAACCGAGCGCATGTCCCTCCGGCAGTTGCTTACGGTGAAGAGACCGCCCTTCCCATTCCGCTCGTACTGCCTGTCCAGCAGGCGGTTGAGTACGAACTCAACATACCCGCGGTCAAACTTCTCGTCATCCATGGAACCCAGTCCGAGGTTGACAATCATGTTCCAGAACCACTGCCCGGTTCGATTGCCAATATCGGGATTGTCCATGATGTGCTCTTCACAGCGAATGGAAAGGGCAATCATCATTTCAAGAATGCTGCAAGAGGTGTCATCCAGCAGAGACGCAACCATAGCGTCCGGATAGTTCTGCTCGCGGCCGAACCGATATCTAAGCTCGACGCCGTCTTCGGCTCGGTTTCCATCCATCGGAATCTCAAATATAAACTCCGTCGAATGGAGCTTGGCGAACAGCCTCCGATAAGACAGCTTGGAATATCGGTCGACCACGAGCTGGTACATCCAATCGAAGTACCGATTTACCAACT
>CAJUOD010000194.1 GCA_910587875.1 uncultured Oscillibacter sp. | reverse complement strand
AGGCCCTGTACAAATACCCGGATGTGGTAATCAAGGACCGGCTGGATGGAATGGGTCTCCGGCATCTTCATCATCTCCTTGTTCCCCTCAGTGGCGAAGGGCAGCTTTCCCAGCGCCCAGGAGCCCAGGCGGTAGTTCCAGGTAAAGCCGTCCATCCGGTCTACTGTCTCGCTCAGCAGCACCCCGGTCTCAATAACCGGGGTATTCACGTACACAATATGGGCGGGCTTGATTTTCCCGACGGTAAAGGCAACCTCCGAGGCGTAGGCCTGGTCCTTGCCGGAGCTCTCAATGTAAAGGGTGTAGTTGGGGTAGTCCGCCGTTACCTTCCAGAGCCCCGGCCCAATGAGCTCGTCCAGCTTCTGGTACAGAAACCCCAGTGTGAACGGCGTCTTCAGGGAGATGCGGTTCAGCACTCGTTTCCGTCGGAACTCCAGCGTCTCCCGAACGGGATCCTGGATAATGCGGAACACGCTCTCCCACTGGGCGACGGTGGCCTCGTCCATCGTCTGGAAGAAAAAGTTATCCGCCACTTGGTTGATGAGCTCCGCCAGGGCGTCGAAACACGCCTGCTCCGTCCGGCAGATTTCCTGGTAGTCCAGGACCTTCCGGTACCAAGGGCAGAGCTGTTCCAGCAACGCGACATCCAGATCCCTATACATGGAGCGTCACCGTCCCCAGCACCGGTACCTCCTGGGCCGTCCCGTTCTCCTGAAGCGCCAGGTCCTCCGCCGCTCCGTTCAGAACGGCCCCCCTGGCGTTGATTACCCCGGTTGTCCCCACGATGGCCGCCAGGATGCGGGAGAGATAGACGTCCGAGGCGTACTGATTCGTAGTAGCGTTCACCGGTGTGGCCCAGGCCCGGCGGATCTCCAGCAGATACCGCTCCACGGCCCCCTCCACCAGCGGCTGCACCTGGGTAATGGAGATCCCGGGGGCCAGGGCCAGCTCCGCAGAGACATCCACGGTGACGGCTGTGGGGGCCGTAACGGTGACGCGGGCCCCGATGGGGGCGGTGCCCAGCCCAAGGCCCTGGTTTGGCGGCGGGTCCACGGCCAGCTGGACCTTTTCCACCAGCGTGGGGGAGGCGGGAAGAAGGTCCGCTCCCAGCACGGAGCATTTGACCGTGCCGCCGCCGTTCCAGGTGGGATAGATTTGAACCCCGCCCACGCCGTCCAGCCCGTTGATAAACGTCCGGTAGGAAGCGATATTGCCGCCGAAGGGTTTTTCGTTCAGGGCCTCAATCAGCCGGGCCCGGAGGGCTTCATCGTCCTCCTCCTCGTCGCCGGGAATCAGGATGCCGGCGAGGACGGCGGAGGTCAGGCCCGGTATGGTGGTGATGGGCAGGATGGGCCCGGTGTATTCATTGCCGATGGCCCCGGGGGTTTCGGCAGTCAAATGGTACTCTCCCGCCGTCTCCGTGGCGGCGGTGACCACAAAATTGATGCTGTCCGCGCCCCCGATCGTGGAAAAGCGTGCGCCGGCAGGGACAGGGGCGTCAAAAACACCCAGGCGCACCGCCGCCGAGGCCGGATAGCGGGTCAGCCCGCCGATAACCGCCAGGTAGTCCAGGGGCTGTCCGGCGGCTGTCTGGATGAAGGCGGAGCGCTGTACCTGATCCAGGATTAAATAATAGCCCTCCAATGCCCAGGCGGCGGGGCCCAGCGCCGTTTGGATGGGGGAGGTATCCCGCTTGTCATAGGTGTTGGGAACCCGGTCCAGCATGGCCGCCAGAAGGGCCGTGTAGTTTTTTCCTGTTAAGTCGATCACGCGATGTTTACCTCCACTGCGGCCTCCACGTCTCCGTAAACGGTATCCACCGTCACGGAGCAGGCCAGCGCATCCCCGTCCAAAATGTAGTCAAATTGGGAAATCCCCTTTACCCGGTCATCCATAGTCAGCGCCTCCCGGAGCCGCCGCTGGAGCTGGGCGGTCACATAGCCGGGGTCCTGTCCAATCAGGCCCCGCCACTGCATCCCGGAATAGGGCCGGTAGATCTGCCAGCGGAAGCGCTCCACATTCAAAATGATTTCCACCGCCTGGCGGACGGATTCCCAACCGTCGGTTTCGCCGCATATGCGGTTGTCTGTGATCCGCCACGTCCGGGAGGGCTGCCGCTCCGTGCGCAGCCCTCCGGAGATGTCAATTGTGCTGGCTGGAAGAGTTGCCATTGGACGCCTCCTTTCCAAACACGCGGGAGAGAATCACGAATTTCTGTCCGTTCTGGACCCGGAGCAGCAGTACGGTGTCCCCCTTTTCCAGCGCCCGGTTCAAGATGATGTAGCCGTCCTTGACCGGAAGCGGCTTCCCGTCTTCATAGCAGATGATTTCCTTCAGCTGCTCATCGGAAATAAAGGCGTCCTGCTCCAAGCCCTCGCCGGTGGGATAGGCCCCGTCCAGGGCGGGGCCGGTTTCCCCCTCCTCCCCGCTGTGTGTGTGGGAGAGGCCGTCCACCGTGTGGCTGTGCCGGAAGCCTTTGGTCGTGTGCTTATGCTTCAGGACGGGGATTTTCTTCTCAATGACGGCGGAGGTAAGATAGAGAATCGGCTTTTTCAGCGGCCCCATGCCGGTGCTGATGGTGATCTCCAGCGGGTCCGCCGCGGTGACGGTGCCGATGCAGAGATTGGCGGGCTGGGAGGCCCGCAGATTTTCCTGCATCATTTGGTTTAAAACGTCACGAAGCTCCATAATCAAATCTCCAGAGTCTCGAACTCCATGGTATGGAGTTCATTTTCAAACGTATGGGTGACCTTCTCCAAAAGCACATACTGGTCCAGGTTGATGTCCCCCAGGCCGGGGACCCTCATGTAAAGCATCTGCCCCGCCCGGAGGCCCGGCACACCCAGGGAGGACACCTTCAGCGTCCGCGTCCGGCGGTTATAGAACTCCAGGGATGCCTCCGCCTGGGCCTTGACCTGGGCGTCGTTGGCGCTGCTGTCTACGGTCTGATAAAGCTGGAGGAGGCCCCACTGTTTGATGTTCCCGGAATCCTGCGCAATGAATACGTCCGCCCGGCCCGTCCGCTCATTTGGACGGGCCAGCTTGACGGAGTTGTAGGTCTGCTCGTCGATGTCGGTTTTGTAGGTATACTCTCCAAGATAGGATTTCTCCCCGATCATGACGCCGGACTTCATGTCCGCCGCCTCCGTGAGGGCCAGCCCGTCCCCGTCGTCATAGAACACATAGATTTTCCCGGTATTCAAAAGCGTCTGCTGTACAGCGGTGCCGATGATATCCAGGCAGGATTGCTCCTGCTCGACCAGGGAGGGGATGGCGTAGCCGGTGTCGGCTACCTGGCCCAGAGTGAGCTGGAAATCTTCTGCAATCTGCCGGATGATGTCCCCGGCCTTCTGATCGTAAAAGGCGTAGGAGGCGCTTGCTTTCAGGTAACGGAGGCGGTCATAGCAGGTGACCTCGATGACGTCCCAGCGGTCCTTGCTTTTGGTAAAGACCCAGCCGAAGAAAATCAGCTTGCCGTCCACGGTGAAGCGGACGGTATCCCCCTCCAGGAACGCAATATTCCCGGCCTTGATAAGGGTGAATTTCAGCGTCCCGGGACTGCCGGTGCGGTTTGTGGTGTAGGTGATGGTCTGGGCACAGGGGGAGACTTCCCAGATTTGGCCGCTACGCTTGTTGGCGATCAGCAATTCCGTCTTCACTGTGCCGCCACCTGGAGGGATTCCTTTCTCGTCCAGCCCAATGTTCCGCCGTCTTCCGCCGCGACGTGGACGGGATAGGGGCGGGCCAGGTCCACGATACGAGTGACCTGGACCCGCCGCCCGCTGCTGTTCCCTGACGGGCCGTCTCCATAGCTGGAGGCGAAGTAGGGTCCGTTCATCTGGCAGAGGGAACCCACGGCAATCTGGTCTCGAGGCAGGGCCCGGGAGGGCTCCTGAGAGGCGGTAAGGCCCCCCCGCTGGGCGGTCTTCGTCACCTGTACCGTGCCTGGAGTGTAGTCCCGATATTCGGTGAGGGTGAGGTCATAGTAGAAATCGCCGGTTTC
>CAJUOD010000193.1 GCA_910587875.1 uncultured Oscillibacter sp. | reverse complement strand
AAATCTCCTCCAAGACCCCCAACCTCTGCCACCTGGCCCCTGCCGGGGAGACCTACATGGAGGACCTGGAGGGCGCGGGCGGCGTCTACGCCGTCATGAAGGAACTGACCAGGAAAGACCTCTTGGACACTTCCCTGATCACCTGCACCGGAAAGACCATCGCCGAGAATCTGGAGGGCGTGGAGAACCGGAATCCGGAGCTCATCCGCCCCATTGAGAACCCCTACTCCCCCGACGGCGGCATCGCCGTGCTGAAGGGCAACCTGGCCCCGGAGGGCTGCGTGGTGAAGCGCTCCGCCGTGGCTCCCGAGATGATGACCCACACCGGCCCCGCCCGGGTCTTCGACTGCGAGGAGGACGCCATCGCCGCCATCTACGCCGGGAAAATCGTGTCCGGGGACGTAGTGGTCATCCGCTACGAGGGCCCCAAGGGCGGCCCCGGCATGCGGGAAATGCTGAACCCCACCTCCGCCATCTGCGGCATGGGCCTGGGGGAGAGCGTGGCCCTCATCACCGACGGACGCTTCTCCGGCGCCACCCGGGGCGCCTCCATCGGCCACGTGTGCCCCGAGGCGGCCCAGGGCGGCCCCATCGCCTTTGTGGAGGACGGGGATACCATCGCCATCGATATCACCCAATGCTCCATCTCCCTGGAAGTGGATGAGGCCACCCTGGCGGCCCGAAAAGCCAAGTGGGTCTGCCCGGAGCCCAAGATCAAAACCGGCTACGCCACCCGCTACGCCAAGCTGGTAACCAGCGCCGCCCGGGGCGCCGTCCTGGAATAAGATGGAGCTGGCGCTTCTGGACTGGATCCAGCTCCATCTCCGCTGCGGCTTCCTGGATTGGCTGATGCCCTTCGTCAGCGGCCTGTCCAACCACGGGGAAATCTGGATCCTCTTCGCCGCCGTCCTGCTCCTCCTCCGGCGGCAGCGGGCATACGGCCTCTCCGCCGCCTGCGCCCTGACGCTGGACCTCATCGCCTGCAACCTGGTTCTAAAGCCCCTCATCGGCCGGGTCCGGCCCTTCACCTTCCGCCCGGACCTTTCCCTGCTGGTCCCTCCGCCGGGGGACGCGTCCTTCCCCTCCGGCCATACGGCGGCGGCCTTCGCCGTGGTCTTCGCCCTGAAGGCCGCCGGAAGCTCCCTGTGGCGTCCGGCCCTGGCTCTGGCCGCCGTAACGGCCTTCTCCCGGCTGTACCTCTACGTCCACTGGCCCACCGACGTCCTGGGCGGCATCCTGCTGGGAGCCGCTGTAGGCTGGGCCGGCGCCAAGCTGGCGGAGGCGCTTTTGAAAACGCCCAAAAAAGACTGAAAGCAGCCCCGGACCCTATTGGATCCGGGGCTTTGCTTATGTCATTGGTAAAAAAGTACCGTCAAAGCAGCCACTCGGTTGCCGTCGCTCCGGCCTGGTGCAACACCAGACCATCAGAGCGCGCTAAAGTTTTTTTGGTTACTTTTTTTACAAAAAAAGTAACTCAGCAGCAGGGAGCGGGGGTGCAGCCGCAGTTGTTGTTGCAGCCACAGTTGCAGCCGCCGCAGTTGCAGCCGCAAGAGCACCCGCAGCCACAGCCGGATCCGCCCCAGCTGTTGTTTCCGCAGCAGCACCAGACGATGATCAGCAGGATGATGATCCAGCAGCAGTTTCCGCCGCCAAAGCCATTATTGCACATGATGAAACCTCCTGAGAGATGTAGACCGAACCGCGCCGGTCCCAATCCATCATATGCCCCCCGCCCTTAGAGGTGACTACGGAAAACCGCCCCCGGAAGCTCTCCCCGGGGGCGGCAAATATCCATATCATCACAAGCGCCAGTTCAGCACCTGCGGCGCGGCGTCCCGCTCAAACTGGGTAAAAACCCCCTTGTCCATCAGCCGCTGGGCCAGCGTCAGCCCCGTACCGGCCACCTGGACCTCCAGGGCGTAATAGGAGATGTACACCAGCTCCGCCCGGAGGAAGGGATCCCGCTGGAGCATAGCCGCCTCCCCCTCCGTCAGAAGGCCCGCGCTCTGGGCCCGAGCCAGGGCGTCGGACAGATCCGTGTTGGCGGCGGAGCTGTAGCCCAGGGCCCGGAGAATAAACTCCGTGTACTGCCGGGCGTTCACCGGGCTTGAGGGCCGGAACTCCGTGGCACTGTACCCGTTGGTGTAGCCCTTCTCATAGGCGTAGCCCACGTATCGGGCCCCGTTGGTCCCCGCCTGTACATCCCGGAAGGGACAGCTCCCGTTCCAGGCCAGGGCCTCGCTCTCCTCCCCCAGCACCCGGATGAACATGATGAGGGCCTGAAGCCGGGTGGGAGCAACTTCCAGGTCAAAGCCCTGACCGTACCCGGTGTAGCTGCCCTGAAAGAGGTGCATGGCCTTCAGCGCCTGGGCCATGGCGTTGTAGTCCACGGAAATCGACTCGCGGAGCGTACAGGCCCCCTGCCAGTCCACCACGGCGGTCTTACTGGTGACGGTGAAGTCCGCGGCGGTGTCCTCCGCCACCAGATAGCGATGCCGGACCGCCAGGCTCCCCCCGCTGGAAAGCACCGTCCCGTCCGTCACGTCCACCACCGCGCCGGAGGCGTAACTCACCTGGCCGCTCCCCGCCAGCAGCAGCACACCGTCCCCGGTGACAGCCTGCAGGATGTCGTCCCGCTTCAGGCGGCTCTCCGTCCAGGAGGCGGCCCCCACAGGAGCGGCGGGGGTATTTCCCGTGAGATTGGCGCGATCCAGCCGGTCGTCTACGGCGGCGTCCACCTTATTGGTGAATACGCCGGTGAGGTAGGACAGGGAGGCCAGCGGGTCCGATGCGTCCCCGGCGGCTGCCGCCCAGACGGCGGCAAGGGCCATCAGGCACAGCGGGAGCAGGATGAGGATCTTTCTTCGCATGAGGGTCCCTTTCTCCGCTCCCCTGTCAGCGGTTGGCGATGCGGTAGCTCAGGGTCAGCAGACTGTCGGCAAAGTGGATGTTCTCGATTTTCACATCCGGCTGGCTGCTGGTGATCTCCACGTTGGTGAAGTTCCAGAAGCCCCGGACCCCCAGGGCGATGAGGCGGTCCGCCGTCTCCTGGGCAATGGACTGGGGGATGGTCAGCACCACCACGTCCACGCTGTGGGAACGGATGAAGCCGTCCACCTCGTCCATGGAGTAAATGGGCACCCCGTTGACCCGGGTGCCGGTGACGGCGGGCGAGACGTCGAAAGCGGCGTCCACGGTAAAACCGGTCTGGGCAAAGGGGAAATTCTGCAGCAGGGCATGGCCCAGGTTGCCCACGCCGATCATGACCAGATGATGGTCGTTGTTCACCCCCAGGATGCGCCCGATCTCAGTGTGGAGCTCCTCCACGTTGTAGCCGTAGCCCTGCTGGCCAAACTCGCCGAAGCAGCTCAAATCCTGGCGGATCTGGGAGGCGGTGATGTTCATCTCCTGGCCCAGGGAATGGGAGGAGATGCGCACCACGCCCTTGGCGCAGAGCTCGGTCAATTGCCGGTAGTAACGGGGCAGCCGCCGAATGACGGCATCCGAAACGTTTTCTTTCTTCAAAGCCCTCACTCCCAATCAAAATCTTATCACAACAGCTATAGTTTAGCTCAAAATCGATAACTTGTCAATTTTTTTAACAATCTTTTTCTTGAAAAATTTTTGATAAAACGCTTTACAGGCCGGGAAAATTCTGCTATACTACCCAAGGATGCGAGAGAGGCCCCGTTTTGGCGCTCCTCCGCAGGACAAGTGCATAGAAAACGGTATGCGCCCGTGGCGCAGTTGGATAGCGCGTCAGACTCCGACGTTTCTGACCGTTCCGGCTGAGATACGGCGCAAGGTCCTGCAAACAGGGGCGTCGGCGGATCGGCAGAGAGAAAAACGCCGTGGGCTGACTACTGTTTGACTACTATTTTCCCGGATAGCCGGAAGGCTGAAAATTTTATATCGTTCGGTATGCGCCCGTGGCGCAGTTGGATAGCGCGTCAGACTCCGACTCTGAAGGCCGCTGGTTCGAATCCAGTCGGGCGTACCAAAAGCCCTG
>CAJUOD010000192.1 GCA_910587875.1 uncultured Oscillibacter sp. | reverse complement strand
ACGAGATCTTGCTGTGTGACTGGAGTTCAGACGTGTGCTCTTCCGATCTCAGGGCCCGGATGACCCGGGTGGCCTCGTAGCCGTTCATGACGGGCATCTGCACGTCCATCAGCACCAGCTGATAGTAGTCCGGCTCCGCCTGTTTCAGCATGTTCACGGCGACCTGGCCGTTCTCCGCGATCTCCACGGTGAAGCCCGCCTCCTCCAGAATGGCCTGGGCGATCTCCTGGTTCAGCTCGTTGTCCTCCGTCAGCAGGATGCGGCCCAGGGCCAGGGGCTGGTCGTTCTTCCTGTCCTCCACCTCCGGGACCTCCTCCGTGCCCACCACGGAGAGCAGGCAGTCCCGCAGCTCGGAGAGGAACAGGGGCTTGCCGCAGAAGGCGGTGACCCCGGCCTCCTTGGCCTCCTCCTCGATGTCGGCCCAGTCGTAGGCGGTGAGGACGATGATGGGCACCTCTTCCCCGCACTCCTTCCGGATGCGCCGGGTGACCTCGATGCCGTTCATGTCCGGCAGCAGCCAGTCGATGATGTAGACGCTGTAGTGGTCCCGCCGCATGACGGCCTGCCGGGTGCGGAGCACCGCCTCCTTGCCGGAGAGGGTCCACTCGGCCCGCAGGCCGATCTGCTGGAGCATGCAGGAGACGCTGTCGCAGGTGTTGAAATCGTCGTCTACCACCAGGGCGCGGCAGCCGGAGAGCTCCGGGATGGTAGTGGGCTGCTTCTCGTCGGAGCAGAGGCGGAAGGTGAGGTCCACGGTGAACTCCGTCCCCGCGCCCTGGCGGCTCTTGACATGGATGGACCCGTTCATCATCTCTACAATATTTCGGGTGATGGCCATGCCCAGGCCGGTGCCTTGGATGCCGCTGGTGGTGGAGTTCCGCTCCCGCTCAAAGGGCTCGAAGATGTGGGAGACAAATTCCTCGCTCATGCCGATGCCTGTGTCCCGGACGCTGAACTCGTAAGCCGCGTGGCCCGCCGGGGCGGAGGGCTTCTCTGTTACCCGGATGCTGACGATGCCCCCGGCGGGGGTGTATTTGATGGAGTTGCCCAGCAGATTCAGGAGGATCTGGTTCAGCCGCAGCCGGTCGCAAAGGATATCCTCGTGGGTCACGTCCACGGCGTCCATGTACAGCTCCAGCTGCTTGGCGTGGACGTCCGCCTGGACGATGCTCCGCAGCCCGTGGAGAATGTCCGGCAGGGAGCAGGGCTTCTCGTCTAAGTACATTTTGCCGCTTTCGATGCGGCTCATGTCCAGTACGTCGTTGATGAGGCTGAGCAGGTGGTTTCCGGAGGTCATGATCTTTTTCAGGTACTCCTCCACCTGCTCCCGGTTGTCGATGTGAGTGGTGGCCAGGGCCGTGAAGCCTATGATGGCGTTCATGGGGGTCCGGATATCGTGGGACATGTTGGAGAGAAACACGCTCTTGGCCTTGCTGGCCCGGTTTGCCTGGGCCAGGGCATCCTCCAGCAGGCTCTTCTTCTCCATCTCCGCCCGGGTCTCCTCGTCCACGCTGCGGAAGCCGATGACCACCCCCCGGCCGGACTCCTGGTCCCCGATGGGCACGGCCTTCATCTGGAAGTAGCGGATCTCGCCGCCGCAGACGGTGCGGTAGTTCAGGTAGTAGATGCCCCGATCCTGAATCTCCCGGGCCAGGGCGTCCCCGGTGAAAATCCGTCGAATCAGGTCCCGGTCGTCCACGTAGACGCAGGTCTGGATATAGTCCTCCATGGACGTGTCCATGGAGAGCTCCCCGTCGAAGAGGCGGTCCAGGATGCCGTAGGGGCAGGCGTGGGTCCGCAGGGCGCTGCCCCGGCGGGTCTCCAGGTCGAAGTAGCAGACCAGGTTGAAGTCCGTGCTCAGGGCCTGGACCAGCTCCTGGTGGCGGCGCTCCTTGCGGAGCTGCTCCTCCCGCTCCTTCTGCTTCTGGGCGGTGCAGTCCAGGAGGAAGCGCTGGTAGCAGAGCTCGCCGTTCTCCTCAATGAGCTTTACGTTGCCCATGACGTGGAGGAGGTCTCCGTTGGAGTGCCGGACCCGGTACTCCACGCTGACGCTGTCCCCTGTGTTTTTCAGGGACTTGATGCAGCCCAGCAGCTTCTCCCGGTCCTCCTCAATGACGGAGGTGGCGATGGTGTCAAAGCCGTCCCTAAAGAGCTCCTCCTGGGTCTGGTAGCCCAGGATCTCCAAAGCGGCCCGGTTGACGCTGAGGATGCGCCGCCCGTCCAGGCTGTGGCACAGCACGCCGCAGTCCATGGTGGTGAACAGGGTCTCCAGGGCCTGGTTCTCCCGGCGGAGCTCCTCCTCATAGGCCCGTTCCTTGGTCACGTCGATGCCCACGCCCACGGTGCCCATGACGCTGCCGTCCAGGTCGTACAGGGGGGACTTGTAGGTGGTCAGCAGCCGGGTGCCCTCGCCGGTCTGGACGACTTCCTCCGCCACGCCGGTCTTCCTGGACTCCATGACGATCCGCTCGGACTCGATGCAGCCGGGGTCGTCGAACTCCACATCCCAGATGTAGGCGTGCCGCTGGCCCTGGACCTGCTCCTTGGTTTTGCTGACCGTTTCGCAGAAGCTGTCGTTTACCTTTTCGTGGACGCCGTCCTTGGTCTTGTACCACACCAGGTTGGGAACGCTGTTGATGGCGGCCTCTAAGTATTGCCGGGACTCCCAGAGGTCCTTCTCCTGCCGGAGGGTCCTCTGCCAGCCCTGGAAGCGGAAACGCAGCTCCTCCGCGCCCATGGGCAGGACCCACGCATCCCTCAGGGACGGGAGGAGGTCCGTCAGCGCCTCCAGCTGGTCCCGTTCCGCCAGGACGATGAGATCCGCCTTGCCGCCCGACAGAGCCCGGACGGCCTGAGGGGCGTCCAGCCCGGTGAGATCGGCGAAGACCGCGTCGGCCTGGGCGGCCAGGGCGGGGTCCGGCGCCTCGCTCTCCAGGAAGTCGTGGGTAAAGCGGTCAAGGGGAGCGGCCTCCCGAAGGGGGGCGAAGAGCTCCCGCCGGCGGCCAACGCAATAGAGCCGCAGATGACAATGATACATAAGCGTTCTCCTCCATATGGCTGCGGGTTCACGGCGGGACTGAGGGGAAGGGATGTCCCGCCAATTTTTTCTCAATCTTATTTTAACGGGTAAAGCGTCACATGTCAACCATGGATAAGCCTCCAGGGGAGAGGAATCGGGGCTTTTCCGGAAACGAAAAAGAGGCGCGCGGCCTTCCGGGCCGCGCGCCCCGCTTCCTCTTCTGGTTCAGGGGAGCTTATACGCTGAAATTCAGCTGGCGGTAGTAGCCGTCATAGACCCGGGAGATGGGCTTGTCCGCCACAGCGGGCCGTTCGGGCCCGTAGAGCAGGCGGCCGATCTTGTAGCCCACGCCGTTGATGCACACGGATTCCCCGGGCGTGCGGCCGCCGAATTTCGTCATCCAGGCCAGCGCCTCGCCCACCGTGCAGCCCTGCCGCAGGCGGCCCTGCTCGTCCCAAAGCGGATCATAACCCAATTCCATATCTGCCGTGTCCTCCATTCATGTTAATCAAATGACCGCTACATATTGTAGACGAGTCCCCCGGCAAAAGCAAGGGCCGGAGTGGAGAAAAAAGAGGGGGATATTCGTGAAAATCATGGCTTGACAAATGGTGGAAAAGGGGTCTCCCTTGGGCGGCATGGCTTTCCGGGGCCGGGGACCCGGCCCGGAGGGGGCGGCCTGTCCGTTTTTCCGGTCCCGGCAGGAACGGGAGGAGGGGCCGGGGCATAGACTGTCATAGTCCCAAGATGAAAGGAGGACGCCGGAATTTCGATTCCGGCTGCATATATGGAACAGAATGTAACGCGGCAAGCTTCCTCCCCCGCGGGGAGGATGGTCAACGCGGATGAGCCCATGATTCCCCTGCCCAACGTGGGAGAGGGCGGGCCCGTCTATCCCGGCAATATGGACACCGGTGTGACCGATCCCGGCCAGGTGCCCGTCATCCCCCTGCCCAATCCCGGCGAGGGCGGTCCGGTCTATCCCGGCCCCGGCAACAAT
>CAJUOD010000191.1 GCA_910587875.1 uncultured Oscillibacter sp. | reverse complement strand
GGGAAATACGACCTGGACAGCGACGAGCAGCGGGTGGCCTACAGCCAGGAGATCAGCGAGCTGCTGGCAACTCTCCCCGGCGCGGTGGAGCGGGAGATCTACGCCGCCCGGGCCGCCGAGACCGCCCGCATCACCCCGGAGGCCATGAAGCTGGAGGTCCAGCGGGCCTGGAAGCGGAAGACCGTCCGGGAAAACCGGGCGGAGCTCCGGAAAGAGCTGAACCCCGCCGCCCAGTCCCAGCCCCGGGAGCGGGCCCTGCGCTATGAGAACGTGCGCTCCGCCCGGGCCGAGGAGGGCGTGCTCCGGCTGCTGCTTTTGGACGACAGCCTCTTCCCCTCCCAGCCGCCTCTGGAGGAGGCGGACTTCTCCTCCCCCCTGCTGGGCCGGGTCTTCACCCTGCTGTGGCGGGCGAAGGAGGAGGGCCGCCCCGCCGCCCTGCCCGCCCTGGCGGCGGAGCTGACGGCGGAGGAAATGAACCACATCACCGCTGTCTGCCAGCGGCCGGAATCCGTCCGAAACGGGCGGCAGGCCCTGGCGGATTACATACGCGTCATACGGGCGGAGGCCGCGAAGCGCTCCGGCGGAGCGGCGGACCCCCTGTTGGCGGCGGCAGAAAAACATAAAGACAAAAAGGGAGAAAAACGGAATGTCAAATAAACAGGATGCCAAGGATCTGGAGCGTCAGGCCGACGCCATTTTAGCCGCCGCCGAGGCGGAGGACGCGCTTCCCCAGGAGGAGGCTGCCCCTCCCCGGATCATGACCGACGAGGAGGCCAAGAAGGCCGGCATCGTCCGGCTGGACGACAAGCAGGTGGCCGCCCTCCCCGCCGCCTCCTGGCTCATCAACAATGAAAAGCTCCGGGAGCTGCTGGCCAAGAGCAAGAAAAAGGGCAAGGTGGAGTCCGCCGAGCTGATGGAGGCCGTGGACGACCTGAATCTCGAGGGCGAGCAGATGGACCAGCTCTACGACTCCCTGGAGGCGCTGAACATCGACATCAGCGCCGAGGAGGACCTGCTGCCCGAGCTTCCCGAGGAGGGCCCCGCCGCCGAGGAGATCGCCGGCATGGAGGAAGAGGAGCTGGTGGACCCCAACACCCTGGTCAACAGCTTCTCCATCGACGATCCCGTCCGCATGTACCTGAAGGAGATCGGCAAGGTGGCCCTGCTGACGCCCGAGGAGGAGGTCAGCCTGGCCCAGGCCATGTCCGCCGGGAATGAGGCGGCCGAGAAGCTGGCGGAGCTCCGCCGGCAGCGGGAAGAGGGCGCGGAGATTGACCCCGCCCTGGAGGCCGCCCTGCGCAAGCAGTACCGCTCCGGCGAAACCGCCAAGCAAAAACTGGCGGAGGCCAACCTCCGTCTGGTGGTTTCCATCGCCAAGCGCTACGTGGGCCGGGGCATGCTGTTCCTGGACCTGATCCAGGAGGGCAACTTAGGGCTCATCAAGGCCGTGGAGAAGTTCGACTACACCAAGGGCTACAAGTTCTCCACCTACGCCACCTGGTGGATCCGGCAGGCCATCACCCGGGCCATTGCCGACCAGGCCCGGACCATCCGCATCCCCGTCCACATGGTGGAGACCATCAACAAGGTCATCCGGGTCAGCCGCCAGCTCCTCCAGGAGCTGGGCCACGACCCCTCCCCCAACGAGATCGCAGCGGAGATGAACATGCCTGTGGACAAGGTGCGGGAGATCATGAAGATCGCCCAGGAGCCCGTGTCCCTGGAGACCCCCATCGGCGAGGAGGAGGACTCCCACCTGGGGGACTTCATCCCGGACGAGGGGGCGTCGGAGCCCTCGGAGGCCGCATCCTTTACGCTCCTGAAGGAACAGCTGATGGACGTGCTGTCCACCCTGACGCCCCGGGAGGAAAAGGTCTTGAAGCTCCGCTTCGGCATTGAGGACGGGCGGACGAGGACCCTGGAGGAGGTTGGCAAGGAGTTCAACGTCACCAGGGAGCGCATTCGGCAGATTGAGGCCAAGGCCCTGCGGAAGCTCCGGCATCCCTCCAGGAGCAAGAAATTGAAAGACTTTTTGAACTAGCTTTTTTGAAAAAAAGCTAGGCAAAAAACTTTATCTCGCTCTGGCAGTCTGGTGATTCACCTAGCTGAAGCGACGGCGACGAAGTCTGATCTTCGCCGCCGTCTTTTTCTTTTATTTCAGATAGCTCAACAGGCGGCCCGCTTCCAGGGCGGCCTGGGCCCGGACGCCGTCGAAGTCCACATAGGGGTTATAGACCGCCTCCAGGGCGTCGTGGTTCCGCTTGGCGTCCTTCAGGGCGTCCACCGCCTCCTCCCGGAGCAGGGCCGTCATCCGGGTCTGGAAGCGGAGGCGGGACCTCCCCTCCGTTTCCGTCAGGGCATCCAGGCGGAGGCGGCGGTAGGGCTTTTTACCGTAGTCCATCCCCGGGCAGGAGGTGATGAAGGCCAGGCCCAGGCCGGGGATCAGCAGGTGCTCGATGCGGTTCAGGTCCTCCGGGGAGGGGCAGACGATGGTGTCCCAGCCCTTCTCCGTTGCCGCCGCGTGGAGCCGGGCCAGGGCCCCGCCCGCCAGCTCCCAGGTGTCCGCGAACTCGTAGACTCTGGGGCAGAGAACATCCACGCTGTCGAAGCACCAGATATAACCCTTGTGGGTGATGCTGCCCAGGAAGCGGCGGGTGGTCCTCCCCTGCTGGTCCCCCTTGGCCCGGAGCTCCCGGGCGATGACGCCCTTGATCCGATGGTCCAGGCGCTCGGCGTCGAAGGACTTCGCCACGGAGGCCACGGCGTCCAGCTCCACCTGGCGGGCGGCTTTCAAGCTGTGATAGGCCCGGACGTAGGCGGCCTTATAGGCGTGGGTCCGGGCCTTGACCTCCTCTGCGGCGTTCTTGGCGGCGGTAAGGTCGTAGAAACGGCCCAGGTCCACGTACCGGTCCACGGCGGCGGGGTATTGGGGCTCAATGACGTGGGGCGAGGTCCCATCCGCCACGGCGCAGCGGAGCTCCGGGAGCACCACGCCGTCCAGGGAGTCCGGGTCGCCGGAGCACCAGAGGTACTCCACCGCCGTGCCCGCCTCCTCCATGGTCCGGCCGATCTCCCGCATGAAGGTGTTCTTCCCCACGCCGGGGCCGCCCTTCAGGACCATGAAGTCATATGTATCCTCGATGTCCACCATCTCGGAAAACAGATTCCGGAAGCCCTCGCCGCTGTTGGCGCCTACAAAAAAATTGGTCACTTGTGCCATTGGTCTGCCCTCCCAAAGATTTTCTACATGCTCAAACTATGCCGGAGGGACTTGGCCTGACAGTGATTTTCAAGAAAAAAAGCCTCCCAATGGGAGGCCCTGCGCTCTACAGCTCGTCAATCTTCATTTTGTCAATCTGGTCCTTCACCCGTCGCTTCTCCCGGACGGCCCAATAGATGGCCAGCAGGATCAGCGTGGGGATGTTCCCCGCCAGCAGGGTCACCAGCACCAGCAGAACATTCTGAGACACGCTACCGGTGTCCATGATATTCAGCGGCCCCAGCAGGGACCACAAAAACGCCAGCAGCGGCAGAACCAGCCCCGGCCAACGGCTCTCCCGCTTGGAGAGGAAGATCTGCAGGAGGATTCCCCCCACCAGAACCACCAGCACAAACACCAAAAACGCGATCATTGTCCTAGACAAAATAGCCATTGCTTAACCTCCTCTCTCTTTCCGGGTCTCTCTGTACGCGGCAATCAGGACCTTCGCGGTGTCGAAGTCCAGCTTGTCGTCCACCGCCAGCCGCTTCACCAGGGAGACGTAGGGGTCCGCCTCCGCCGTGTCGCTGAGGCGTATCTTCTGAATCAGCCGGTCCAGGCGCAGACGGACCGTGGGATAGCTGACGCCGTACTGGGCCGCCACCTCCTTCAGGGAGCCGGAGGCCAACAGAAAGCGCTTCACGAAGGTCAGGTCCTGTTCGTCCAGGTCCGCTATCCAGGGGGGTGGGGTGGTCATAGGCGCGGCCTCCTTTCATAATATTAAATATAAACCTTAATTTTATAAAAGTCAAGATTTAATTTTTCTTTTGGAAAGTAA
>CAJUOD010000190.1 GCA_910587875.1 uncultured Oscillibacter sp. | reverse complement strand
GGCCGTCCAGAAAACTGGATGGCCCCTCCTCGTTGCTTTTGAGCTAAGCATAGAAGTTGACGCTGTTGGAGATTCCAACGAACATATAGCAGTAGGTGATGCCGTCGTGCTGGGTCACGCCCACACCGATGCAGTCGCATCTGGGATCGATCATCGTCTCAAAGTGACCAGGAGAGTTGACCCAGTTGTCGACAGCGCGCCGGGCGGCATCATCTGTTCCGGTGAACACGGTGAGGTTGTCACCGAAGCCATAGGGATATCCGGCATCGGCAGCGGCTTGACCCTCCTCCGGAGCGTGATGCCAGGTGTAGTGCCGGTTGGAGCAGGCTTGGGCGGCGTTCATCAGGGCCTCGTTAACAGGCAACTCTGGCACCCCATGGGCCTTTCGAGTTTGGTTGATGAGCCGGATCATCTCCTGCCGTATCTCCAGGTTGTCCGTCAGGCTAGTACTGCCTTTACTGGCGGTGGTTTCCGGTTCAGCGGAAGGGTCGATAGTCAGAGTTACGGTTCCGCACTCTCCGGCGCTGTTGGATGCGGTGATCTCCGCAGTCCCCTCCGCCTTGGCGACGGCAACCCAGAAAGTCAACACCTGCTCCACCGCTACCGTGTCCGGGTCGCTGGAGGTGACGGTGTAGTCTGTACCGCTGGGACCGATGATGATGCCGCTCCGCTCTCCCACCTTCAGGGTACTGCCCTTGTAGCTGCTCACCCGGATGGTCGGAGTTTCCGCTGCCGTGGCGGGGGTGGCGAAGGTTGTTGCGAGGATTGCTGCCGTCAGTGCAGCGGTGATGCGCTTTTTCGTACTGGTCATTTTCATTTCCTCCTGATTTCTGTATTTTGTGTAGGTTTTGCAAGTGACACAATATCGAAACAGGAGACGAAAGTCGATAGGGATAAACGGAGAAATACAGGGGTGAAAATCGAGCGTATTACACAGTACTTTGTTGTGTTTGTGAAGGGTCTCTTTCGGCGTGATGATTCTCCTGACCACATAATCAGCCACAGACAGACGTGGAACACGTGAAAACACTGGCTTCAAATAGTGCCGGAGAGTAAATAAAATGGAGCAGAAACGCCTATAAACCATTAAAATTTATATAAAAAATCTTTGCAGACCTCTTTGTTTATAGCGACGCAAATTTTGCCGGGTTTATATCCTCGTAGGAAAATTCATCAAAGTTAGATTTCCCGCAATACACGTATCGCGTTTCTGGACAGCTTCATACTGCCACTGCTTGAATTTGTCCCGCTTGAGGCCTCCGGCCTGGACCCTAGCGAAGTAGCGTTTGTAGTATTTCTGATAGACGCTCAGAGGATTCCTTCCGTCGTTGTCTTTCAGTTTCTCCAGGTACGCTTCCTGCGCCGCAAGCTGCTGGCAGGTGCGGTGTTCTCCATCCGCGATATGGTCACAGTAGGCCCCGTGGTAGTTGCCCTTGACGATGAAATATTTTCCGCAGCGTCTGCACTTTTGAAATTCCAGTCCGGCCTCTAGGATTTTCGTGAACTCCAGATACAGCATATCCCGCAGACTATTGCAGGTATAGCTTGAGGAAATGAAGCAGGGGATTTTGTAACAGAGCTCCAGCTCATACTCCGGCAGACCGTACTCCTCACAAAATAACTTCTGCTCTGGAGTCAGGATAATCTCTTGGTCAACGTCGATTTTGTCAAGGTCGGCGCCGAAGGGCATTTGCGTGCCATGGGGGTCGCAGGAATCCGGTTGAAAAGTTTCCTGCCGCTTGTGGCAGGAGGGGATGCCCTTGATTTTGCACTAGAGGCTGTAGCGTTCCGACGGATGCAACCGGCCAAGGACTTTCGGCCTGTAGCTTTTGTCCAGACAGAACTCGATGAGCTCCAGGAACTCCGACTGTAAGAGTGAGAGATACTGCTGGTAGTACGTGAATGCTTTTTCTGTTTTGCGTGTGAACTGCGGAGGAAAAGCGGCTGTGTAAATGGAAGAGTAGAAGACCTCGTTCAGAGCAGGGAAGACCTCTGCGTACAGCTCGTAGAGATGGATAACGCCCTCTTCTATGCGATGAATCTTTTTCGGATCATCAGCGGTCCGAGTGAGTTCCTGATATACCGTAGCACAACGATCAAAAGCGGACTTGAAGTCGGCGTAAAAAAAATTCAAGATACCTTCGCCCAGCGGCATGACAACCGTCGTGCCGCTGAATGCGTTGGTTTTGTGCTCTGTCGAGCCATAGGGATAGAGCGGATTTGGCGGCTGGACTTGAAAGACACTGCCAAATTTCTCGCGGACTATTTGCAGCTCTGCGCGCCAGGCCTCTACTTCTGCTTCGGTGACCTCCCGTTGATAAACCTCGGGAATGGGATACTCCAAGTCCTCGTACAGATCAAACATGCACTCGAACTCGTAGACTGGGCTGACCTCAAGGTACAGCCTTTTCTCTTTCTCCAAATAAGAAACACTGTTCTCAAAGAAGGATGGGGAGAGGTCCTCACAGCCCCTCCACTGTGATCGGTAATTTGCGTGTTCAGAATTCTGGTATTCGGACAGATCGAAGTTGGGACGAACCATGAGATATGCCGCCTCCTTTTTGAAAACCAGGTTTCGTTCAAAAATCGAGAATCCGTATCACGCAAGAAAATATTATACAGAACTCTTGAGCCTGTGTCAAATCTCTGTTATCCTGTTCGCAGAACAGGAGGAGATTGGATGCGGTATTTTAGTAAGCAGCTTTTCCAAATCGACGCTAAGATTTTTTATCATAGCCTCACCGCGCACCAGCTGGCGGTGTACGGCTATCTGGTATTCTGCTCCGGCAGCCGGAACGCCTGCCAACTGAACGTTCGGACCATCGCCGCTGCCTGCGGCTGTTCCGAATCCAGTGTCAGGCGGGCGCTGCACGGATTGCGGGATCGAGGGTTCATTGATGTGAAGGGTGCGGTGCAAAAGTTAAGGAGCGGCGGTTACCGGCGGACTTGCAACCGATACTACCTACTGGACCGGAGTGAGTGGAGGCCGCCGAATGAAGTGTAGTGCCGTTCCAAATAGAGCGAGGAAATGTATGAATAAAAAGGCGTCGGAGGATGACAATGAAAGATTCTGTGTACAAGAGCTACGATGAGCTGCCGCTGTTTCTCAACGCAAAAACAGTGGCAAGGGTGCTGGGTATCTCACCGTCTGGCGGTTATGAGTTGATGCACCAGCAGGACTTCCCAACGCTGAAAATAGGGAACCGCATTGTGGTTCCCAAAGAGAGGTTTGTCTAGTGGGTGAAGCAAAATACGAGTGGTGGAGACGATGCTGGAAGTTCCGATGTTTGAGACAGGCAAAGATAAGTGCAAGATATCCCGTGTGATGGCTTGTGAGCCCTCGTGTGCGATTTTTCTATCGAGGGCAGGGCAGGACCCCAGGGAAGCAGTCTGCGCCAAAATGCGGCGAGTTACGAGGGACGAAAGAAAAGCAGGAGAAAGGCCGGACGCCGCAAGCGGCCCCCAGCCAAGTCACTTCCGCCCGCAGTGCGGGCAGTTGCGGGGACGGGAGCTGACGCTTTTTTGACGGAGGAGAAAACCGATTGACGCTGATATTTTCGGAAGTACCCTTGAGTCCCACTGTTGACGGCTTTCGCATAACGCTAATTCAAAATAAGGAGGAAAATCCGGCATGAACGAAGATAAAAAACGGCACACGGTCTGGCTCACGCCAGATGCATGGAGCCAGGTAGAAACCAGCTATACAAAAGACAACTGTACCACAAAAACGAGTACATCGAAAAGGCGATCCGGTTCTACACTGGCTACCTGAATACGCAAAACGCCGCCAGCTATCTCCCGCGCGTCCTTGCGGATGTGCTGGACGGCAAGCTGGGGGCGCCGGGTACTCGGATTGGCAAGCTGCTGTTCAAGCTGGCCGTGGAACAAGACATGATCGCAAACATCACGGCGGCGGTGAATGAGGTCCACCTGGATGACGTGGAGCATCTGAGAGCACGGTGTATGAAAGAGATACGGCAGACCAACAGGTACCAGAACGGATGGGATGATCAATGGCCAGGCTGATTCAAAAGAGCGGTTACATCAAGGCCGACGGCGCCTCCGGGTATATGAAGTACATCGCCACACGCGAACGGGTAGAGAGGCTGGAGGG
>CAJUOD010000189.1 GCA_910587875.1 uncultured Oscillibacter sp. | reverse complement strand
CTGGTCGTTGAGTATCTCTACCGCGTCCTTCGGCGCAAAGAGATACTGGTCATTCCCGGTCGCCAGGGTGCCGCTTTTTTCTATTTGGAGCAGAGGCCCCTTGCCGCCGCCCTCACAGCCGCAGCGGATACGCATGGAGATGGCGGGGATCACATCCCCCGCGCCTGCTGTTCCAGCGCCGCTTTGAGCATAGGCGGCAGGTCCTTGCCGCGGCGTTCCGCCCGCCGCAAAATACCCTGACAGGCTTTTGGGGACAAAGAGTATCTCGCCGGCGCGTGTTCCTCTAAAATCTGCGACAAGAAAGATACGCCGGCGCCGCTGTGCTGTTCCGAAATATTGGGCGTCGTACACGCACCAAGCGAGGTCAACGCCTCGGCCTCGTACCATCCCGGCGTTTGCCCACCGTCCAGAACCAGGCATTGGAACTTCGGCGTCTGTGAACGCTTCCAGCACAGCCTTAAAGTCACGCCGGGAAGAACTTGACAAGGCTCCGGGGACATTTTCCCAGAGCGCGAATTTGGGGTATTCTCCATTGGTCGCCTCCTGCATTTCTCTGATGATCCTGATGGCCTCCAGAAAGAGGCCGCTCCGCTCCCCGGCAAGGCCCAGGCGCTTGCCCGATGCCACGCTCAGGTCCTGGCAGGGGGAGCCGAAGGTGATGATGTCCACGGGCGGCAGCTTGCCGCCGTGGAGCTTCGTGATGTCGCCAACGTGTTCCATGTCCGGGAAGTGCTTCTTCGTCACGGAGACGCACTCCGGGACGATCTCGCTGGCCCACAGGGGCCTGATCCCATAAAAAGAGGCGGCATAGGGAAAACCTCCTATGCCGTCGAACAGGGAACCGAGCGTAAGCTGCCCTTTATTCAATTCTTCTTTCCTCCGCTGTTGTTCTTGCTGTTGTCGAACTCCATCTGGAACTTCGCCCGGCCGTCCTCCTCGGTGGTGAGCAGGACATCGGCGTTGTAGGTCCTGCCCGTCCGCTGGCTCTTGCAGTCCTTCAGCTTGATGCGCCCCTCCTTCACCAGCTTCTCGGCCATGCCAGCGGTCAGGTGCTTGCCGATCTTCTTGAAGTAGGCGTTGTCCTTCCAGAGGACGAAGCGGCACTCCCGGTTAGCGCAGAACCAGCCCTTGTCACGCTCCGCCACGTCCGCCCCGCAGTGGGGGCAGCTCCCGATCACCATACCCTTACCCGGCATATCCATCTGTACTCCTTTCACCGTCTCATAGTTCTTTACAAGGTCAGTCACCATCCCGGCGATCTCCCGCATGAAATCGTCAGGCGCATAGCCGCCCTTCTCGATGCCCAGCAGCTTCTCCTCCCACTCCGCCGTCATGGTGGGGGACTGTATCTGCTCCGGCACAACGGCGGCCAGGGCGCGGCCCTTGTCCGTGGGGACCAGCGCCTTGGCCTTCTTGTCCCCCTTGCGTTCCACAAAGCCCTTCTGCACCAGCTTCTCGATGATGGCGGCGCGGGTGGCGGGAGTGCCGATGCCTTTCCGCTCCACATCCTCCGGCATCTCCTCAGCCCCGGCAGCCTCCATGCTCTGGAGAAGGGTGTCCTCCGTGAACCGTTTGGGGGGCGTCGTCTTTCCCTCTTTCAGCTCCACCTTGGCGAGGGGCAGCTCCGCATCCTCCGAGAGGGCGGGGATGGGCGGCGCGTCGTCCCCGTCCTTCTCATCAGTGCTGGCGGCAGTGGCATACGCCCGCCAGCCGGGGTCCGTGACCGTCTTGCCCTTGGCCTTGAACTGGTGTCCGGCGCACTCCAGCGTGACGGCGGTCTCCGAGTAGCGGCAGGGGTCGCCCACGGCGCAGACGAGGCGCAGGGCGATCAGGTCCAGCACCGCCAGCTCCCCGGAGGGCAGGGCGGCAAGGTCGGCGGACTCCAGCGTTTTCGTGGGGATGATGGCGTGGTGGTCGGTGACTTTCTTCCCGTTGATGACCTGGGCGGCGTTCACCGGCGCGGGGGCGTCCGGGGAGATGCCCCGCTTTTTCTGCACCATCCCCACCAGCCCCGGCAGCATCCCCGCCATGTCCTCCGTGAGGTAGCGGCTGTCCGTCCGGGGGTAGGTGACGAGCTTCTTCTCATAGAGGCTCTGGGTGTAGTCGAGGGTCTGCTGTGCCGTGAATCCCAACTGGCGGTTGGCGTCCCGCTGGAGGGAGGTCAGGTCGTAGAGCGCCGGGGGCTTCTCCGTCCTGTCCCTGCGCTCCGCCTTTACCACGGTGGCCGTACCCGCCATACGGCACTCCTCCACTACCTTCTCCGCCTCGGTCTTTTCCTTCATGCGTTCTCCGTTCGCCGCAAAGCCCTCCGGCACAAGCTGGACGGTGTAGAACGGCTCGGACTGAAAGCCGCTGATCGCCGTCTCCCGGTCACAGACCATCGCCAGCGTGGGCGTCATCACCCGGCCCACATTGAGGGTGGGGCCGTACTTGCATGAAAAGAGCCGGGTGGCGTTGATGCCGACGATCCAGTCGGCGCGCTCCCGGCACAGGGCAGCCTCATACAAGGCATCGTATTCCGTTCCCGGTCTCAGGCTGGCGAAGCCCTCCCGGATGGCGGCGTCCTCCATAGAGGAGATCCAGAGCCGCTCAAAGGGCTTTTTGCACTTGCACTGGTGGTAGACCAGCCGGAAGATCAGCTCGCCCTCCCGTCCGGCGTCGGTGGCCTCCACGATGGAGGCGACATCCTCCCGGCTCATCAGCTCCTTCAAAATCTGGAACTGCTTTTTTGTGGACGGGGACACCTGATACCGCCACTTCTCCGGCAGGATGGGCAGGTCCTCCAGCCGCCACTTGGCGTAGGTCTCGCCGTAAGCCTCCGGCTGGGCCAGTTCCACCAGGTGGCCGACACACCAGCTCACGAGATACCCGCCGCCCTCCAGATAGCCGTCACACCGCTTCGAGGCGCCCAGCACCTTGCCGATGCTCTGCGCCACCGAGGGCTTCTCGCAGATCACTAACTTGCTCATAGGCAGTCGCTCCTTTCTGAAAATCCAACTGTTTTCGCCCGATTTTGGGCATGAAAAAAGCGGACAAAGATGTGTGATCCTTGTCCGCTTTACGGTTTTTATAAAGTTTTGCCCGCCGCCTGTCTCAGGGAAGGTTCTCCCGGAGGAATTTATGCGACAGGAGGGAAAGGTAGGCTTCACCCAGCTCCATGATAAAGTCCGGGGTGATGGACCAGAACGGGGAGCGGTGCAGATTGTCAAAGGCCAGCTTGAGGACAGCGTACAATGCCGGGTCCTCCAGACCAAGATACCGTTCCAGCCCAGCCTCCGCATCGGCCCACTCCGTCACGCCGCCGACCTCCCTTGTAGCCATGACATACACGAGGATCAGCGACATACATTTCTTCGAGTCCGGGTCTGCCGGGGACAGCATACGGTAGAGCCGCCCGACCTCCTCCCGGACATCCGCCAGCGTCAGGGACGTGTATTCGCTCAGGATGGAATCGGCCATGATGTCAGCCACAGCCTCCCGCCAGACCGCGTACCCGGCGTTCATCATGCCGTCCTCCGCCCCACTGCCCATGCAGTAGCGGTCAAAGAAGCCACCGCCCTCGATCTCGTTCTCACAGCAGAACAGATGGGATATTTCATGGAGGAAAACACGGTGCAGCTCCGGCAGGGGAAAGTCGATGTCAGCGCATATCATCACACCGTACAGCCCCTTGCCCACAAAAGCCTGTGCCGCAAAGGACTGGAAGTAGCCCTCCGCTTTGTAGTCCTCGTCCAGGTGCTTCGGAAAATGCTCCCGGCAGAACTGCTCATAGACATCCGTCCCGTTGTCCGGGGTAAAGAAAGCGAGGACTGTATTAGCCCTTGTGATGCCGGAGTCAAGGGCTTCGTTGAAGAAGTCCAGAGCGTCATAAAAGATGTCCCTCAATTCCTGCTCTGTGTAGCGGCTCATATACGCACCTCCTACTCCAGTTCTTCCCAGGGTTCCAGCCCCATCTCCTCCCAGGTGACGCCATAGGGGGCGCCCCCGGAGGTGTACCCGGCGATATAAAAGAAGCGGCCGTCCTGCTCCGGCAAGCTCTGCTGCTCCTGCGCCGCCAGCCTCGCCTTTTTCCGTTTCCGGGCGGCCCGCTTGATCGCCAGCTTCTCCGCCTCGGTTTTCTTCACC
>CAJUOD010000188.1 GCA_910587875.1 uncultured Oscillibacter sp. | reverse complement strand
CGTGATCCAAACAACGATCATCTCGACTTCGGAGAGAGACCGGCTGAGGTCAATCGCATGTGCCGATCCGCCGAAAGCATCCTGCAAATCCTCCATGTTGGAATTAAAAAACTCCACATCAGGCCGACCCAAAGCACCGCCCGAGTAATACCAGCGACCGCCGACCTTGCAGGGAAGATAGTCTGGAGACTCTCCCAGACCCTTCGATATGTACTTGCACACGTAATTGACCGCCGCCTCATAGCACCCTTCCAGTTGCAGGGCCGTCGTGAAACCATACGGCCACCCAGGCAGATTGTAGACCTTCCGGCCACCAGCGCGAAGCCACGCCCGTTCCTGTTCATCAGAGCGTGGACGCCTGGGCCTGTCCTCTCCCCGGGGAATAATCGTCCCGCTGTCCACGACCTCCAGCCCCTCCGTCAGCATCCCATGGAAGTGGATAGCCCCGTCCTGGTGGAGCTCCGGGACCATCACATAGGCGATACCCCGCCGCTGGACCTGGTGAGAAAGCCACCGATTCAGCTTATTTGTAATCACCTTGATGTCGTACCGGTCTATTTTCTCCTGGTCAAGGGTGAAGGTGCAGAAGTATTTCATGTCAGTGCTCAGGCAGTAGTCCCGGACCTTCACCCGCGCCCGCCGCATGGACCGTTGCAGGCTTTCCCAGGACATCGCCCGGTCCCGCACGTCCCGCCGCGCCGCCTGCGCTTCCGTCCACCAGGCTGGGTCCACATCCCACCACGGCGCGTCAGCTTCCCAGTCCTCCGGAAGGTCCGGCCCCTCCAGGACCTTCCCCTCCCGCGCCTGTCGAATCTCCCAGAGGATACGCCGCTCTTCTCGCTCCCTCGCTTCCAGCTTCTCGCGGGGGGTCCTTTGGTTTAACGAATAGACCAAATTGGACTCCCACCCGGGTTCCCGAAAGACCCTTTTTGTTGCACAAAGTATCTGTTTCGACCCGTCACGATAGGTTTTCACCATCGTATTGTACATGATATTTTCGGAGGTTGACGCTAAGTTATCGGTAGTCATGTGGCGTAATAACGTCCCTATATCAAGTATAAAGTATAAATTAGAAGGAGGTTAAACGATGGAGGAGCAGCCGGGCGGGAAGGATGCCGCCCCAAAAGGACAAAAGCATCTTCCGGGAGGACAATCCCCGCTCATGAACGGCCTCTTCGCCTTCTGGGCCGCGCTGCGTCTCGGAAGTCACGGCCCGCGCCCCGGCCAAAGTCGAACAAAAAAGGTGTTATTGTTCAATCGCTACGCGACTGAACAATAACAGCTTTTGTTGTTCGTTTTTGGCCTCCCCCGGTCCCCGGCTCCGGGCGGCGGGCCCCCCGCCGTCCTGCGCCGGGGGCCTTGCGCGCCTCCCGGGTGCCTGCCCCGCCTGCGGGCCCCTGCCGGGTGCTTCTCCGGTCGGGGCTCCCGGTCCGCTCGCCGTCCCTCCGGCGCCCTCGCGGGTCCGCGCCGCATTCGCGGTGCTCCCCGCGGCGCCTCCGGGCCGGCGGCGGGCCGGGGCCCCTCGACGGTGCGGCCCTACGGTGCCGCCTGCTGACAGTGCCGCTAAAATTCGACACGCGGCCCTTGACAAGGCCCGGGATTCTCGCTATACTTGATATGCATACAGTCCCCGCGATGCAAGTAGCACGCACGGCCACCAGTGTTCCAGCACTGGTGGTCTTTTCGCATCACAAGGAGGACGCTTCCCTTTCTCAAAATCACGTGCTACAAGTAAAATTATACCAAGCAGGGTCCAGGATGTCAAATCCTGGGCCCTGCTTTTCTTCGCCGCGCTGACCGCCGCTCCCGTGCCGCCAATTTCCGCTGGAGCAGCTGATCCGCCATCGCATAGATCATCGTCACGCTTGGCGAATCATGGTTAAGAGCGCGCTGCACACGCTCTATATCGCCATACTTCGCCATCAAATCCACGGCATACACCTTCCTCGCGGAGTGGGTGCCCACGTTCTGAGGCATTCTAAAGGCCCTAGAAGCCCGTTTAAGGTCCGCCCATACTGCTTGCCTGGTTTTGTGCTTGAGGGGGCTTAAACGGCCAGGAAAGGCCCACACAGGCCCCGCTTGCGCCTTGATAGCCGCCAACAGGGGCGCAGGAAGTCCATACCGTCTCCGTTTTCCCGTCTTCTGCTCTGTATACCAGCCGGACGGCTTCAAATCTGAGGTCTTGAGCGCCAGCACGTCAGAAATCCGCATCCCGGTATGTAAAATCACCCGAACAATCAGCCGATTTTGCATCGTAAGTGCCGCCAAGACGTGCCCAACCTCCTGATCCAGAAGGTATTCCGTCGTCATACCATCACCCCCTACATATAGGAAAAATCACCCCTTCAATTGACATCAGCGTACATCTTGTGGTCTAGGGCGAGCCTTTTGCCGCGCGCTTGACAGTCCCCAAAATGTAAAATGGCGGGAGATCTCTCAAAATCTGCGTGGCCGATAGTCTGGGCCGGGGGCCTGGTGATCAAGGTAGTGCCGGTTTGGATCCGGCCCTGGTGGCCGCCGGACCTTGACACTCTGGTGCGCGTCCAGCCCTGGTGTAACGGCTCCGGGCCTGCGGCCCGGCGGCAGTCATGCCTACGGCATAAAGCCCTTCGGTGCCTGCGCCACGACCAGCCGCGCAGATCCCGCGACCTGAAACGAAAAAATTTCACGGTACCGTGACTAATGCAACTGACAATTTCACGGTACCGTGATATAATGTGGACATGAAAGGAGGAGCACCATGGGAAAAGAACTAACCATGCTGGACATGAAAGGCGGACCATTTGCGGACCTGTTATCCATCGCCGAAGCCGCAGAGATTTGGGGCAAAGAGCAAAGCACCCTGCGCAAAGCCATACAAGACGGTCGGCTTAAACCAGGTAAAGACTGTCGGAAATTTGGGAAACAATGGGTCGTAACAGCTGACGCGATGCACCGGGAATTCGGGGGATGGGCTCCATGGAGCACATACCTAGCAGACCTGCGCAAAGCACAGCTGGAAGAGCGTGGATACTAATATTCCCCAGGGATTTTTCACGATACAGTGAAAAGAAAGGGAACCGAAGGAGATCAAGTCATGAGTAAAGACATCAGCGCCGAAAACAACCTCCGCCGCCTCCTCGGGGCGCTGCGCATCACCAGAGATGACCTAACAGCTGATCAGTTCCGTTGCATGGAGTGGCTATCAGAATCCGGCTGGAGGACCATCGACAATCTCGAAGAAATATTCCTTATAGCCATAAACCGAAGATAAAAACAAGTCCCCTCGCGCCGATCGGCGCGAGGGGACTGATCTTATTCCAGCTGAAGCCCGGGATCTTCCTCGACCTTCGGCACCCAGGGGAACCTTGCAGGGACCTGCTCCAGATAGCTAAAGCTGGAAATCCAACAAGGGATACTCCCTTGGCCGGAAGTCGTACCCCTCCCGCCCATACTGACCCCGCAGGGCATTGGACACCGCCTGGGCCTCGATCAGCGACGGGAAATCCCTGGGATGCCTATCATCAACCTTCAGCATCCCCATGAATCGGGCGCGGGCCGCATCCCGATGATCAACCCCCGAAGAATCCGGCTCTACGCTCTTCCAAACTTCGACCAGATACATGAGACTTTGCCTCCTCCACGATATATCCCCACGTCCGCCGGACCGGAATCTGATTGAGGAAGTTGAGCACCCGGACAGCTTCGTTATAATCCTGGAACACTGCAATCTGTCCGTCACCGTCCCGCAGGTAATCACACCGGCCACCGAAAAAACGCCGCTCCAGGTCCGTGGGATTGAATTTGATAACGTACCTCATCGGGAAGACCTCCCAAGAGCCGCTTGGACCTCATACCGAAGACCCAAATGTCCATGCCGGGCATTGTACTCCGCACAAACAGCCTCAGCCGCCTTACAGGTCCCATACTCCTGCAAATGGTCCCCATCAGACTGCCGGAGTTCTCCCAGCAACACCCAGGGGCGGGCCGGATCATCCACATGTCTGTAGACCCAAACGTGGTACATGTTACCACCTCCTGTCTACAGCGTATAACACATTTCAGTATATGTCAAGCATTTTCGATTATTTCAGTCAACGTGGAACGCCAGCAGCCGTGATCCAAACAACGATCATCTCGACTTCGGAGAGAGACCGGCTGAGGTCAATC
>CAJUOD010000187.1 GCA_910587875.1 uncultured Oscillibacter sp. | reverse complement strand
AAGGATGCAGACCCCCCCGCAGAGGGCGCAGAGAGCGCCCCTGGCGGCGATTCCGGCACGGGTGAGGCAACCACCCGGCTGGACGGCGAAAACCCGCAGGACGGGGCTGGGAGCGGCGCAGAGGGCGGCCTGACAGTCGAGGACTTGATTGCAGGAACTGTCGGAGAATTCGTCTGCGATACCTGCGGCAGGGCTTTCCAGACACAGCAAGGTCTCGCCGCACATACCCGGTCGCATAAGGACTGAGGGACACGACCATGACCTACAGCTACGACCCAACACAGATCCGTGCCAGGGGCAAAGACCAGATGCGCTTTGAACTTGGGGACACACAGACCGATGGCGGGGCGGACACCTGTGCGCTGGCCGATGAGGAATACAAGGCCGTGCTTGCAGGTCTGAAAGCGGGCAAGAAGGCGTGGCTGTGCGCCAAGCTGGCCGTCCTGGAGGCAATCCTGTTCAAGATGAGCTACCAGGTGGACACCCGCATAGACGTCCTGCAATACGGCTTCGGAGACCGGGCGGAGCGGTGGCAGAAGATGTATGACGCTTTGAAGAAGCAGATACTCGCCACCGCCTCCATCCCGACCCTCGCCCCGTCTATCACCGAAACGCCCCCATACTTCCACAAGGGGATGGAGGAAAACCCGAGAGCCTGTCACGGCGCGGGCGGCCCTCCGTCCCCTTTCCGCAAAATGACCACATAGGGGGGCGGAAAATGTTCACAGGGGCAATCCACATGATGCCGGGACAGGAGCTTCGCACATTCACGGTCTACCGGGACGGAGAGCACAAAACCGCCAGCGGCAGAGTTATCTCAAACGGCGCGGAACCCATCGGGGAAATCCGCGCCGTTCTCGCTGCGGCAAAGCCGGAGGAAATCCTGCGCTGGCGGCAACTTGAACACCCTGTGTCCCACAAGATCACCCAGCAGGGAACGGCGGCGTTTGAGATAAAGCCCGGAGATTCCCTGATGCATGGCGAGCAGAGATACATCGTCCAGACGGCCCCATACAACCCTGGAGGGCTGAACCACTGGACGATCTACTACTGCGATGAAAGGAGCGACATCTGATGCCCACAAGCCAGCAGAGCACCGGCAGGGCCTGGGGCAATGCCTCCCAGGTCATCGGCAAGACGGTGGCCGCCACGCTCAAGGGCGTGCAGAAGGAGGTCGCGCAACGGACATACCGTGCAAGCAACGAACTGCGCAGCGCCTCCCTCCGCGTCCTGCGGGGGCAGCGGTCCGGGAAGAAGTACCGGGTGCCGAATACGAGCAGGTCCTACACGGCGTCCGCACCGGGAGAGCCGCCCGCCGTGCGCACAGGCGCGTTCCGCCTTTCTTGGGGCGCGCACGTCCACGTGGAAAAGAAGGACACGCGCTTCCAGGCGGTGGCCGCCATCAAGAGCAGGGAGCGGGCCGGCGGTCGGCTGCTTGGCGAGATGCTGGAGAACGGGACCGGCAGGATGAAGCCGCGCCCGTACAAGCAGGCCGTCGTTAACATGGCGCTGCCGAAGGTAAAGGCAATCTACAAAAAGCCCTATAAGGGCGGTTAGGAGGACAGGCGATGGCGCTTATCATGAACGCGACCCATCAGGAGTTCGACCTTGCGCAGGTCGGGCGCGGAGACTGCATCCGCGCCAAGCGGGCCGGGGATACCACGGCCAGAAACGGCTTCATCACCGAGGCTACGGCAACCAGGCTGCGGATTTTGTACTGCAACACGCAGAATAACGCCAGCAGTTACCTCGACATCACCGCGGCCGACGTGGCCATCGGTGTGTGGGAAATCTACTGGACGCGGGACTTCCAGACGGTCAACTATGAGTGCAACGCCCCGCAGACCGGGGACGGGGCATGAGCGGCGGGCTTCGCCAGCTTCTGCTCCAGCAGATAACCGGGGACGAACAGATGGGCGGGATGCTGGCGCGTTACAACGAGGCTCCCGCCGTTTTCTACCAGAAAGCCCCCAGCGACAGCCGCCCCGGTTGGGGCAGTCCCAGATACCCCCGGATGGACTTCAACGTGGATATGCGCCACGACCCGGAGCGCAAGACCGAGGGGACGCTGACGGTCAACATCTGGTGTACCAGCGAATGCCCGGCAGTAGGGGGCCTCGACCCGGACAGAGCCATCGAACAGAGGCTTCTGGAGCTGGTGTCCGGGGTGTTCTACACAGACGGGAACCGGGAGACTTTCTGCGCGGAGTGGGAGCGGTCGGACGAATTTCTGTACGAGAGCGGGGAAAAAAGCAACAACACGCCCCCGGAGGTATACGGGCTGACCGTGACCTTTTCCATTATGGCGTTCCCGGAGCAGATCACGACCACCCCGGACCCGATACAGGGGCTGAACGCATGGACGAAGCGGTACTTCCCAAAGATGACCGCTATCGCCTATGACGATACGCCGCCCGTGTGGAAGCCTACGGACGATAACCCGGCCATCTACTGGCGCTTCACAGGTACATCCAGCACGAACCGCCAAAGCTACGCCGTCACCTGGTACACCGGGACGTTTGCGGCGCACATCATCGCGGAGAGCGTACCGGAGCGCAACAAATGGACAAAGGCCATCATCGAGCGGGCGCAGCTTGACGGGGAGGTCATTCTGGCCGATACCAGCCCGATGTTTATCAACCGGATAGCCTTGCGGCACGGCGCAGACCCCCTGCGGGACGGACAGCTGGAACTGACCGGGCAATACGGCGCGCTTCGGGTGGAGGATGCCCAGATGCGGCTGCTCCACCCATACGGCAATTTGGCGAACAGCCAGGAATCACAAAAAGCGAAAAAGGAGGGTTAACCCAATGGAGGCAACCTACAAAGCGACAGAGCTGGCGGCGCAGTCCCGCCCCCTGTTCGGTACGACCCCGGAGGTAGTCAGCGTGGCGCTCCGGGAGGCGGGCAAAAAGGCCGCCACCGTGACGGAGGCGAAGGCCATCGTTGCGGCGTTTTTGGAGAGGGAGGTTAAGTAAATGGCTTCGTTTTTCATCATCGGCGAGAAAAAGACCCGCCCCGGCGTGTATCTCCGCTATGAGAACTGGGGCAAGCCGCCCGTTGCCGGAGTAGATGACGGCAAGTGCGCGGCGGTGTTCCGCTCCAACTGGGGGCCGCTGGGACAGGCGCTGGTCCTGGAACAGTACGAGGACATCGCCAAGAAGTACGGTGATGGCGGGGAGAACGGCACCACCGCCGTCCCGCTGGAGCAGTTCAAGGGCGGCGCACGGCTGGTTTACGCCCTGCGCCTCGGTACGGGCGGCACTCCCGGCTCGTACACCATTGCGGACACCGCGGGAGAGAGCGTTATCCAGATGACGCTGAAATACCCCGGCAGCCGCAAACTGGCCGTCACCATCCGGCCCACGCTGGCAGACCCGAATACCAGCGAACTGCTGATCGTTGAGGGTACGGAACAGCTGGAGAAGCTGACCTTCTCCAATACTGAGAACAGCGTAGACGCGCTCATGGAAGCGTTTGGCACGAAGGGGAGCGACTATTTCACGCTGACCAAGGTGAAGGACAGCGAGGAAAAGCTGGCCAGCGTAGACCAGGCTGAAATCACGGGTGGCACAGACCCCACCGTGAATAACGGCGCGTACAGCAAAGCCTATGAGACCCTGGAGGCGTACCGCTGGAACGTGCTGTCCATCGACACCGAGGACACAGCTGTCCAGGCGCTCATGCAGTTGTTCCTAAACCGCATCTACCAGGGCGGCAAGTTCACCATGGGCGTGATCGGAGAACCGACCACCGTGGACTTCGAGACCCGGCTACAGCACGCCAGCGCCTACAACGACTACCAGATCGTCTATGTGGGTAACGGCTTCACGGACATCAGCGGCAACGTCTACGAGGGCTGGAGGGCCGCGGCCCGCATCGCCGGCCTGATCGCCGGCACCCCCAGCAACGAGAGCATCACCCGCGCGGCCATCACCGGCGCGGTGGAGTGTACGGAACTGCTGACAAACAACCAGCACGAGCGGGCCATCAAGGCGGGCGCTTTGATGTTCAGCGTTTCGGCGGCAAACACCGTCTGGGTGGAGCAGGGCATCAACACGCTGGTGCTCCCCACGGCGAAGGAGGATGAGGGCTGGAAGAAGATCAAGCGTGTCAAGGTGCGCTTTGAGCTGTTCCAGCGCCTCAATGACACCGTGGAGCCGCTCATCGGGCGCATCAACAACGACCCGGACGGGCGCATGACCGTGGTGCAGG
>CAJUOD010000186.1 GCA_910587875.1 uncultured Oscillibacter sp. | reverse complement strand
ATGGGTTTCGCACAAATTGTTTGCCCGCAAAAAAGCCCTGCGTCCGCAGGGCTTTCAGGGCGGGACGGCTCCCGCTTCTTTATGACAGCGCCTCTTCAAAGACCTTCAGAAGCTGCTCCTGGTGGAAGGGCTTATCCACAAAGCCCCTGGCCCCGATGGCCTTGGCCCTCTCGAACGTATCGTCGTACGCCAGGGAGGAGACCATGACGATCCTCGCCTCCGGATGGTCCTTCAGGATGATCTCCGCGGCGTCCAGCCCGTCCATCCCCTGCATGATGATATCCATGGTCACCAGGTCCGGCTGGACCTCGGCGTAGCGCGCGATGGCGTCCTCGCCGCTGCGGCAGTGGACCGCGATCTCGTAATCCGTGCCCTTCAGGACGTCCTCCATCTGAACCCGGACCAGCCGGGAGTCGTCCACCAGCATGATTCGCCTGCTCATTTATGATATACCCCCTTATTCGTTCCCGTTTGGCCCGTCCTCGTGGACGCTGGGCACGTGGTGAATCAGCTGCGCGCCCTCCTCGTGCCCGTCGGAGTAGGTGAGGATGAACTGCGCCTCCTGGCCCTCCGGCTCATAGCGCCCCTGATAGAACACAGGGGTGCCGAAGTGGGCCGGGACCTGGGTGGCCTGGTACATGGCCCCCACGATTTTGCCGCAGAGCACGTTGAAGTACTCCTTGCTGAACTCCTCCACGTCCTCGGGCGTCACCGCGTCCTCGTGGAAGGAGTTGCGGGCCATGCGGGCCAGCAGACTGGTGTCCGCGCAGAGGGTCAGGCTGGTGCCGAAGCCCTTGTCGAAGGTGATGTGGACCGTGCAGAGGTCCTCCCCCAGGGGCTGGTCCCCCTGGTGCAGGCGGACCCCGGCGGTCCGCTCCGTCACGTCCTGGAGGGCCTGGTCCAGAATCTGTTCCAGCTCTTCTTTTGTTACGGCGGTATTCATTACGTCAGCCTCCCCCGGCGGTCAGTAGTAAGTAGGGCTCTGCTTGCCCGGGTTAAACACCCGGTGGATGCGTTCCAGCAGGTCGTCCGGGGCGAAGGGCTTGAGCACATAGTCGCAGATCCCCAGTTTGATGCCCTCCATGACGGACTTCCGGTCCTCCTGGCCGGTGAGCATGATGACCGGGATGTCCGCCCGGTCCTCCATGGCGCGGATCTCCCGCAGGGTCTCAAAGCCGTCCTTGGGCACCATGCGGATGTCCATCAGGATCAGGTCGGGCTTCTCCTGCTCCAGGAATCTCAGAGCCCGGGCGCCGGAGTTCACCGTGACCACGTCGTAGTATTTTTCCAGTGTGTCCGTGATCCGCAGCAAAATGGTCGCCGCGTCGTCTACCGCTAAAATGCGCTTTCGATAGCCTCTGCTCATTTGCCTCTGCCTCCCATGTCCTTTTCAAGTTTGCTCAAAAGCTGGTTCAACAGCGTTTCCGCATTGTCGTCCTCGTACAGCTTCAGCTGTCCCTGGATCTCCCCCAGGCTGTCCGCCGTATCCCCCGGCAGCTCGTGGCGGAGGATGTCCTCCACGATTCCGGCGCACTCCTTGGATTTGAAGTGCTCCAGCTCCCCCAGGGCCTCCTTTACGCGGTCCCTCAGCTCCCGGGCGGGCAGCGGGGGGAGCTTTTCCTCCCGGGGGGCGTCCTTCCGGCGCTGTTCCAGGAACGCCCCGATGTTCTCCAGAAGCCTCTCGTAGTCCTCCATCAGGACGGGGAACTGGCGGTCGATGAACTCCATGTCCCCCTGGGCGGCGGCGTTCTCGTGGGCCCGGGCCATATTGGACACGTCCATGGCCCCGATGTTGGCGGAGGCGCTTTTCAGCCCGTGCACCTCCACCTGGTAGCGGGCGATGTCGGTTCCCACCAGCTCCCGCAGGAGGGCCTTTTTCCGCTGGCCGTCCATGTGGTAGAGCTCCAGCAGCTCGGCGAAGCCCTCCTCATCGCCAACATAATAGCGGGCGGCGGCGTCCGTGTCAATCCCCTCAATTCGGAAAACACGCAAATCCGCCGTAGTGGGCGGCGGCGGCGCCTCCGCGGCGGCCTCCTGCCGCCGCTCCTCCGGGACCCAGCGGGCCAGGAGCTGGCCCAGTTCCCTTCGGTCCAGGGGCTTGGCGATGAAGTCCTGGAAGCCCTTCTCCAAAAAGCGCTCCCGCATGCCCGACATGGCGTTGGCCGTCAGGGCGATGATGGCGGGGGAGGTCCCGTTTTCCCCGCAGTCCCGGCGGATAATCTCCGCCGCCTCGATGCCGTCCATGACGGGCATCATGTGGTCCATGAAGATGATGTCGTACCGGTTCTGGCGCACCAGCTCGATGGCCTCCGGCCCGCTCTCGGCCTCCGTGAGGTCGAAGGCGTAGCTCTTCAAAAAGCCCCGGGCCACCTTGCGGTTGATCAGGTTGTCGTCCACCAGCAGCACCTTGACGCCGGGGGCGGTGAAGGCCTCGGCCCCCTCCAGCTCCGACGGGAGGAGCTCCGGAACCTCCGCGATGGTACGCCGATCCACGATCTTCTGGGGGATGGTGATGATAAATGTGGTCCCCTCGCCGTAGACGCTCTCCACGCCGATGGAGCCGCCCATCAGCTCCACCATGTGCTTGACGATGGCCAGGCCCAGGCCGGTGCCCTCCACGCTCCGGTTGCGCTTGGAGTCCACCTGGCGGAAGTCCTCGAAGATCTTCCCCAGGTCCTCCTCCCGGATGCCGCAGCCGGTATCCTCCACCCGGAAGGTGATGAGCTCCTCGTCCTCCCGCTGTCCGGGCTCCCCGGTGACGGAGGCCCGGACATAGCCCTCTTTCGTGAACTTGATGGCGTTGTTCAGGATGTTGATGAGGATTTGCTTGATCCGCCCCTCGTCTCCGTTGTACCGGCAGGGGAGGGAGCTGTCGCACTCGTATTTCATGATGAGCCCGCGCTTGGAGGCCGCCAGGTCCATCATGCCCACCACCTCGTCCACCACGGTCTTCAGGTGATAGTCCGCGTACACCAGCTCCATCTTGCCCGCCTCCACCTTGGACAGGTCCAGGATGTCGTTGATGATGGCCAGGAGGTTTTTGGCGGCGGACTGCACGTCCTTGGCGTGGGCGTATATGGAGGAGTCTTGGGTCTCCTCCATGATGATGTCGTTCAGCCCTATGATGGCGTTCATGGGGGTCCGGATCTCGTGGGACATATTGGCCAGGAATTCGCTTTTGGCGATGTTGGCCTTCTCCGCCTGCTGCCGGACCCGCTTGATTTCGTTGATGTAGGCCTTGACGTCCGTCATATCCAGAATCAAAATGACGCAGCCCTGTTTCCGGCCGCCCTCGTCCACGATCTGCTTGCTGTGGCACTCGTAGTGCTGCCCGTTGATGGAAAAGCTCCAGGGGATGTTTTCGTTGAGCATCTCCTCCCGGAATTCCTCCACCACCCGGATGTCCTCCCCCAGCTTGTGGGAGGGCAGGTTGACGAAGATCTGGGCGGCGGCCCGGTTGTAGCTGATGAGCCGGTCGTGGTCGTCCAGGGCGATGACCCCGTCCCCCAGGCTCTCCAGCACCTTCTCCGCCGCCAGGTGGCGGAAGTCGTAGTTCCGGCGGCTCCACACCACGATGACCACCAGGGACATGGAGATGGCCAGGGTCACCGGCGTCAGGTCAAACACCTTCGTGAGCTTGCACACGTAGGCCGCCAGCATGATGATGGGCATGGTGGAGATGAGCAGGATGGACTTGTACTGGCGGCTGATCCGCTGGTCCGAGCGGAGGTGCACCGCCCGGAACAGGGTAACCATGCACAGGACGTAGGGCACGCCGATGCGGCTCACCATGAAGAGCAGGTACAGCGGGCCGTAGTCAATGCTGATGTAGTGGAAGCCGTTCGGGGCGGTCAGCCAGTGAAACTCCCGGTAGAACAGGCCGCCCCAGTTGAAAAACACGGTGGGCAGCGCCAGGAAGTTGATCGAGCCCAGGAGGCAGAGCAGCTTTTTGGGCGGCGACGCGTAGCAGTAGGCGTAAATGAACCAGCAGTAGCACAGGGGGACAAAGGTGTGCCCCAGGTTTTCCACCGTCACCGCCGTCACGGCGGCCTCCAGGGTCGGGGCGGTCAGCTCCAGCAGGTAGCCCACGTTCTGCACCAGGGAGCCGCACATGATGAAAATCAGCAGCTTCTGCTCCTGGGCCCCGGACCCGTTGATCAGCAGCGCCAGGGCCACGAAAATCAGGCATATGCCGAAGCACGCCAGCGCGATGACAAAGTTTTCCATTCTCTTCTCAC
>CAJUOD010000185.1 GCA_910587875.1 uncultured Oscillibacter sp. | reverse complement strand
CGCAAAAGAGAGAATGGGGGGTGCATTGGACCAGCTAGCATCTAGCTGCAATCCCACCCCGCCCGCAAGGGCGCGCACCCGGTCAAGGCTTGACCCAGATCCATTCCTCCCCCTCCAGGGCTCGGGCCATGAGCCCATCCACATCCAGCTTGGCCTCGGCGGCCCGGACATCCTCCACCTTGGGCCGGGTGGCGGGGTGCCGGGGGGTAAAGACGGTGCAGCAGTCCTCATAGGGCAGGATGGACGTGTCATAGGTCCCGATCTCCCGGGAGAGGCGGATGATCTCCACCTTGTCCATGCCGATGAGGGGCCGGAGAACCGGCATCTCCGTCACGTCGTCCGTGACGGCCAGGGCCATCATGGTCTGGCTGGCCACCTGGCCCAGAGACTCGCCGGTGATGAGGGCCTTGGCCCCCGCCCGCTGGGCAATGGCCTGGGCCAGGCGCATCATGAAGCGGCGCATGATGAGGGTGAAGTACTCCTCGGGGCAGTTCTTCCGGATCTCCTCCTGGATCTCCGTGAAGGGCACGATGTGGACCCGGAGGCGGCCGCAGTAGGCCGTCAGCAGCTTCGCCAGCTCCAGGACCTTGTCCTGGGCCTGCTGGGAGGTGTAGGGCGGGGAGACGAAGTGGACCATCTCCAGCTCCACGCCCCGGCGGGCCATCATCCAAGAGGACACGGGGCTGTCCAGACCGCCGGAGAGGAGGCTGATGGCGTGGCCCCCCATGCCCACGGGGAGGCCGCCCGCCCCGGGGACCGCGGGGGCGTGGACGTAGGCGTGCTTCTCCCGAATTTCCACGTGAACCGTCAGGTCCGGGCTGTGGACGTCCACCGAGACCTGGGGGAAGGCCTCCGCCAGCTCGCCGCCCACGGCCTGGGAGACCTGGATGGAGTTCAGGGGATAGTTCTTGTCCGCCCGCTTGCTCTCCACCTTGAAGCTCTTCGCCGAGGCGAAGGCGTCCGCTAGGTAGTCCTTGGCGGTTTCGACAATGGCCTCCACGGTTTTCTCGCAGGGGACCGCCCGGGCCACGCTCACCACGCCGAAGACCTGGCGGGCGGCGGCGTAGGCCGCCTCCATGTCGCAGTGGTCCGTGGTGGGCTCGGCGTAGATGGTGCTCTGGCGGATGTAGACCTGGAAGCTGCCGCAGGACTTCAGGCGGCGGGCCACGTTGGCCACCAGGCGGTCCTCAAAGGAGCGGCGGTTCAGGCCCTTCAGGACCACCTCGCCCAGCTTGAGCAGGAACATTTCGTTTTGGCGCATGGGATCATCCTCCGTAGGTGTTAAATTTACGGGTGCTATTATAGCGCACTTTGGGCGGAAGAAAAAGGGGGTTTCCCGAAATTCTTGCAATTCCGGCCGGGGCCGGATATAATCAGAGCATAAAACATAAGGAGGGACCCCCCATGAAAATCGTCGCCATCAACGGAAGCCCCCGCAAAAACGGAAACACCGCCCTGGTTCTGGAGGCCGCGGGCAAGGAGATCCGGGCCGCCGGCGTGGAGTTCCAGGTCTTTCAGCCCGGGGCCAAGGTCCGGCCCTGCATGGCCTGCTGCCACTGCCTGAACACCGGAAGCCTCCGCTGTGTCCAGGACGGGGACGGGGTCAATGAAATCATCGCCGCCTGCATTGAGGCGGACGGCATCCTGCTGGCCTCCCCGGTGTACCACGGGGGCATCGCCGGGGGAATGAAGTGCGTGCTGGACCGCCTGATGCTGGCGGCGGGCTGCGGGGTCAACCAGCTCCACCACAAGGTGGGCGGGGCCCTGTGCACCCTGCGCCGGAGCGGAGGCATGGAGACCTACCAGCAGCTGCTGGGGACCATGGACGCCATGGAGATGATTCTGATGACCTCCGACTACTGGGGCGTGGTCCACGGGGCGGACCCCGGCGAGGCCGAAAAGGACGAGGAGGGCATGGCCGTGGCCGCCCGGCTGGGACGGGACATGGCCTGGATGGTCAAGGTGCTCCACGAGACGAAGCTCCCCGCCCCGGAGGCGGCCCAGCGGCCCATGATGAACTTCATACGATAATTTCCGCCGGTATGTCCGGCAAAAAAGAGAGGCCCGAAAGGGCCTCTCTTTTTTTGCGCCCTCAGTCCCCCCGGAGGAGAAAGAGCTGGAGGACCTTCTCCGCCAGGCGGAGTTCCCGGGGCGTGCAGCCCTTCAGAATCGTCTCCAGGGAGCCCAGGTCCGTCTCGCCGCCCTCTTCCCCAAAGAGTATGTACTCCATGGACAGCCGGGAGGTCCGGGCCACCTTGATGAGGGTGTCGATGGACATCTGGGAGGTGCCCACCTCGATCTGCCCATAGTACCCGGCGCCGATGTCCGCCAGCTCCGCGAACTGTTCCCGGGTCAGGCCCAGGCGGTTTCTCTGCTGCCGCAGGCGCTGGCCTATGGCGACGCGCTCTTGTTTTGTCATAGACTGCCACTCCTTCCAACTTGTTTTGTCCAGTCTATCGTGGGGGACCGAAGCGCAAAATATGTTGAAAGATATTGATTTTTGTTATCTTTTGGCGTATGATGCAGAAGGAGAAAACCTTGTATGAATTGCGCCGCAATCGTTTCACAACTTTAGAATGAGCGCAGTGTTGCGATAAATGATTGTAACAAATAATGGCGGGGAGAAGTTGCCTTTCTTTCTGGGACGAAGAGGGCGGCAGTGCCGTTGATTTCCAGATGGTCACTTTATTTGTTCAACAAATGTAACATAATGGAAAGGGGCCGCTATGCAGGAGTATGTGGTAAACCGCCCGGACAAGGGGGCTATGGAGCAGGCCCTGCGGGAAAACCAGGGAAACGCCGCGGGGACCGTGCTGCGCCTGGCGTGGCAGGCCGGGCTGCTGCGGGACGAGATCCAGCACCTCACCTGGGAGCAGGTGGATTTCCTGGATGGGGCCATCGTGCTGCCGGACCGGAAGGTCCCCATTGAGCGGGAACTGGCGGACTGGCTCCAGGCCCTGCGGGATGGGCGGGAGCGGAGCCAGGAGACGGTGGTCCTCTCCGACCGGGACCGTAAGCCGCTGACGCCGCAGTCCATCTCCCGGCTGGCCCGGGCCGCGCTGGACAAGCAGGGGCAGACGGAGGTGCGGCTCATCGACCTGCGCCACGACTTCGTCCTCCGGCAGCTGGAGGAGCACGACTGGCAGTATGTCTCCCGCATCACCGGCGTGGAGGCGGCGGGGCTCAACGTCCATTTCGCGGAGCACCTGGAGGAGAAGAAGATCTCCACCCGCATTCACCGGGAGAAGTCCGCCCAGATTGACGAGTTCGCCCTGTGGAAGCTCCTCCGGGCCGAGGAAACCAGCCCGGCGGGGGTGGCCCTCTGGCTGACCTGGCAGGCGGGGCTCCGGCTGGAGGAAATCGTGGCACTGACATGGGACCAGGTACAGGGCGACCGGCTCTGCCTGGAGCGGGGGGAGATTCCCCTCACCGGCGGGGCCAAGAAGGTGCTGGAGGACCTGGCCCAGCAGGAGGGCCGGGAGGGCCGCGTCCTCACCGCGCCCAGAAGCCGCCAGCCCTATGACCGGACCCGGCTGTCCAAGCTGGTTCGGGCCGCGCTGATCCGGGCGGGGCTGGACGACCTTACGCTCCGGGACCTGCGGGTGGACTGCGCCGTGCGCTCCGGGGGAGAGGGGGAAATTCTCTCCCAGGCCCGGCGGCAGGGCTGGACCACCCGGAATGAGGTGGCGTCCCTGCTGGATGTCTCCCGCACCACCGCCTACAACCGGCTCAAGCAGCTGGTCGGCCGGGGACGGCTGACCCAGGTGGGGGCCCGGTACTACCTGCCTGAGAGCGTGGTGCCTCCGGAGAGGCAGGAGGCCGCCGTGCTGGAGTATCTGGAGCGGGAGGGCTTCGCCTACCGCCAGGACGTGGCCCGGGTGCTGGGCATCGACGTGAGCCAGTGCCGCCCGCTGCTCCAGCGGATGATGGCCGAGGGCCGCATTCTTCAGCAGCGGCAGAGATACATATTAAATAGTGAATATACCGCCCGGAAGGAGGCGGACATTCCGGCCGCCCCCGCCGGGGAAGAGAGGGAAAAACAGGAGGGCTGACGGCGGAAAGGCAAATTTTGTTACAAACATTTTTCACATAAAACACAATAAAACTCGGCAATTATCAAACAAATTACAACTAAGGCAAATCTATAGACAAATGGATGGGGGACTGGTACATTGAGCATGCGGACGCTGGATGGAAGGGGCCAATTCCAGACTTGATGTGGGAAGAGGCTAGCCCCGACACGAATTC
>CAJUOD010000184.1 GCA_910587875.1 uncultured Oscillibacter sp. | reverse complement strand
ACGATGGGCACAGAGCTGGGATCCATGCCGATGGCCTTCATGGCCTCGATGGCTCCCAGGGCCATAGCGTCGTTGTTGGAAATGATGCAGTCAAATTCCGTCTTGGCGGTCAGCAGGGGAGAAATCTGATCCATGGCGGTGGCCCGGTCATAGTCGCACACCAGGGGAGCGCTGGCTTCGGTGGCGGTGATGCCGTTGTCCGCCAGAGCCTGGAGGACGGAGGCCGTCCGGTTGGTGGTGGAGGTCTGACCCAGGATGCCGTTGAGGAGGATGTACTTAATCTCCGTCTGGCCCTTGTCCTTGAAGAACTTGGCCAGGGCCTCGCCCTGGAAGGCGCCGGAGGTCATCTCATTGGAGCCGACATAGACGGCATTCTCATTCAAAAGGCCCATGTCGTCAGGGGTCCGGTTCACGAAGACCACCTTCATGCCCTCGGCGGCCTCCAGGATGGCGGTAGCCTGAGCCGGGTCTACCACGTTGACAATGATGGCTTCCTCGCCCGCGTTTTTCGCAGTCTGCACGAATTGAATAGCCTTGGAGGCGTCGGAGACACAGTCCACGGTATTCATTTTGTAGCCCCGTTCCGTAGCGGCGGCTTCGGCGGCGTCCACCAGGGTGGAGAGCCATTCATCCCGCTGGGAGAGGACCAGGGTGATATTCTTGTTGCCGCCAGCATCGCTGCTTGCGGGGGCGCCGCTGTCCGCAGGTTTGGAGTCATCCGCCGGGGCGGAGCTTCCGCTGTTGCCGCCGCAGGCGGCCAGGGACAGTAGGCAGAGAGTCGCCAGGAGCACAGACAGGAACTTCTTGAATTTCATGGAAACCAACCTCTTTCTATCCAATTTACACAACCTTGCTTGATTTGTTCTCGTGCACAAGTTTGTGTTTATGTGTATATTACCAGTCTTCCTCTCGGTTGGCAATAGGAAAATGCCGTCGGCTCACTTTTTCTTGCAAAATATCTGAAAATGCTTTTGCTTAATTGGAGAATATCACTAAATGGATGGTGCTGTTTTCGCCGCCGCTTTCCGCTAAGGTCAACCTTAATGCTCCTTAAAGCAGAAAACCGGACTCCGCTGAAGAAAAACGCTCATTGATTTTAAAGCGAAAATATGGTATAATATAACCAATATTTTCATATTATTGTTAATTTCTTCAAAAATGTGCTAGAAGCAGAAGATGTGCACGTATAACAAGTTGTGAGATCATTCCTGAATGGAGGACTTCCATGTCGGTTACGATTAAGCAGATCGCGGACGCCGCAGGAGTATCGCGCGGGACGGTAGACCGGGTCCTGCACAGCAGAGGGCATGTAAAGCCTGAGCTGGAGGAACGTATTTGCCGGTTGGCCAAAGAGATGGGCTATCAGCCCAACAAACTGGGCCGGGCTTTGGTGATGAGTTCCAGGTCACCCAAGATCGGCGTGGTATGTCAGTTCAGTGAAACGCCTTTCATGAATCTGGTGTTGACCGGGATAGAGCAGGCCCGAGGGGAGCTGCGGGCCATGGGCACGGAGCTGCTTCTAGAAACTATTGATTCCTACGACGTCGGCCGCGTGCTGGAGGCCATAGACCGGATGATGGAAGCCGGGGTGTCAGGTTTGGCACTGACCCCTGGAGATGCGCCGGAAATTCTCGGCAAAATCCAAGAGGTGACAGCGGCGGGCGTCCCTGTGGTTACCTTCAACACTGACAGCCCCAGTTCCGCCCGGATGTGTTATGTAGGTCTGGACAACGCCCGAGCTGGGGACGCCTGTGCCGGGTTGATGTCCACTTGTCTGCGATCCGGCGGCTTGGTTCTTCCTATTACGGGCTATGACGACCACCAGGCCCACTCTCAACGCATGACCAGTTTCCTAAATACCGCCCGGAGGGAGTTTCCTGGGCTCCAGCTTTTGCCCTGTGAACGATGCTTTGACGTGGACAATATTGCGGAAAAAGCAGTGTTGAAGGCGCTGAAAAATTACCCGGAGCTGAAAGGAATCTATATTTCCGGCAACGGTCAGGCAGGCGTTTGCCGGGCGCTCCGCTCCGCTGGAAAAACCAGGGATATCTGTGTGATCTGCTATGACTTGACCGAGGCCAACATCAATGAGCTGAAAAAAGGCGGCATCGATTTTCTGATTGACCAGGACGCTCACGCGCAAGGGTATTTGCCGGCTACTCTGCTGTATGATTATCTGGTAATGGGGACGGAACCTGTTTCAGAGTTCTGCCACACGGAAATCAAAATTAAGACGAAGTACAACTTGTGAAGGTGTTACATTCTAAAAAACGCCCGCCTCCACCGGCTGAAAACCGGCGGGGGCGGGCGTTTGCATAAGACGAGGGCTTACCAATATTTTGCAACGTGAGCACGGGCAACCTCCGCAGCTTTGCGGACATTTTCCCATTGGTCAAGCTCATAATAAGCGGGGCGGATAACCTTGATGGTACAGACATCCTCTGAGAAGCCGATTCTTTTTAAAGTTTCGGCATACCGCTTATGCTCCAGGCAGTCTCCCGGTTCACCGGGCCAAAGCCGCTTCTCGTCCGTATTGTAAGGCGCGCCGCAGGGCATATCTTCCATTCCAGTCAAATGCCAGATGAAGATTTTGCTCCCATCGGCCCGCTCGAAATCTTCCCATTGGGAGGACATAGCCCTAAAATGATATTGGTCCAGCGTGACGCCGACAAAGGGGCTGTCTACCTGCTGGACGATATCGTAGGCGTATGTAAATTGATTAACTGACATAGACGGAGACCCGTGAAACTCCAGGGTCAGCCGGATACCATGGGACGCGGACAGCTCTGCCATTTCTCGAAGGGCAGCTACAGTGTCGGCCCGAATTTCACTGACTGCGGCAGGTACGGGCAAGTCAACGGAGGGCACAACAGAAATCGTTTTGCAGTCCAGAATGTTACAGCGGCGAATGATTTCTTCCAGTTCTGCCATGACGCGGTTTTTTTCCGCTTGGGTCTGCTTCATGTTGAATGCGGGCAGGGCGCTATAGGAGAGCATTTTCAAGCGATGATCCCGGAACCAACTGCCTATTTCGTCCAAAGAGTAGCGCCCGGACGCTAAATCGCGTTCCAGACACTCCGCCTGAAGGTCGATAAAGTCGAAACCGCAAGCCTCGCAGTACTCCAGGTCCCTCATAACGGAGTGGTCTTTGCAAAACCAGTCGCAGCTTTCGCTGAAGCCTATTTTCATCGTTGAACCTGCCTTTCTCCATATTCCTGACTAGAAGATATTTTTTGGTTGCGTAGTGCTGTTTTGTTCCATTATACAATCTTGTCCACGTGAACACAAACAATTTTTCTTTCTATCTTGCCGAAAAACAAGAGGAATCTTTGTTGTTTTTTCCTATTTCCAAATAGAGGAACTTTGTTTATAATAAAAACCAGAATGTTCACGAGCACAAAAGTGAACTAGACCACGCAGGTAAGGCGGGAAACCGTTTTACATACTTTTTTTCTCCACACAGGGCCCGGTCAATAACGACCGGGCCCTGTGCGTTTTTGGATAAATTCTATTTTAGAAGCACAAAGTCCCGCAATTCCAAGGCTCAAACGGTCAAGGTGTAGGAGTAGTCAAGAAGTAAACGACTCTCCTACACCTTTTTCCGCTCTCAATTACTGTTTGCCGGCCTTGCCGATAGCCTCCATGAGCTTGTCATAACCGAACATGGCTGCATACGACACCATAAAGCCCAGCACGACCGCGGCGGCCACCATATACCACACCACCACGATTGCCTTGATCTGGCAGTAGGCGAAGAACGTCAGCAGGGTCAGCGCCATCGAGACGATAACAGCCAGAACATTCGTCGGCAGCTTGTCCCAGACGGCCTTCTTGACAACCTGAACAATGATGTTGGTCAGGACAACCAGCACACCAATGATGCTGATAATCACAGACCAGTTCAGAACGCTTTCCATACGCGATTCCTCCTTGTGTTACCCGACCCCGTCGGGCGGGTCCGATTCGGATTTGTTTCCTGTCACAACCTTGCTGATCTTGATTCCGGCCAGAAGCAGGGCCTCAATGCCTCCCGCCCCCATGGTGTACTGGATCAGCGTGTCCGGCACAGAGCCTTTGACCCAAAAAGTCACAATCATGGCCACGATAAACGCCAGAAGGAACACCGCCAAAATGGTCAGCACGACGTTGGAAGTCTTGCGTTCCTTTTGGGTGGGGCCTGTTTCCTCAACATACTCCCCGGTGGGCTCCTCCTGAAAAATATCAGGCTCAAAGCAAGGTTCAGGTTCGGCAGGCTCTGTGGTCGGGGGTGCGATTT
>CAJUOD010000183.1 GCA_910587875.1 uncultured Oscillibacter sp. | reverse complement strand
CTCATCCAGTCCGGCGAGGGCAATGCAACCCCCTATGGATTGTTCTTCCGCAACGGGATGCGGATGGAGGAGCTATACCAAGGCCGTAGCTTCCCACCCTATGCGTGGGACAGTCGACAAGCTGAGCTGGTATTCGTTAAGCCTGACGGAGCAAAGTCGATCATTTTCCTCCCCTTCACGGAGATGGAATTTGACCGGTTCCGACAGCGTGAGAACATACTGGATATCAACGTGTGCCAGCGTACTCTCCACCTATGCTATGGGAAGAACACGCCCTTCGCATTGGAGGGCGGCATGGCCGAGTTAGCCGAGTGGAACGAACTCTGCGATACTTTGAACGTCATGTCGGTGTACCATCAGAGAGTATTTTCTGCTGCCATTGAGGTCACAGGGGCCGAGGACTTGGCCCAACTACAGCTTTTGGCCTCCAGTCTGGAGGACTTTGAGTTAGTCCCAGAAGCAAAAGATGCCGAAAGCTATGGCAAGTACATCATTCAGGATTCCGGCAAATACCGCTACGACCCGGATCTGGAGTGCTACTACAACTACGAGGCCCTCGGTGAGTTCCTTATGACCCACGAAGTCGGGCAGGTTACCAGCCAGGGCTATCTCAAGTGCGAGGAAGGCTCCGCCTTCCTCGATTTTTTTACCCAAGACAACCCGGAGCAGGGCCAAAGCCAAGGTGAGCAATCTATGCAAATGGGAGGAATGTAAATGGAACCCGTCAACAAGAAGTGGCTGGAATTCATGCGGGAGCAGTACCCCAAGGGCAGCCGCATCAAGCTCAGAGAGATGAAGGACCCCTATCACCCGGTGCCTCCCGGCACGATGGGAACACTGGACCACATCGACGACATCGGGACCTTCCATGTCAAGTGGGACAACGGAAGCAGCCTTGGCCTGGTCATGGGCGAGGACAGCTTTACCGTTCTCCCGCCCGAACCCACGACGCTCAAGCTCTATATGCCTTTGACCGCTGACCTGACTGAGCGGGGCTGCGAATATGATGACCCCACCGAACTGAGTGGGCGGGATCTGCTCGGCTACGAGGGAGCCATCCTGAAAGCCCTGCGGGACAACCAAATGCAGGAGGAAGCTGAGAGAGGCATCATGCACTGGTACAGCGACAAGGACAGTGTCAATGACAAGGTCAGATCTGTGGTCTTTACTGTTGAATCCAGAGAGGGCAAGCTCTGGGGCGTTGCAGAGTGCAAGGTAGTCGGCGCCCTGTCCCCGGAGGAGCTGGCTACCCTGACTGACTATATCAGCGGTCAAGCATCCGATGGCTGGGGAGAGGGCTTTGAGCAGAGAGAAATCAGCGTTTCCGAGGGAGAGCTGAATGTCCATCTTTGGAACTTCGGTGATTGGAGCATTATGACAGAGGCCCAGCGGTTTGACCCCGACTTTGCCAGCAAGCTCCCTGATATGTGCTGGTCGGTCAATGAGGTGAACGGAAGCCTCATCTGCATCAAGCGGGGTGAACATGGCCATTTCCCCTCAAAGTGGTCCACCAGCGACCCCGATGCCAACCGGCGCCTTGCTGACCACTACAATCGAAAGCAAGGCATCACCAAGGCTCAGGAGCAGGCCATGTCGGTTGGCTCCATGTTTGGCTGGGACGTTCCCGGCACCGATCCCAAGCTCTATGAGGCGCCCCAGAGCCCGGAGATGGGAGGGATGCAAATGTAGCCGCTCGTCATTATGACGAACTGCGTCGCCTAAAAGAGGTTTTTTATATAATTTAGAAAAAACCTCAGGCGTTGCAGCACAATCGAATCAGCCAATCTGAACCACATGTAATTTTGCACAACCAAACGCTCTGCTAGGGCCGTAACCCTGAAAAGGGACAGCGGCCTTCTTTTATGTCCTTTTCAGGAACTCGGGCCCGGAAAGGACAACTGATGAAAAAAGATGATTTGAAGCGATACCTGGCTCTGAATTGCCAAGGGAAAGCCAGGGCCATAAGCAGCTCCCGCCTGCAACGGATCATTCCAATCTCGGAAAATGACCTCCGGAAGGCGGTCAATCGAATGCGACGTGAGGGAGTCCCCATTGCCAGTGATCAGACGGGCTATTATTATGCTCAGACTGCTGGTGAAGTCTACGGAACCATCCGGACTCTGAAGAAGATGCGCTCTGGCTTGGATGCGGCGATTACTGGACTCGAGCGCTCCCTGAACGGCTTTTCTGGGGATAGGGGGTGAGAACTATTGCCGCTCCTTTTATCCCTTGGGTTGGGGGCAAAGAAAAGCTTGTCCCTTATATTTCTCAAGTTCTTCCCCCTAATGCCCATCAGCTCTTGGATCCATTTGGCGGTGGAGGTGCCCTAACTCTTGGGTTGCCAACATGCCCATCCAGACTGGATATCTATAATGACTTCAACAGAGATCTGGTCAATCTGTTCGTATGCGTTCGAGACTGCTTGCTTTCGCTTCTCAGAGAGTTGGATTTCCTGCCGCTTCACTCGCGGGCGGAGTTTGATGATCTGAAGGCCCTCCTTGCACACGATGCCCTCCCTCCTGAGGAGATGGAGAGTTGGGAGGAAAAGGAGCTGGAGATTGCATCTTCCTTCCCGGAGGAAGACGCCACTGAGCTTATAGCGATTCTGAAAGGAAAAGCAGAGCTGAGAAATGTCCGGCGTGCAGCAGCCTTCTATAAGACCAGCCGTGGGAGTTTCAGTGGGACACGCTCGTCATTCGGTGTCAAAAGGAACAATATTCGACGGTTTCGCTATCAGCTTGAAAGGGCATCCAAGCGACTGCAGGATGTGGTTATCGAAAATAAGGATGCAATGAGCTTGATTCCAGAACGAGATGTTCCTAATGGCATTGTTTATTGTGACCCGCCCTACTATGAAGCGGAGCAGCTTTATGAGGCGGAGTTCGGTAAGCGTGATCATGTGCGTCTGTTTCATGTACTCAAAGCCTGCAAGGGCTATGTCGTTGTGTCCTATAACGACTGTCCATACATTCGAAATCTGTACAAGGACTTCTTCATCATAACGCTCCAAAGAGATAACCCAATGGCGAAGAAGAAAAAGTCTGTATACAGAGAACTCATCATTACCAACTATGATCCCAGACAGTTCTGGGACAAGCAGTTAGATTTGTTTGAGGAACCTGGTGCGAAATGGACAATGGACTTGGTCCATATCCCCCGCAAGGTGCTCAAACAGTGATATGTAAGGAGGAATACAATGAGCTGCGAGAAATTCACGAACTGGGCAGGTGACAAGGGAATTCATATTCCCAGCTCTGCTCTGACGCTTGCTAAAATCAAAGAGGGGGAGCACTTGGACTTCCATGTGGCTGATGACGTAATCGTCACGATGAAGCATCAGATGACCGCAATGGAGCTGATCCACTCCATCCATGCGCTCACAACGCTCTCGGGGAAACTGCTGGATTATCTCATCGAAACCTGTCCGCGCTGTGAGCAGTGCTGTGGAGAGACCTGTCCGTATGATGAGGACGATGAGGATGACAACCTGCCGGATCTTCTGAGGGAGGACAACTTAGACGAAGCCGAGCATCATGATATCTACGATGTCCCGGAGGAGATGCTTTCTCTTTTGCGTTCAGCTGGCGTATGCCCGGGAGCGCTGGAGGACCGGCTCATGTCCGACGCCATCATCTACGGCTGAGACCACCCCAGAGAACAAAACAAATCTACTATTTAGGAGGAAAAACCATGTCTGACCACATCGAAAGGGCCGCTCCCGTGCAGGAGCAGTTTCCCACCAATATCTCCGTCAGGATCCACTCCGTCCACACCAGCGGGCCTCTGCTGGCCAACGCCTCCATCGATCTCAACGGCTGCTTCGCCGTCCGCGGCGTCAAGGTCGTCCAGGGCGAACACGGCCCCTTTGTCTCCATGCCCAGCTACAAGGCCGGGGGCGAGTATAAGGATGTTTGTTTCCCTGTCACCAAGGAGTTCCGTGAGCAGCTCCACACCGCCGTGATGGGCGCCTATCAGCAGGAGCTGGCCCAGCTCACCCAGCGTGGGCAGGCCGCTACGGACCATGGGAGTCAGGAGGCCCAGGAGCCCCCTTTCCCCCAGCAGACCATGTAAGGAGGAAACCAAGATGAAAAAAGTTCTCTCTATCTGCGCTGTGGCGCTTATGCTGTGTATGACCACCATTCCCGCCTTCGCCGCCGAGCCGGAGCTGACGGCCCAGGCGTGCTATCCCACCGCCGTCACCCGGACCGAGGACGGCTCCGAGATCCGCAAAATGTACGATCTGGGTCCCACCGATGACCCGGCGGGCATTTCCCGCTCCGACTTCGACCAAGACGGCTTCCACTATACCCTGGTGGATCTGCT
>CAJUOD010000182.1 GCA_910587875.1 uncultured Oscillibacter sp. | reverse complement strand
CCAAGTACGACGTGATCCGTCAGGCGGAGCTGTACCGGCCGGACGTGGCCCTGGCCGTGGTGGGGCAGGGGGGCGTGGACCGGGTGGCTGCCGCCCAGGCCGCCGACGAGCTCCTCACTTTGCGGGGGGTGAAGGCCTCCTTTGTGGTGTACCGCAGCGGTTCGGACATTTTGATGAGCGGCCGGTCCCTGGGGGAGATCAACGTCCAGGTGATTCTGGAGGCCCTGGGCGGCGGCGGCAACTCCGCCACCGCCGGAGGACGGATTGAAAACGGGGACATCCTGGACGTCCGGGAAAAGCTCACCAGCGCCATCGACGCCTACTTTGAGAAATAAGAAAGGGGTGTTCCTATGAAGTTCTTAAAGACTTATGCGGCGTGTCTGGTGATCGCGGAGGTGTTCCTATTTTTCGGCGGGTGGATGCTGTTTGATTTTCGGGGGCACCCCTTCCGCACCTTCGCGGCCATCGCGCTTTTGCTGGCGGCTCTCATTTCCGTGTGGGAGTCCCAGGAAGGACGGATAGACGCTTTGGAAAAACGAGTCCGGGATCTGGGGGAACAAGTCTGGACCCTGGAAAATCCAGGACATGTAAAAGATTCAGAAAATAAGGAGTAATGCGCAATGAAAGTCATTTTACAGCAGGACGTAAAGGGTCAGGGCAAGAAGGGCCAGATGGTGGAGGTCTCCGAGGGCTACGCCCGGAACTTCCTCCTGCCCCGGAAGATCGCCGTGCCCGCCACGGCGGACGCCATCAACACCATGAACCTGAAAGAGAAGGCCAAAAAGGCCGAGGAGGCCCGCCAGAAGGCCCTGGCGGAGGAGACCGCCGGGAAGCTCAAGGAGTGCATGGTGAAGCTCACGGCGCGGGCGGGCGCGGGCGGCAAGCTCTTCGGGGCCGTCACCACGAAAGAAATTTCCGAAGGGCTCCAGAAGCAGTTCGGCATCGACATCCCCAAGCAGAAGCTGGTGCTGGAGGACCCCATCAAGTCCTTCGGCAACTACGAGGTCAAAGCCCGGCTGGGCTTTGAGGTGACCGCCACCGTCTACGTATCCGTGTTCGAGGAAAAATAACGCCAGCCGGCTTTGAGAGGGGAGGCGGTTCGCCATGGCAAATGAAGACCTGCTCCTGCGCCAGATGCCCCACAGCCTGGAGGGAGAGCAGGCGGTCCTGGGGTCCATGCTCATCGACCCGGACTGCGTGAAATATGTGATGGACCGGCTCCGGCCCGGGGACTTCTACCTCCGGCAGAACCGGGAGATCTTCGAGACCATCTACACCATGTTCTCCTACGCCCGGCCCATCGACGGCATCACCGTCTTCGGGGAGATGCAGAAGGCCGGGCTCACCGACGACAACACCCGGTCCTACCTGGCCCAGCTGATGGAGATCACCCCCACCAGCGCCAACGTCATGGAGTATGCCGCCATCGTCCGGGACAAGGCCCTGCTCCGGTCCGTGGCCCAGGCGGCGGGGGAGATCACCGCCCTGGTTCAGGAAGGCATGGGCGAGGCGGCGGAGATTTTAGAGGCCTCGGAGCAGAAGATCTACGCCATCCGCCGGGGCCAGAGCGCCCAGGAGATGGTCCCCCTGCGCCAGGTCCTCCCGGACGTGCTGGACCGCCTGGGGGAGATGAGCGAGCACGAGAACCACCTCCCCGGCCTCTCCACGGGCCTGTCCGCCATCGACCAGAAGATCACGGGCCTCAACAAGTCGGACCTGATCCTCCTGGCGGCCCGGCCCGGCATGGGCAAGACCTCCCTGGCGCTGAACGTGGCGCTGAACGTGGCCAAGGGGGGAAAGACCGTGGCGGTCTTCTCCCTGGAGATGTCCCGGGAGCAGCTGGCCACCCGGCTCCTCTCCTCCGAGGCCCTGGTGGAAAACAACCGCCTGCGCACCGGCCTCCTCCGGGAGACAGACTGGGAGAAAATCGCCGGGGCGGCCACGGTGCTGAACCGGCTGAACATCCTCATTGACGACAACCCCCTTTTGTCCGTGGCGGACATGAATGCCAAGTGCCGCCGCCTGGACGATTTGGCCCTGGTGGTGGTGGACTACCTCCAGCTGATGACCTCCGCCGGGGGAAACAACCGGGGCGGCGAGAACCGCCAGCAGGTGGTCTCCGACATGTCCCGGATGCTGAAGATCATGGCCAAGGAGCTGAACGTGCCGGTCATCTGCCTCAGCCAGCTCTCCCGCGCCAACGAGAAGCGGGACGACAAGCGCCCCATGCTTTCGGACCTCCGGGAATCCGGGGCCATCGAGCAGGACGCCGACATCGTCATGTTCCTCTACCGGGACGACTACTACAACGAGGACTCGGAAAAGCACAACATCGCCGAGTGCATCGTAGCAAAAAACCGCCACGGGGAAACCGGCAAGGTGGAGCTCCGCTGGATGCCGGAGTACACCCAGTTCTCCACCCTGGACAAGCGCTATGACGACGAGGACTGAGCTCCTGGAACGGGCCCCTTACGCCGTCCTGCCCCGGCGGGGGGAGCGGATCCTCTGCGCCGTCTCCGGGGGCTTGGACTCCATGTGCCTCCTGCACATGCTGGCCGCGTGGTGCGAAGCGCGGGACGGGAAGGTCCTGGCCGCCCATTTCAACCACGGCCTCCGGGGAGAAGCGGCGGACCGGGACGAGGCCTTCGTCCGGGAGATCTGCGGACAGTGGGACATCCCCCTGACCGTGGGCCGGGAGGACGTGGCGGCATATGCCAAACGGGAGAGGCTTTCCATCGAGGAGGCCGCCCGGAACCGGCGCTATGCCTTCCTGCGCCGGGCGGCGGCGGAGGCGGGCTGCGAGCGCGTTTACACGGCCCACCACGCGGACGACAACGCCGAAACGGTGCTTTTGAACCTGGTCCGGGGCACGGGCCTGGCGGGCCTGACGGGCATGGACTGGCAGCGGGAGGGCCTTTGCCGCCCCCTGCTGGGCGCGGCCCGGGAGGAGCTGGAGCGGTACGCCGCCCAATGGAACATTCCCCATATCGAGGACGAGACCAACGCCGACCCGGAGGCCGCCGCCCGGAACCTGCTGCGGCTCCAGGTCATGCCTCTTTTGAAGGAGCTGAACCCCCGGGCCGTGGAGCACATCCATCAAACCGCCGGCCGGCTCCGGGAGGCGGACCGCTCCCTGGAGGCGGACGCGGCGGAGCGAACGGCCCGCGTGGAGGTTCAGGAGGGCCGGGTCACCCTGTCCATGGACGCGCTGCTTGGCGCGCCGGAGGCGGTGCGGCCCCGGATGCTGCTGCGGCTCTTCGACCTGCTGGGCGTGGGACGCAAGGATGTCGGCGCGGTTCACCTGAGCGCCATTTTGGACCTGGCCCGCCGCACGGCCTGGGGAAAAGAGGGGCGGCTGAGCCTGCCCCATGGGGTCACCGCCCGGTACTGCCGCCGGTGGCTCATTCTGGAAACCCGGCCCCAGACCCTGACGGAGGTCCAGCTGGCCCCGGGGCGGCCCCTCCGGTGGGGGGACTGCACCCTGACCCTGCTGGACGGGCCGGGGGAGGGAGGCGGCATTTCCTTTCAATGGCGGGGACGGCCCGGGGAGAGCCCGGTGGTCACCGTGGGCCCCTGCGTGCCGGGGGATCGCCTGACGCTGCCGGGGAGCCGGAGAGGGCGGAGTATCAAGCGCCTCTGCCTGGACAGGCATATTTCCCTGGCGGAGCGGGACCGCCTGCCCGCCGTGTACGTGAATGGGACTCTCGCCGCCGTGTGGCGGCTGGGTGTGGATACGGCCTTTGCGCCAGAGGGCGGAGGGCCCTGCCGGTTTATCAAGATCGAGGAAACAGAAAAACATATCGAGGAGGACGGACATGATGCGCAGTGAAATGGAGCAAGATATCCTGAAGGTACTGGTGACCGAGGAGCAGCTGAAGGCCCGTGTGGCGGAGCTGGGTGAGGAGCTGTATGAGCGCTTCCAGGGGAAGAAGCCCCTGTTTCTGGGGGTGCTGAAGGGCAGCTTCGTCTTCATGACGGACTTGGTCCGCGCCTGCCAGCTGAAGAGCGACGTGGAGTTTATCGCCGTCAGCTCCTACGGGAACGCGACGGCCTCTTCCGGCAGCGTGCAGATCGACCATGACCTCCGGCAGGACATCACCGATCGGCACCTCATCATTGTGGAGGACATCCTGGACTCGGGCAACACCCTGGCCTTTTTGAAGCAGTACTTCCTGACCAAGGGAGCGGAGTCCATCACCATCGTTACCCTGCTGGACAAGCCCGCCCGGCGGGAGAAGGCCATCACCGCCGATCTCTCCGGCTTCACGGTGCCCGACGAGTTCGTGGTGGGCTATGGCCTGGACTATGCCCAGATCCCAGACCAC
>CAJUOD010000181.1 GCA_910587875.1 uncultured Oscillibacter sp. | reverse complement strand
GGACCAGCGCCGTGTCGGTCTATGTGTCCTCAGCGGCTACCATAGTCATCGGCATTGCTATATTTGCCTTTATGGACCCCATCCTTCATTTGCTGGGAACCAGCGAGGCGAACATCGGCCCCACCCGCTCCTATCTGCAAGTGATCGTCGCCTTCGCCGTGGTCATCATCCTGCAAGTCATCCTCTCCAGTATGCTTCGGGCTGTGGGCAAGGTGAAAGAGGCGGTAATCGGTATCATCATCGGTACAGTATTGAACATCATCCTGGACCCGGTTTTTATCCTGGTTTTCCATCAGGGTGTGGCGGGAGCGGCCATTGCCACGATTATCGGCAACTTTGTGGGCGTGGTCTATTACATCGTCGTTTACATCAAAGGGGATATTCCCCTCTCCATTCAACTGAAGGACTGCCGCCCCAGTGTTCGGATTTTCTCAGAGGTCTTGAAAATCGGCCTGCCCAATTCCGTTTCTGTCATCATCATGAGCTGCTCCAATATTATTCTGAACAATCTGGCTTCCGATTTTGGCGACCATGTTGTGTCCGCTTATGGCGTTTCCGGGAAACTGATTCAGATGGTGTTTATGATTGTGGTAGGCTATGTCACCGGCTATATGCCCTTTGCCGGGTATAACTACGGCGCTGGAAACTTCAAGCGAATGCTCTCAGCCTTAAAATTTACCATGCTGTCTGGGACGGGCATCTGTCTGGTACTGCTGGTTCCATTCGTCTGGCTCTCCCCGAACTTTGTAGGAGCGTTTACCACCGACGCACAAATCATTGATGTGGGCGTTCGCTTTCTGCGGGCCCAAGCGTGGGCGGTCCCCATCATGGCGGTACAGTCCACGATGATGGTCACGTTCCAGGCAACCGGGCAGGCAATCCGGGCTATGACTGTCAACATGGGACGGCAGCTGCTATACAATATTCCTTTCCTTTTTCTGTTCAGCCGTCTTTGGGGACTGAACGGGCTGCTCCACGCGCAGATGGCGGCAGACTACTGTACGGTTATTACGGCGGTTCTGATTGGAATCCCGCTGCTTCGCAGCTTGCACCAAAAAAGCAAACAACAAACAGACAACTTTTGAAGGAGGAAACTTTTATGAACAAGAAAAAGTTGGGCTTCGGCCTGATGCGTCTGCCCCAGCTGGACCCGGCAGACGCAGCCAAAATTGACTATGCGACTTTTTGCAAAATGGCGGATCGCTACCTGGAGGCGGGCTTCAACTACTTCGATACGGCGTTTCCGTATCACGGCGGCGGCAACAGCGAGAGCGCATTCCGGGAGTGCGTGGCCAAACGGCATCCCCGCGATACTTACACCCTCACCGATAAGCTGAGCTTCTTTGTGGTTCAGAAAGCGGAGGAATTGGAGGATTTCTTTGCCGGACAACTGGAGCGGTGCGGCGTGGAGTATTTTGACTACTATCTGCTCCACTCCATGAACAAGGACTATCTGGAACTGGCGGAAAAAATCGGCGCGTTTGATTTTGCCGCCCGGAAAAAAGCCGAGGGAAAAATCCGTCATATCGGTTTCTCCTTCCACGATACAGCGGACGTGCTGGACGAAATCCTGACCCGGCACCCGGAAATGGAGTATGTGCAGCTGCAAATCAACTACGCCGATTGGGAGAATACGGAAGTACAGTCTCGGAAGTGCTATCAGGTTGCCGCAACGCACAACAAGCCGGTGCTGGTTATGGAGCCGGTCAAGGGCGGCTTGCTGTCTAATGTTCCGCCCGAAGCGGAGGAACTGCTCAAGAAAGCTCAGCCGGATCTGTCGGCTGCGTCCTGGGCGGTGCGGTTCGCCGCCAGTCTGCCCAATGTGGCGATGGTGCTGTCTGGCATGACTACCCCGGAACAGCTGGAGGATAATCTTTCCTACATGGACAACTTCCAGCCGCTCACAGATGAGGAAAAACAGCTTGTAGAAAAAGTCGCCGGGATCATTACCTCGAAAGAAACCATTGCCTGCACCGGCTGCCGGTACTGTGTGGATGGATGCCCGCAGAAAATTGGTATTCCTGACTTTTTCAAGCTGGTGAATGATGTGGATAAATTTGGTGAACGGCAAATCCCTCTCGCCAAAAGCTATTACACGCATTACACGACCTCGTTGGGGATGGGAAAAGCCTCGTCCTGTGTCGGATGTAAACAGTGTGAACAGCATTGTCCCCAGCATTTGCCGATTATTGAAAATCTCAAAAGGGTCAGCGGCCTGTTTGAAGGTTAAACGCAATATAGAACTGTAATCTGCCAGTAGAAAAATGTCCTATTTTATGAGTTTTGCCTTGACGTTGGTAAGCACCTCAAGATTTACGAACCCGAAATAGGCCTCTCCGGTTTTGATCCACGTAGAAATAGTATCGTTGTCCCCCTGGTGCAAAATAAATGGTCAGGTGTATCCCATATTTGGAGCGGTACAGCAGTTTGATTGACAACTCTCTTTCCAACGAAGCAATCATCTGGCTCATGGCGGGCTGCGTATATCCAAGTGCGTCAGCCGCTTTTGTAAAGCTGCCAATCCCCATTTCTATGCTGCGCATACCCGTAAAGTCGGGATGACACAGATGGAAGCCTTCGATTTTAGCCAGAATCAGAATCACTTCGGTCCATGACCGCCTATCGATGTTTCTGTCCTGACACAAGCAGGCGCAAGATTAAAGCACTACTCCAAATATTCTTGGTTGCACAGTTTCAAAAACTGCTTCGCCTAAACAAGGAAATACAGCCCATCGTCAGATACCACTCAAATTTTCTGATACGATCACCCGTCAGCCTCAGTTCTGATGGGTGATTTTTCTACAGCAAAAACTTTTTCTGTGAACGAAAAAATAAAGTTCGTTTTTGGAACCTGGAGGTTGTAGTAGAGGGATGATGGGCCTGCGCTCTGAATCGGTAAACAATTTGTAAACTCGTCTATAAGAAAGTTCCGTTTCAGCCGCCAGAGGTTGTGGTAGAAGGATGAGGGAGTCAGCGCATAAGGGCAGAGGAAAAACTGACTCAACAGAAAAGGAGGTCAAGCGCAACATGAAAGAATCCAGCTACAAGAGCTACGATGAACTCCCGCTGTTCCTGAACGCGGCAACGGTGGCAAAGGTGCTGGGCGTCTCACCGTCCAGCGGGTACGAGCTGATGCACGTCGTCGTCACAAACTCCGTATCACTCGCCCCGCCGCAAGCGGCAGGTCTCGCTCACTCCGTTGCTCCTCCTCTCCCCACACAAACGCTGCACGTTTGTGTGGGGGGCCCTTTCTTCCCTGTTCTGAAAATCGGCAGCAGACTTGTAGTACCCAAGGAACAATTCGTGGAATGGGTGTCGCAGCACACTCAGGGAGGTGCGGAGTGAAGTACACACCGTGGCCCAAACGTGATCTAGTCAAGAACTACTTCCAGCTGCCCAACGAGATATTCCTGCTGGGCCTGTCACCTGGTGCGCTGGCGGTCTACTCGTATCTGCTCTGCTGTGAGAACAGGCAGACGTACCAATGCTGGCCCAGCTACAAGACTATCGGCAATGCGGTGAGGATGAGTGCCAACACTGTCCGCAAGTATGTGTGTGAGCTGGAGGAGCGGCAGCTCATCAGCACAGAGAGCACGACGGTCACCACCAAGGCTGGCCTGAAGCGTAACGGCAATCTGCTCTACACCATCCGTCCGATCCAGCCGGCCCTCGACCAGTTCTACAACCAACAGCTGGCGCAGATGGATGTAGCAGTTGAGCGTCAGCGAGTCTCAAAGGCTCTCACACTCCGCAGTGATAGTGCGCACTCAGCGTGACAGCCTGTGCGCCGCTGTGTGCCCCCTCTGCTATCCGGAAGGTAACAAGCCACCGCTCACCGCAGGCACAGCCGTGTCCAAAGTGTGTGACCGGTGTGCGCCATCCGGCGAATTCAGCGCAATCGAAAGTGGCGGGTGAACCGGGGGGTCGAAAAAAGTGCAGGATAAAGGCCGGGGGTCGCTTACGCGCCTCCCGGCCAGCTACACCGCCCCGCAGAGCGGGTCGGGGCTTTTCTACAGGTGGTCGGAATTTTCACTTTTTGCTGTATCAGGTGGCCGATATCAGAAAATTTAGAGAGAAAACAGCCATGTTCCGCCTTCCCATAAGGTGGCTGTCGTAGGTGGTTTTCCGGAATTTCACGGGAGTCGGTGCGGGGGTCATTTTTTACCCCCTGGGGGCAAGTCGGGGGTCAGTTTTTCCTCTGTCCTTACAGCCGCCGCAAAATCGGCGGTTCCAGGCGGGGGTATACGCAAATTTTGCGCCGCAAAACAAAGAATAAAAGTCCTCGAAAAAAGTAGTAGCTATTCCCGCCAAGGTGTGGTATGGTGTGTGGCTACAAGGAGGTGACGACTCATGGCAAAGCGCAGACCGTCCGGCGACGGTATGGTACGCAAGCGTGACGACGGTC
>CAJUOD010000180.1 GCA_910587875.1 uncultured Oscillibacter sp. | reverse complement strand
GTGCTCTTCCGATCTCTGGCCCAGGGCCCTGTGATTGCCTCCCACTCCAACTGCCGCGCCCTGTGCGACGTTCCTCGGAACCTCACCGACGATCAGCTTCGGGCCATCCGGGACAGCGGCGGGGCCGTGGGGGTGAACGTCCACCACAAATTCGTCCACCGGAACCCGGAAAAACAGACGGCGGAGACCCTGGCCCTCCACGCCGCCCACATGGCTGTGGTCATGGGAGTGGAACACGTGGCCTGCGGCTTCGACTTCTGCGAGTTCATGGGCCCGGGCAACGGCGCGGCGAAGGGCCTGGAGGACTGCGGGCGGGCCGGGGCCTTCCTGGACTGCCTGGAGCGCCTGGGGATGAACGCCGCCGAGCGGCGGATGATTGCCCATGAAAATTTTTTGCGGATTTTGGCGAAAGCGGAAAAGTAGGCATTGAATTTTTCCGCCGGATTCACTATACTGGACACTGAAAAAAGAAAGGAGGCAGAGCCTTATGTATTCTTGTACTCAGCTGCTCCAGGCCCTGGAGGCGGGCCAGTGCGACGCGCCCCTCTCCGCCGTCTACACCGCCGAGGGGCTGGCCCAGGCCAAGGCCCGGGCCCTGCACGTCACCCAGGCCCTGGCGGACTCCTTCGCCCCCAAGGGAGCCGCCGCCCTGTTCAGCGGCCCCGGCCGCACGGAGCTGGGGGGCAACCACACGGACCACCAGCGGGGCCACGTTCTCTGCGCCAGCGTGGATATGGACATGCTGGCCTGCGCCGCCCCCAACGGGCTGAACGTCATCCGGGTCCAGTCCGAGGGCTATCCCACCCTGGAGGTGGACCTCAGCGACCTCTCCCCCCGGCCCGAGGAGGCCAACAGCTCCGCCGCCCTGGTCCGGGGCGTGGCGGCGGGCGTGGCCCAGAGGGGCTATGCCGTGGGCGGCTTCGACGCCTGCGCCGTGTCCAATGTCCTCTCCGGCTCCGGCCTTTCCTCCTCCGCCGCCTATGAGATCCTCATCGGCAACATCATCAACCACTTCTTCTGCGAGGGAAAACTGGACGCCGTGGAGCTGGCGAAAATCGGACAGTACGCCGAAAACGTCCACTTCGGCAAGCTCAGCGGATTGATGGACCAGATGGGCTCCTCCGTGGGCGGCGCGGTGGCCATCGACTTCGGCGACCCCGCCGACCCGGTGGTCCGGCCCATCTCCTATGACTTCGCCCAGTCCGGGCACGCCCTGTGCATCGTGGACACCGGCTCCGACCACAGCGCCAAGCACCTGACGGAGGACTACTCCAACATCACCCGGGAGATGCGTTCCGTGGCGGTCCACTTCAGCAAGCAGCTCCTCCGGGAGGTCCCCGAGGCGGACTTCCGCTCCGCCATCCCCGCCCTGCGGCGGGAGTGCGGCGACCGGGCCGTCCTCCGCGCCCTCCATTTCTACGACGACGACCGCCGGGCCGTCCAGGAGGCGGACGCCCTGGAGCGGGGCGACTTCCCGGGCTTCCTGGCCCTGGTGAACGCCTCCGGCGTGTCCTCCTCCCTGCACCTCCAGAACACCTGGTCCACGGCGGACCCCCGGCAGCAGGCCATCCCCCTGGCCCTGGCCTTCGGCCGGGAGCTGCTGGAGGGAACCGGATCCATCCGGGTCCACGGCGGCGGCTTCGCCGGGACCATCCAGGCCTTTGTCCCCCTGGAGAAGCTGGACGCCTTCCGCGCGGGCATGGAGGCCCTGCTGGGCCCCGGCATGTGCCACGTGCTCCGGGTCCGCCCCCAGGGCGGCTGCGTGGTGGTCTCCTAAGGGGCCCTTCCGATTTATAAAAGACTTTCAAAAAGACTTTTGAAGAGAGGAACAACATCATGGTCAACGAAGCCGTATCCAAGCTGGCGGATTACGCGGAGCACGCCGGCCTCATCGACGCGTCTGAGCGTGTCTGGGCCGTCAACACCATTCTGGACGTCTTGAAGCTGGACAGCTTCATGGAGCCGCAGCGCACCTGGGACCCGGACGCCGTGGAGCTGGCCCCCGTGCTGGAGGAGCTGCTGGACGACGCCCACGCCCGGGGCGTGCTGAAGGAGAACTCCGTGGTCTACCGGGACCTCTTTGACACGGAGCTCATGGGCCGCCTGACTCCCTGGCCGTCCCTGGTGAAAACGCTCTTCCGGCAGCTCTATGAAAACCAGGGCCCCGAGGCCGCCACCGACTGGTACTACAAATTCAGCCAGGATACCAACTACATCCGCCGGGACCGCATCGCCAGGGACGTGCAGTGGAAGGCCCCCACGGAATACGGGGACCTGGACATCACCATCAACCTCTCCAAGCCGGAGAAGGACCCCAAGGCCATCGCCGCCGCCCGGGACCTCCCCGCCTCGGACTATCCCCGGTGCCTCCTCTGCCTGGAAAACGAGGGCTACGCGGGCCGGGTGAATCACCCCGCCCGGCAGAACCACCGGGTGGTCCCCATCACCATCAACGGCTCCCCCTGGTTTCTGCAGTACTCCCCCTACGTCTATTATAATGAACACTGCATCTGCTTCAACCAGGTACATACGCCCATGAAGATCGACCGGGCCTGCTTCGGGAAGCTCCTGGACTTCGTGGGGCAGTTCCCCCACTACTTCGTGGGCTCCAACGCGGACCTCCCCATCGTGGGCGGCTCCATCCTGGCCCATGACCATTTCCAGGGCGGGCGCTACACCTTCGCCATGGAGAAGGCCCCGGTGGAAACCCCCTTCACCTTCCCCGGCTACGAGGACGTGGAGGCGGGTATCGTGAAGTGGCCCATGTCTGTGGTCCGCATCTCCTCCAAAGACCCGGACCGGCTCATCGACCTGGCGGACAAGATCCTGGGCAAGTGGCGGGCCTACACCGACGAGGCGGCGGTGATCTTCGCCGAGACCGACGGGGTCCCCCACAACACCATCACCCCCATCGCCCGGCGGCGGGGAGAGCAGTTCGAGCTGGACCTGGTGCTGCGGAACAACCTGACCACGGAGCAGTACCCCCTGGGCCTGTACCACCCCCACGACGAGCTGCACCACATTAAAAAGGAGAACATCGGCCTCATCGAGGTCATGGGCCTGGCAGTGCTTCCCGCCCGGCTGAAGGAGGAGCTGGCGGCGGTAGCCGACTGCCTCGTGGCGGGCAGGGACCTCCGGGCGGACGAGAAAACCGCCAAGCACGCCGACTGGGCTGAGGCCTTCGCCCCCAATTACACCTTTACCGCCGAAAACGCCCTGGAGATCGTCCGGAAGGAGACCGGCTTGGTCTTCGCCAAGGTGCTGGAGCACGCCGGGGTCTACAAGCGGACGGCGGAGGGCAAGGAGGCCTTCCTCCGGTTCCTGCGCACGGTCTGACCCCCTTTTATCCATACCCGCGAGAGCCCCGCCGGTTTGCCGGTGGGGCCTTTCCCTGTCTTGACAGGGGCGGAATTCTATATTATATTAAGTAAAACCGGCACCAAAACAGATCTTCCCGGGCCATGGCCCGGACATATAGGAGGCAAGCACATATGAAAGAACACAGCTGCAACGTCACCCAGGGCATCGAACGGGCTCCCAACCGGTCCCTGTTCTACGCCCTGGGCTACACCAAGGAGGAGCTGGAGCGCCCGCTGATCGGCGTGGTCTGCTCCTATAACGAAATCGTCCCCGGACACATGAACCTGGACAAAATCGCCGAGGCCGTGAAGGCCGGGATCCGGGCCGCCGGGGGAACGCCGGTGGAGTTCCCCGCCATCGCCGTGTGCGACGGCATCGCCATGGGGCACGTGGGCATGAAATACTCCCTCATCACCCGGGATCTCATCGCCGACTCCACCGAGGCCATGGTCATCGCCCACCAGTTCGACGGGCTGGTCATGATCCCCAACTGCGACAAAAACGTCCCGGGTCTCCTCATGGCGGCGGCCCGGCTGAACATCCCCACCATCTTCTGCTCCGGCGGGCCCATGCTGGCCGGGCGGCTGAACGACGGGCGGCGCACCTGCCTCTCCCACATGTTTGAGGCCGTGGGCAGCTACTACGCCGGGAAGCTGGACGAGGAAGGCGTGGAGGACTACGAAAACAACGCCTGCCCCACCTGCGGGTCCTGCTCCGGCATGTACACGGCAAACTCCATGAACTGCCTGACGGAGGCCATCGGCATGGCCCTCCGGGGCAACGGCACCATCCCCGCCGTCTGGTCCGCCCGGCTGCGGCTGGCGAAGCACACGGGCATGAAAATCATGGAGCTGGTGGAGAAGAACATCCGCCCCCGGGACGTCATGACCGAAGCGGCCTTCCACAACGCCGAGACGGTGGACATGGCCCTGGGCTGCTCCACCAACACCATGCTCCACCTCCCCGCCATCGCCCACGAGTGCGGCATCGAGCTGGATCTGGATATGTCCAACGAAATCTCCTCCCAGACCCCCAACCTGTGCCATCTGGCCCCGGCGGGGGACACCTACATGGAGGACCTGGAGGGCGCGGGGGGCGTCCACGCCGTCATGGCGGAGCTGGACAAAAAGGGCCTGCTGGACACGTCTGTCATGACCTGCACCG
>CAJUOD010000179.1 GCA_910587875.1 uncultured Oscillibacter sp. | reverse complement strand
GTGATCTGGTAGCGAATGGGCTCCGGCGGAGCCGGGGGCAGCCGCTCAATGACCTGGAGCTTGATTTTCATCCGCTCCGGGCGGATGCTCTTGATGTACACGCTGACCCCGTCGCCGGGGGCCAGGCGCTCCCTGGCGTCCGCCAGACCGGAGAGGTTGGGGGCCAGCTCGATGAAGCTGCCGTAGTCCTTCACCGTCCGCACCACGCCCCGCACCGTCTCGCCGGGGCGGAAGCGGCTGGCGTTCTCCATCCAGGTGCCCAGCAGCTCCCGGTGGGTGAGGGTGATCCGCCGGGCCTCCCGGTCCAGGGACCACACCGCCGCCAGGATCTTCTGTCCCTCCTGGAAGCGGTCCCGGGGGTGGGCGATGCGGGAGATGGAGATGTGCTCAATGGGCAGCATGGCGACGATGCCGCAGCCCACATCCACGAAGGCCCCGAAGCTCTCCAGCCGGGTCACCCGGCCCGTGAGGACGGTTCCGGGCTCCAGATGCTCCAGGAAATAGGCCATGGCCTTCTCCTGGGCGGCCCGGCGGGAGAGGAGTGCCACGGGGGCCCCCTTTCCGTCGGCCTCCAGGGCCGTGACGGTGAAGCAGGTGGGCTTCCCCACCCGGGAGAGGACGGCGATGTCCCGGTCCGCGCCGCTGATCCAGGGGGCCACGGCCTCCTCCCGGGGGACGCGGCCCTGGACGCCGCCCAGGTTCAGATGGAGGGTGTGGTCCACGCCGCAGCGCTGGACGGGGGCTTCCAGAATTTCCCCGGATTCCAGGGCCTCCCGCAGACGGTCGAGGGTGAGGGGGACGGGAGGGCGGAGGCCCTCCGGCGGGTACAGTTTATTTTCCGGCATGATATCGCATCCTTATCGTTGATAAATCAATATATGCGGAAAACCGAAATGGTTGACAGGAGGACAAGATGGACCTGCGTCTTCACGATTTGGTGGAATTGAAAAAGCCCCATCCCTGCGGGAGCGTCCAGTGGGAGATCCTGCGGGTGGGCATGGATATCAAGCTCCGCTGCCTGGGCTGCGGCCATGAGCTGATGCTCCCCCGGAGCAAGGCGGAGAAGAGCATCCGAAAAGTACTGACAAAGGAGGAACCCACATGAACGGAAAGCTGAAGCGGGTCATCGCCCTGGCCCTGGCGGTGGTGCTGGTGGTGGCCCTGCTGGCCTCGATGATCCTGCCCTACATCGGATAAACGCCCCCGGGCGCGAAAAAAAGAGGCTGTCGGAGACAGCCTCTTTCCTTGTGTTTTGTCACAGCTCCACCGGCTTGTCCAGCCGCCGGAAGGTAAACGTGCCCACGGCGAAGAGCTCCCCGGCCTCTCCCGTGACCCGGGCCTCCAGCACGCAGACGCTCCGGCCGCTCTGGAGCTCCCGGGCCTCCGCCGTCAGCTTGTCGCCGACTTTCGCGCTTTTCAGAAAGCTGAAGGAGCAGTTGATGGTGACGGCCACGGTCCCATAGGCCACCATGGCGGAGCCGCAGGCGGTGTCCGCCAGGGAGAAATAGACCCCGCCGTGGGGCACCTGGACGGGGTTCAGGTCCTCCTCCGTCACGGTCTTCACGGCCCGGGCGTAGCCGGGGCGGAGCTCCTCCACATAGATGCCCAGGCGGTTGGAAAAGGGATTGTGGCTGTTGCGGAAGGCGCGGAGTTTTTCATAGTCCATAGGGGCCGCCTCCTTTGAAAACGTCACTGCCGGATGGTGAACTGGCGCCCGTCGGAGCGGACGCTGCCCTCCTCCCGGAGGCGCTTGAGCTCCCGCATCATGGCGCTGCGGTCCGTGGCGATGTAGTCGGCCAGGGTGCTGAGAGAAAAGGGAAGGGTAAAGGTCCGGCTCCCCGACTGCTGGGAGAGCTGGCGGAAGTAGCACAGCAGCTTCTCCCGGATGGACCGCCGGGACAGCACGTCCACCCGGCGGGAGAGGGCCTGGGCCTTGTCCGCCATCAGCTGGAGCATATTCTGGACCAGGATGCTGTGCCGCTGGCAGGCATGGCCGCAGCGGCTGAGAATATGGGCGTAGTCAATAAACACCACGTCGCAGGGGCGGCGGCAGACCACCTCCAGGCTGTCCCCCGTGGACCCGGCGAAGGCCAGGGTCTTGCCGAAGACGCCCCCCACGCCCAGATCCTCCAGCACCGTGGCCACGCCCTCCTCGTCGATGCGGATCAGGGACGCCTGGCCCCGCTCCACCACGCCCACGGCGTCCGAGGAGAAATCGTAGATCAGCTCGTCGGCCCGAAAGGACCGCTGGACCGCCTGGAAACAGGACAGAATTTCCCGGTAATCCTGGTAGCTGATGTCGTGAAACAGCGGGCTTTTTTCCAGCTCCAGCTCGCTAAGCATGTGCTCATCCCCTTTAGTTGCATATCCCACACGATGAACCTATCATACCAGCTTTTGCTTAAAAAGTAAAGCACAATTTTTTACTCTCGGCCCTTCCAGAACAACTTTCGGTATTTTTCACGAAGTCCGTTTTTCAGGGGAGGGAGGAGCCGCCTGGAAAAAGGCGCGCCGCGTCCCAGGAAAATACCGGAAAAAAGATTTCCAGGAACGAGGATTCACTATTTTGACCCGGTTTGTTTACAATTTGTTTATATCCATCCATTGACAACAAATCCCTCCGGTGGTAAACTCGCTTTAGCACTCCGGGAAAAGGAGTGCTAAAGCATAGAAAACGGCCCGCCCCAGGGGACGGCGGACATGAGGAGGGGGACGGCGTGGAGCTCTCGGACCGGAAGCGGCAGATCCTGAAGGTGGTGGTGGAGGACTACATCCGCACCGCCGAGCCGGTGGGGTCCAAAGCCATCGCCGCCGAGATGGGGGGGAGCGTCAGCTCCGCCACCATCCGCAACGAGCTCTCCGACCTGACAGAGATGGGCTACCTGGAGCAGCCCCACACCTCCGCCGGGAGGATGCCCTCCCCCAAGGGCTACCGGCTGTATGTCAACGAGCTGATGGAGGAGCAGCGCCTCTCCCTGGCGGAGACGGAGAAGATCAACCAGTCCCTCCAATTGAAGATGGAGGAGCTGGACCGGCTCCTGGCCCAGGCGGGCCGGGCGGTTTCCGCCCTGGTGCGCTACCCGGCCTACATCGCCGCCAGCCGGAAAACCGAGCTCACCGTCCGGCGCTTCGAGCTGCTGGCGGTGGACGAGCGGAACTGCATCCTGGTGATGATGACCAGCGACAGCAAGGTGAAAAGCCAGCTCCTGCGGATGCAGCTGAAGGTGGACCCGGCGGACCTGCCCGCGGCGGCGAACCTTTTGAACAGCCACTTCACGGGCACGGACCCCGGCGGCATGAGCCGGCACCTGATGAGCGTGGCGGACCAGGTGAGCCCTCAGCTCTTCCTGCTGGTGTCCCAGGCCGTGAGCTTCGCGGCGGACGCCCTGGAGGAGGCGGGCCAGCGGGAGATCGTCACCGCCGGGGCCAGCCGCCTCTTGAAGCTCCCGGAGTTCCGGGACGCCGACAAGGCCCACGAGCTGATGAACTTCCTGGCGGACAACAAGGAGGAGCTCCCCCAGCCGCTGCACCGGGATATGGAGATTTTGATTGGCCCGGAAAACGTGAAGGAGGCCCTGCGGGACACCAGCGTGGTGGTGGCCAGCTATGATATCGGAGACGACATGCGGGGCCTCATCGGCGTGGTGGGCCCCACGAGAATGGATTACGCGGCGGTGGCCGCCCGGCTCTCCGGCTTTGCCGAGGGGCTGACGAGATTGTTTGGAAAACAGGAGGAACTACCTCCGAAGGAGGACTTGAAATGAGCGAGGAGAACAAGCAGCCCCTGGACGAGGAGACTCCGGAGACGGAAGCGGCCCCCGAGCCCCAGCCGGAGGAATCCGCCGAAAAGGCGCCCAAGGGCAAAAAGAAGAAGGAGAAGGGAGGAATTACCTTCACCCGGGAACAGGTGGAGCAGATGGAGGCGGCGGTCAAACAGCTGGAGACCACCAAGGACCAGTTCGCCCGCCTGGCGGCGGAGTACGACAACTACCGCAAGCGTACCGCCAAGGAAAAGGAATCCCTCTACCAGGACGCCAAGGCGGACACCATCCGGGAATTCCTGGCGGTGTACGACAACCTGGAGCGGGCGGCGGCGGCCCCCGGCGGGGAGGACGACCCCCACAAGAAGGGCCTGGAAATGATCTTTACCCAGTACAAGGAGCTTCTGAAGAAGCTGGGCGTGGCGGAGATCGAGGCCCAGGGCCAGCCCTTTGACCCGGAGCGGCACGAGGCCGTCATGCACATCGACGACGAGAACCTCGGCGAAAACCAGGTGGCCCAGGTCTTTCAGGCGGGTTTCATCCTGGGAGACAAGGTGATCCGGCACGCCGTGGTCCAGGTCGCCAACTAAATACGTGAGTTCAAAAATATTTTCATATAGTTCAGGAGGCAGTCATTATGTCTAAAGTAATCGGTATCGATTTGGGAACCACCAACTCCTGCGTGGCGGTCATGGAGGGCGGCGAGGCCGTCGTCATCGCCAACGCCGAGGGCAACCGCACCACCCCCTCCGTCGTGGCCTTCTCCAAGGACGG
>CAJUOD010000178.1 GCA_910587875.1 uncultured Oscillibacter sp. | reverse complement strand
CAAATCTCGGCGAGGTCGGCCATCGTTGTGGGCTTTTGCCGGTTCAGCTTGTCCAGAAAGGCGGGGTTCACCGTTTTGCAGTAGTGGCTCATCCGGCCCCGGTCGAGGTTGAGGGCGTCCGCCAGGAGGCGTTCATGGCTGGCCATGATGTTGGCCAGGTTCCGCAGGCTCTGCGGGGTGTGGCCCTTGGCTCCGATGTGGATGTGGACTCCGCAGCCCCTGGTGGCGTCGCTCTTGGCCCCGGCCTTGCGCAGGTGCCTGACCAACCCTTGGAGGAGGTCCATGTCGGCGTAGGTCAGGATCGGAGTGACCATCTCGCACTTTTCGCTGTCCGGCCCGTGGATGCTGACGTCCTTCTGGAACTTCCACTCGCGGCCCTGGGCGTCCCAGGCGGACCAGGTCATGTAACCGTTGCGGGTGGCGGTGTTCTGGTAGCGGCGGGTGCCGAAGAACTCGGCGGCCAGCTTGGCGGCCTTGCTCCGCTCGATGTTGTTCATCTCGACCTCAACCCCGATGGTCTGCTTCTTCATCTCGGCGACCTGGTTCATCAGCTTCTCGTTCATTGTGTTGTCCTCCGTTTGTTGTGTTTTCCCTTTCGGTAGTGTATTAATCACTCTAAACGGAGATAATAGCAAGCTAATTCGAGCCATAAAGTACACAATGATGTGGGGCAGGTGTTGTGTATTTTATTGTGCGTCAAAGGAGGCGTTGACCTGCTCAATCAGCGCCGCATCGGCCAGGGCCTCGGCCAGAGCTGGGTCACCCTGAACCTCCACCCGTGCGGCTGCGTTGGGCGGTTCCGGCTGGATGGCCTCGGTGCTGCGCTGGCCAGACTTGAATGCGCCATTGCCGGTGAGATTGCGGAGCAGGATTTTCCGCTCCTCCTTGTACTCGGCCCCGATGAATCCCAGGCGGAGGAGAAAACACCGAAATGCATATTTGTCATTGTCGGTGTCCTTATCCCTGGCAATGATGCGCTTTTGGTTCCGGGCCATGTCGCAGAGGGCAGTGATCAGGTGCGTGTATGCTTTGACCTCCTCGCCGGTGGCCTCGCCTCTGAACCAGGGGAAGGAAACCGTGTCGGCCTCCACCTGGACTGGCAGGAGGTCAAGCCCCAGAGCCTTGCGGATCAGCCGCCCCTTTGCGGCGATAAGGCTGTGGAGGTTGTTGAGGGCCTCCGGGGTGAAGCCGTCCGCGGGCATCTGAATGGTGAGCCCATCGTGCGCTGCGGGTCGCTCCGCCTCGGTGTCGGCCTCCCGCTCGACCGGCTCGGCCTCAAAGCCCATGCTGGCCAACCGCTCAACGAGGTTCTCGACCTCCCCACTGTCGGCCCGGTCGTCGAAGGTGATGGCGCCGTTGCGGTCGATGGTGAAGTAGTCCACCTGGTAGGCGAAGCTGGGGGCACCCAGGTACTTGGCCTCGGCCCCGGTGATGCTGGCGATGGCGTCGACCAGAGACTTGCGGTCGGCCCCGGTGCGGTTGTATTTGATTGTCATGGCTGTCTGCCTCCTTGCTTTTGTTGGCTACATATATCACTCTGTAGGTCACAAATAGCAAGTCATTTCTCAGCCTGACTATCACAAATTATCCTGGCCACTCTTGTGTAGACCACACAATGCCGGCGAGGACAAAGAACACGTTGGGCAGCGCGACCCCGTTTCCCCACATTTTGTACTCGGCGGAATCCGAATGCGGAGACTGCAGCCAGCTGACGATCTGGTTCCTTGTCTTGGGCTTAGTGGCCGTCCCTATGATCCTGCGGTGGGCCTCCCAGACCTCCGACCAGAAGGTGATGTCCTCCTCTGTCGGCTCCGGGGTCTCCAGGCCGGCGCACCACCAGTCCGGGAACCCCTGTAACTTGGCGCACTCTGTGGGGGTGAGCCTTCTCACGGTGTATCCCCGATTGACTGCTGTCGGGTCTTTGAAATCCCGCGCCAGCAGCGTGGGGGCCTGCTCCTTGCTGACCTGGGGGAATCCGCACATAGTCATGGCGTAGGCCGCAGGGTCAGCCACCACCGCCACCCCGCCCTGGTTGGAGTCCGGGGGATTGCCCCCGGTGTCGATAGTTCTGGCGGTGTCTGTCTCATAGACGTTCTGGCGGGCGTTTTTGGTGCCCTCCGATGTGAAGCGGACATCGTATGTCCGCAGGTCCACCACAAAGGGCTGATTGTTGCCCCCGGTACCGTAGGTGGAGCTGACCGTGGGGGCCGTGTCCAAGGGGCCGGTATATCTGGTGTCCTGGCTATGGTTCTCATACACAGCGGCGGGGACTACCCCGGCCCGGAGCGTTGGGGAGCACTCCTCGCCATAGCCGATAGATCGGCTTGCGGCGGAATGCTCCGTGCAGAAGCCTGCCGCCATCACACAGGGCGGGTGGCCGTGGCTCTCCGCCCGGAGGGTGCTGGCCACCTCCTCCGAGATGTCCATGCGGCTCCCGCCCTGGTCATTCAGGCAGATCCCGCCTGCAGCTCCAGTGCCAGCCGAAGGATAGCGGGCAGCTCTTTGCCACGCGCGGAAGCCCGCCGCAGAATACCCCGACAGGCCCTCGGACTCAAACAATACCCGTCCGGCGCATCGGCCTGTAAGATCTCCGACAAGGTAACAGCGGCGTCTTCGCTGGGGGACTCCCCAGAATTGCGCATCAAAAACTCTGTACGCAACGCTCCATCGGTCTCCCATGTAAACGTCGGCGTAGGGCCATCGGTTTTTCTCAGGCATAGGCACCGAGGCCCCCGGCTCTGCGATGCCGATGACCGCATCGAGGACCGCCTTGAAGTCGAAGCCTTTGTTTGAACTGAAGGCCCCGACAACGTTCTCCCAGCAGACCCAGCGCGGGTATCTTCCATTGGTTGCACACCTCATTTCCTTGATGATGCGGATGGCCTGGTAGAAAAGGGAGGATTGCGCCCCCTCCAGACCGGCCCGCTTGCCGGCGATGCTCATGTCGGTGCAGGGCGAGCCGAAGGTGATGATGTCCACCGGCTCGATCTCTGCGCCGTTGATGGAGGACACGTCCCCCAGATGCCGCATCCCCGGCAGCCGCTTTGTAGTCACCCGGATCGGGAACGGCTCGATCTCCGAGGCCCACACCGGGGTAACGCCAGCCAGCAGGCCGCCCAGGGGAAAACCCCCGGAGCCATCGAACAGGCTCCCCAGCTTTAACCTATCCACCGGCACTGACCTCTTTGACCAGATCCGCGTAGGGGATGCGCTCCCCATCCCGAAGAACATGGATGCCGCTGGCGTCCCCGGCCCCCTCCGCATAGCGGCGGAGGATGACGGAGGCGTACTTCTCATCCAGTTCCATCGTGTAGCAAATCCGCCCCAGCTGCTCACAGGCCATAAGGGTGGAGCCAGAGCCGCCGAAGGTGTCCAGCACGATAGCGTTCTCCTGGGAGGAGTTTTGAATCGGATAGCCGAGCAGGTCCAGTGGCTTTGATGTGGGGTGGTTCTCGTTCCGCTTGGGCTTATCGTAGTTCCAGATGGTGGTCTGCTTACGGTCGGAATACCAGCGGTGCTTGCCGTTCTGAAGGAACCCGTACAGGACCGGCTCGTGCTGCCACTGGTAGTCGCTGCGGCCCAGCACCAGGGAATTTTTCACCCAGATACACACCCCGGCCAGGTGCAGGCCGGCATCGATGAACGCCCGGCGGAAATTGAGGCCCTCCGTGTCCGCATGAAAAACATAGGCCGCCCCTCCCGGTTCCAGGTGGGCGACCATGTTTGTAAGGGACTGGAGGAGGAAATTGTAGAAGTCATCCCCCTTGATGGAGTCGTTCTGGATGGTCAGCCCATCCGAGGACTTGAAGGAGACACCATAGGGGGGATCGGTCAGGATGAGGTTGGCTTTCTTCTCGCCCATCAGCGTGGCCACGTCCTCGGCGGAGGTGGCGTCGCCGCACATGAGGCGATGCCTGCCCACCGTCCAGACGTCACCCCGTTTCACGAAGGAGGCTTTCTCCAGGGCAGTGGTGAGGTCAAAACCGTCATCGTGCGCAGTTGCTTTGGTGAGGTCTGCGAACATGGAGGAAAGCTCCTGCTCGTCAAAGCCTGTGGGATACACATCCACGCCGCCGGCAGTGAGCTCGGCCAGCAGGGACGTCAGCTTTTCATCATCCCATTCGCCAGTGATTTTGTTGAGGGCGATGTTCAGCCGCCTTTCGTCCACCTCGGACAGTTCGACCACGCTGACCTCGCTCTCCGTCACACCCAAGTCCAGCAGGACGCGGAGCCGCTGGTGGCCGCCCACAACATTTCCGGTGCTGCGGTTCCACACGATGGGCTCCACGTTCCCGAAGGAGAGGATGGACGCCTTCAGCTTTTCATAGGCCGGATCTCCCGGCTTGAGAGCCTTCCGGGGGTTGTACTCCGCCGGATTCAGTTCCGATAATTTCATCTTCACAATTTCCATCGTGAAGACCTCCTTTTGTCGTCTGTCACCGCTGTAACGGCGCTGGCGGTCGCCGTACCCGATGCAAGACCACGCGCAAAGGAGAGAAAGCGCGGAGCCAAAAACCTCCCTTCAAAAAGGATGGCGGCCTTCCCGAAGAAGGGCCGCCTGGCTGATTTAGGATTTGTGCAAGCCTACCATAACACAAAGCGGCAGCGTTCGTCAACGC
>CAJUOD010000177.1 GCA_910587875.1 uncultured Oscillibacter sp. | reverse complement strand
AAGGCCTACGACGATTTCGCCAATGACGCGGAGCGGTATTACATCGAGTACTTCCTGCGGGATGTGTACGCGTACTATGGCTATGACTTTCATTATTACGACGGCGCACCCGTGGACGAGGAGCGGGCCCGAGAGCTGATCGCTGGGTTTACTACGCTTAACGGCTACATCCGCGAGACGTGGAGCAAAGTGGCGGACTCGGCGGCTGTTCTCAGGAAGAACGGCGAACTGGTCCCGCCCGAGAAGATGGAGGAGGCCCGCCGGGAGCTGCTGGAGAAACATATTCGGGAGCTGGAGGAGAAACGGCTGAAAATTGCCAAGGTGCTTCTGCGGGAGCCGCGGTTTGTGAATCCGGAGGGCCGGCCCCTGGAGTTTATGCGGAAACTGGAGCCGGAGCCGGCGCTGCTGGAGCAGCCGCTTTATCACTGAGATGGAAGAGCTGGAGCGGACAATGGCCGCGCTGGAGCGGGCGGAGTATCTCTTGGAGAGAATGCTGGACCTGGCCGAGCGGGCCGCGGAGGAGGACTGCACGGACCAGCGCCGTGCCGTCTTGCAAAAGGGCCTGACCTTTTTGCGGGAGGAGGCGCTGGAGGCACTGGCAAAGGCCAAAGAGGAGGACATCTAAGCGTGGAGAAAAAGGGGACGGTGTATTTTTTCACCGGCTTAGCCGGAGCGGGGAAGACCACCATCGGCGGGCTGTTTTATCGGAGACTGAAGGAGAAGAGCCCGGACGCGATTTTGATTGACGGCGACCAGGCGCGTCTCGCGGCGGGGCATAGCACAGCGGACGGAAGGGTGCTGCACGAGGAGCGGTATACCACGGAGGCCCGGAAAGCGGGGGCGTTCGGGAGTTTCCAAGCTTGCAAAAAATATGCGGAGCAGGGATGTGATATTGTCATTTGCAGCATTGCCATGTACACTGAGGTCCGCGCCTGGAACCGGGAAAACATCGAGAATTACCGGGAGGTTTACCTGAAGGTAACCCATGAAACGCTTTACAGGCGGGATCAAAAAAAGCTGTATTCCACAAAGGCGAAAAATGTAGTAGGCGTAGACCTGCCGTGGGACGAGCCGGGTCATTCCAGCATTGTGATCCAGAATGATGGACAGGAGACACCGGAGGAAATTGTAGAGCGATTGTTTCACTTTTTTGGATTGGAGTAAGAAAACGGTATGATTTGCAAGGTGGACCTACATACACACAGTACGGCGTCGGACGGGCAGTACATGCCCTCTGAGCTGGCGATGCTGGTGAAAGCGCGGGGCACGGAAGTGTGGGCCCTGACGGACCACGACAGCATCAACGGCGTGGAGGAGGCCAGGAGGGCCGGAGAAGCCCTGGGCCTGCGGGTGATCCAGGGTGTGGAATTGAGCGCGGACGACTATTTGAATCTGCATATCCTGGGCTACGGCTTTTCCGACTCCACAATGCAGGATTGGTTCAACAGCTTGCAGGGGGGACGGAACGACCGAAAATACCGTATCCGGGATTTTTTGCGGGGCAAAGGCTTGGAGGTTCCGTTGGACGAGGTGGACGAAGAGGCGAAAGGCGGCTCTGTGGGGCGGCCTCATTTTGCCATGGTGATGCTACGGCATGGAATGGTGGCGACACGGAGAGAGGCCTTTGACCGCTATCTGGATACGCCGGAATTTCAGGAGATCGAAAAAGGCACAAAGCCCAGTGCCCGGACCTGCGTGGAAAAGATCAAGGCGGCCGGTGGCAAGGTCTCCCTGGCGCATCCGTATCAAATTGTGCTGAATGGCGAGACGCTGGAGGAATTGATTCTGCGGCTCAAGGGCTATGGCCTGGATGCCATTGAGTGCTATTACCCGATCCACACGCCGGAGCAGACGGCGGAGTATCTGCGTCTGGCAAAGAAATACGGGCTGCACGTCACGGGAGGCAGCGACTTTCATGGAGAAAAGAGAAAGCCGGAGCATCCCCTGGCGGCCTGGGAATTGGAGTTGGATTGGCTGATTGAATAGGGAGTTATTATATGAAAAGCACATTTGAGCAGTATCGAAAGGTTTATGAGATGCTGGAGGATGGGCCGTCCCGCGACATCTACCTGAATAGACTGAATTGGATGATTTCAAGGGATAAGAGATATATTGAAGCAATTGTAAAGGCCTATTTGCCGGGGGTACCGTATTTTACGGGAAAAACACCCGCCGATTTAAGAGCGGCCATGCCGAAGGACCGGAAGATCGTTTTGTATGGAGCGGGAATAGCGGGTAAGATTATTCTCCCATATTGGGAGGATGATGAGCGGTTTATTGGGTTTTGCAGCCGGACAAAAGAAAAGCAAAAGAACGGCTATTGCGGCTGGCCGGTCATGAGTCCAGAGGAGCTGCTGGCAAGGAAGGACCTGAATGTTGTGATTAGCACCACCATGGCAGACAGAGAGATTAGACAGATTTTGGAAACGGGCGGCTATCCTCGGGACCAAGTATACAGCTTGATTGAATACTATAAATATGAGGATCCGGAGCAGTATTTTGCCCCCGATTTTATGAGCTACGGTGAAGAGGAGGTGCTGATTGACGCGGGATGTCTCAATCTTGCCTCCACTCTGGAATTTAAAAAACACTGTAAAAGCGTGAAAAAGGTTTACGCCTTTGAGTGTGACCCGGAGTGCTATCAGATTTGCCTAGCGAGGAAAAGCAGAAAGGCGCTGCCAGAGGTGGAGCTTTTGCCCTACGGTGTCTGGAGTGAGCGGACGACGCTCCGCTTCTCCGCAAGAGGCGACGGGGCCTCTCGCATGTGTGAAGACGGCGACGTCAGCGTGCCGGTTGTCCCCATCGATGAGGCGGTCCCTGAGGAAGAACGCGTCACGATGATAAAGATGGATATAGAGGGCTCCGAGTTGGAGGCGCTGAAGGGCGCAAAGAGGATTATTCAGCGGGACACGCCAAAGCTGGCAATCTGCATCTATCACAAACCGGAGGACATGACTGCGATTCCCTTATACATCAAGCGGCTAGTTCCGGGTTATAAGCTCTATGTACGGCATCATTCGAATTATGGGAATGAAACCGTCCTTTATGCCGTGATGCCATAAATTGAACGTCATCGGTCTGCGGGGGCGCCGGCTTGGTTTGGCGAAGGGACGGAGAGAGCAGCGAGAGGTGGGAACAGCATGAACTACGCGATTATTTTAGCCGGCGGTTATGGAATCCGATTCAATTCCGGGAATCTGCCGAAACAGTTCGTGGAAATGACGGGAATGCCTATGTTGGTGTATTCCATGAAAACTGCGGAGATCAACTCCAATATCCATGAAATTTGCGTAGTGACGCTGGAAGAGTATATTCCTCAGGTTTGGGCATGGGGAAAGCATTATGGTATCTCCAAACTGAAGTATGTCGCAAAGGCGGGCGTGATGCGTTTTGACTCCGTATACAACGGAGTATGCGCCCTTCCAGCGAAAGAAGACGATACCACGATGATTATGACAGCGGTGTGCCCGCTCCTGTCCCAGCAGACCGTCAGTATGCATTACGAACAAATTAAGAAATATGACGGCGTGATTACGGTAGTGAAAGCGACGGACGCCATTACGGCCAGTGAAGACGGGAAGATGGCGAATCAGACACTGCAGAAGGAGAAGTTGTTTGTGCAGCAGGGTCCGCAGACCTACCAATATGGCGTGCTTCGTGCGGCGCACGAGGCATTCCGAAGTGCTCCAAAGGAGAAGGAAGTGTATGAGGACAGCGAGCTTGTTCTGCGCATGGGAGTCCCGGTAACGATGGTAGAGGGAGACCGCTTTTGCATCAAGGTGACATACCCCGAGGATCTTGCCATTGCAAGAGCCCTGTATCCGCTGTTTTGTGAAAAAGAAAACCGATGGGAGGGAGCTCCTTGAATCAGGTGATCCAAGAGGACATTGACAAGCTGCTGAGTCAGCGAAAGGACCTGAAACGGCTTGGACATCAAAGTATCCTGATTTCCGGTGCGGACAGTTTTTTGATGTCTTACTTAGTATACCTTGTGTTGGAAAACAACCGGCGCAATGGCGAAGATACGAAGATATTGGCCCTGTGCAGGAACCAGAAGAATGCAGAGGCACGTTTTGCTCCGTACATAGGTGATCCAAATCTGGAGCTCATTATCCAAGACGTGAGAAAGCCTGTCGTTTGGAATGGGGATATTAATCTCTGCATCCACGCCGCCAGTCCTGTTGGGCTTCAGTCCAGGTGGGAGAGCGCGTTAGATACCTTTCAGATCAATGTGTATGGATGCCAGAATATGCTGGAGCTTGCCTTGGAAAAACGCTGTAAAAAATTTTTGCTGCTGAGCAGCGTGGATGTCTATGGGGAGGGTACGGGGCGCAAAAAAGAGACGGATTTCGGCGGCCTCGATTGGACCTACCAGCGGAATGCCTATGCCAGCGGAAAGCGTGGGGCGGAGACTCTGTGCAGCCTTTACTACGCACAGCACGGTCTGCCCTGCGTAACGGCACGGCCCGTTCAGGTGTATGGGCCTGGGATCTCTCTGACAGACGGCCGTCTGCACGGTGACTTTATCCGGCAGCTCGAGGAGCACGGACGGATCATTTTGAAAAGCGATGGTTCAGCGGTCCGTTCCTTCCTGTACTTGTCAGATGCGACAAACGCGTTGCTGGACGTTCTTTTTTACGGAACTGCGGGAGAGGCCTATAACGTCTGCGACGAAGCGGAGGAACGCTCTGTCCGGGGCTTGGCAGAGCTCTATGCGGCGCAGTGGGGCAATGACGCCAG
>CAJUOD010000176.1 GCA_910587875.1 uncultured Oscillibacter sp. | reverse complement strand
GAATATCGGTCGACCACGAGCTGGTACATCCAATCGAAGTACCGATTTACCAACTCGTCTCTGGTCAAAGTTATACCTCCTTAACGAAATTTCGCGACGACCTCGGCAAACGTGCGCAGATCCCTGAGAATCTCATAGTCGCACTTCTTCGCGTCGTTGCGGACGAAGACCGAGTCCTCCTCATACTCGCCGAAGTGCTCCAGACCGTCGCCGACAATCTCCTCGATGTCATCCACCGGTTCGTTGTCCTCGTCGGCCAGCACACCATCGGCATAGTAGGTGAGGCTGATTCGCTCATAGCCGTCCAATTCCCCAAAATCATCCGGAGAGATGACGTAGGGAATATCCACGGCGTCGGCCTTGGGCGGCTCCTTGACCTCCATGACCTGTCCGCCACCGGCATAGTTGGTGTAGCCCTCGCCCTGGAGCCGCTTGGCGTACTCACCGATGTCGGGCTTGTCCTTTGCCCGCTCGGCAAGCTCCTTGGGATCGGGGGCAGGTTTCTCCTCCGGCTTCGTCTCAGCGGCTTCGGGCTTTACGGCCCCGGTCATCTTCTTGGCCGAATACATCGCTTCCAGCGATTTGCGGTCTTCCTCGATACGGCGTTCGTACCGATCTTTGATCATCTGCCAGGTGATGGCCGAGCCAACGGCCATACCCAGCATAAACGCCAGAAGACTACTCTTCTTGTTCATGTTCGGGTTCCTCCTCAATGATGTTTTCCTCGTTCTTCAGGGTGATGACAGTCAGCGCCAGACTGCCGAAAAGCATGGAAACGCTCAGCAGAATACCTCCAGTGATATGCCGTTTTCTCGGGGAATCGAGTACATAATCGAGCATCGAGATAATGTTCGCCAAGCCGTCCATGTTCGTCACCTCCCGCCAGACAGAACGGCAACCCCGCCGATGAAGCAGATCCCGGCCATCGTCGCCAGGGTGTAACTCAAAAGGGTCCTCATATGGTCCATCATGATATCCGCTCCTTTCATCCGTACTTGGAAAAGTAATGGGCTCCGACCTGGAATAATGGGGTTCCATAGGGATGATAGTGTCCTGTTCGGAAGAAAACCACATCATAGTCAGTCCTCTCCTTTAATTCGGAACGCACCAGCTCACACAATTCCTCCTTGACCCAGCAGCGAGTGACGCGTTCGCCAGTCATAGATGAATACTGATTCTTTTGATAGATTACGCCATGTACGGTATCAGGGAAGTGCTCCGAATCCATCCGGTTGAGCACAGAGTCGATCACAAGGCGCTGCCCATACTCGGATTCGCCCTCCGCTTCGGCCATCGTAAGCAAAGCGATAAGCTCCACCTCCTCGTCCGTAAGCGGACAAACCCAATCCTCCACTGGGGGGGTCGTTTCCGCCGCCGTCGAAGGAGATGGAGCATAAAATATCTCTTTGCTAACAAGAGGAGCCAGGTCGTTCAACTCCAGGGGGCAGGGTGTCTTCACCGGCTCGGACGCCGCCTCCTCGATGGGAGGCTGAGCGTCATGTTGCCATGTCCAGACAGGGGCGAAGGCGAGCAGGGCCAACAGAAGACACAGCAACGGAACAAATATCATCCCATGAGCGATTCGTTTGTTCATGGCGGCCTCCTTTACGCAATCGCCTGATGGCTTGCGATCAGGTCCAGAATCACTCCGTCCACATTGAAGTCCAGCAGGATCGTCGGCTCCACGCCGTTGACGAAATCCCGCACCTTCTCCTTGTCCGCGGTGTACATGCCGAAGTCGATATAGTTGTCGCCCACAGGCGCATCCGAGTCGAAGACCCAGCCGACGACAGCGCCAGCCTTGGTACGAGGGAGGCCCAGAGCGTCGTAAACCTCGTTCAGGAAGACGTGCCCCTTCGCCTGGAGCAGGTCGTTGAAATACTGCTGCTGGGCCCGCAGGAAGGCAAAGCTCATATTGGGGTCCTTGCAGTAGTTGGGGTTGCTCTCGCTGAACTCCACAGCATAGGGACTGACCGAAGAAGGGTCGCCGTCCATGACCTTGACGGTCTCCTTCACAGTCTTTTCCTCGCCGGTCTCAGGGTCCACGATGGTCTTCTCGATCTCCTTGGCCTTGATGTTGTAGCGGATCTCCTTCTCCACTTCCTCACCAAAGCGCTCTGCCACCCGCTCGCGGTACTTCTTAAAGGCCGTATCCAAGGTGCCGTATGCCGCCGCCAGATTGGCACAGCGCTTGCGCATGATGTTGTGGGACGTAATGAAGCAGGTGATGGACAGAGCACCCAGGATGACAGAGGGGGCGTAGAGGTGAGCCAGCTTCAGGCCGGTCTGGATATAGACCTTGGTCAAGTCGCTCTTCGCGTCATCGGCGGTGTACTCGATGACCTTCTCAGGGTTGCTGGGGGACGGCTGCCCATCCATGCTCCGGGCCTTGTGGACCTTCTCGATGGTGTCGTTGCTCTCCCGCATGATCTCGTCCACCTTCAGGGTGGCCTTGCAGGCCATAACGGCGCTGGTGACGGTGCCTACCACGCCGGCGACGATCAGGATCTCGGGGCTCCTCTTCTTGATCTGGAGGCCGACCTTATTTACGGTGCGGCTCAAGGTAGCAGTCAGTTCAGTCTTTTTCATGGTGATTAACCCTCCTTAGTAAATGATTTGGCAATGGAAGTGTAGATTTTCCCGACATTCTGAAGGTTTCCATTGAACTCCTCCAAAAGGTCGTCCAGCTTATCGTCGAACTTGTCGGCGATCTGTTTCTTGGCCTTCTCGACCACTTCTTTCCGAAGCTTGGCCTCGTCGATGCGGGCGACACGGGCGGCAATCTCGTCCGTAACCCCGTCGGAGATTGCGGTATACTGCCGCTCCACCTCAGCGTTCACTTCCTTGCGGATGTCGCGCTCGGCCGCGGCAACCACCTCATTCGTAGCCAGCTTCACAGCAGCCGCCACTTCCCGTTGCACGGCGTTCTCAATGGCGCGAGACACCAGCTTCTCCGGAATATCAACCGGAATGTCATCCGACAGCTTGTCAATGGACGTGTCCAGCTTCTCGCACAGGGTATTCATTTTGGAGCGAGTGCCGATGGCGTAGCCGATACCGATCATCCCAGCGATGGCAACGCCGATGCCGACGATAAGCTCCAGATTACTGTTTTTCATGGTCTTCCTCCTTCAAATATTCGTGGTACTCGGATTCGGTCGCAAACAGCATCCATCTGCCGTCGACCAAGCCCTTAAAGCCGTAGGGTGTCAGATAGCCGTATTCCATAGACGGTCAATCCACCGGAACAGGGCGGGGGAGCTTAATGAGGTAACCCTCCCGAACCGAGAGGACCCTCGCGGTGCTGATATCGCTCCAGCCATACTTGTCGTAGGTATACGGCGCATCCAGACCGGCCAGCTCATACAGGTCGAAGATGCTCACGAACCGATACTGCGCGATGACCTCGTCCATACAGTCCAGGATTTTCTGAGCCTCGCCCCTGCTCGGGACGATCACCTCGTCATAGTCGAAACCGCGCCGCGCCGACACCGTATAGTCCCGGCGCTCGCCAGAACGATCATACCGGCGGGTGGAGATTTTCGAGTAGTTGACGGTGCTGCCTTTGGCCCGTCCAGTCTCACCGTAGAGGATCATCTCGATCCCGTTGGTCACGATGTCGCAGACAGCCTTCTTGATAGCCGGGATCAGCACATCCCCAAGAATATAATTTTTGACATTGCTGGCATCCTCGGAGATGAAGGTGTCAGCGAGCTTCTTGGCCTCGCTCTTCTTCCGGGTCTTGGCGCCGCCAGACACCACCGCTTCTACCTTTTTCTCGGGAGCGGCGGGCTTATCGTTTTTCGCACGATTGGAGTTGGACGGATACTCTTCTGCCATTACACTGCCTCCTTTGTCGGATATAAAAGAATTGTCTTGATATGGTACTTGTGGTTCATATAGCTCACAGTCCGCTTATTGCGCCGGAACATAAATATCATGCTGGGCGGAACCAGCGGATACAGATTCAGGATCACCTCACCGTTCTCGGTTCTGAACAGCCTTTCCTCCGGATAGTAGAAACACCGTATCGTCCGCAGAATCGCAAGATCGTTCATAAATACCATCCTCACCGAAAATATAAAGCAAAAGGGAAAGCACCTTGTTATAGGTACTCTCCCTTGGCGAACCTCTCGTTCTTCTTACTTTGCCGGCTGCTCCTCCTGGGTTTCCGAATGAGGGTCCGTGGTTTCGACCACTTCGACCTCGATGACCTCAGATGTCTCCGCCGCAGCTTCCTTTGCGGCCTTCTTCGCAGCCATGACTTTCTTCAACTTCTTGAACAGGGCGATTCCGCCCAGCGTCAAGCCGCTGCCGATGGCCATGGCTCCGAAGGTGCCGATCCCGGAACGCCGCGGGGTATTCTCCTCGGTCTCCTCGATCTCATCGACGTTGTCGACATCCTCGAACTCTACCATATTCTTCTCTTCCATGGTTTTTGCTCCTTTCAAAATATGAATTATTTGGATTGTTCTCCATAACAGCGTGTGCGTTTTTCGCGCGTCACCAGCCCCGGTCGTAGTCGTACTGCGGGGGCACCCGGAAGTCGATCGCCAGACAGGGCGTATCCGGAAACGGCGTCAGATCGGACGCCAACACGGAACTGAAGGCAAGCTGGATGTAGCCCTTCCCGATATTCCACCCGAGGATTTCTCCGGTTTTCGATTCTTCCAAGCCGATGGCGTCATAAAACTCGTTCAGGGAAATATAATTGTCCACCTGAAGCCGGTCATTCAGTTCATGAATAGCCCGCC